>NZ_CP082273.1:320648-641296 GCF_019880385.1 Nocardioides coralli
AGGAGCGCCTCAAGAAGGTGCTCAAGGAGATCCGCACCCGCGGCGACATCGTGCTCTTCATCGACGAGATCCACACGCTGGTCGGCGCCGGTGCGGCCGAGGGAGCCATCGACGCCGCCAGCATCCTCAAGCCGATGCTGGCCCGCGGTGAGCTCCAGACCATCGGCGCCACGACGCTCGACGAGTACCGCAAGTACCTCGAGAAGGACGCCGCCCTCGAGCGCCGGTTCCAGCCGATCCAGGTCGCCGAGCCCTCGATCGCGCACACCATCGAGATGCTCAAGGGCCTGCGTGACCGTTACGAGGCCCACCACCGCGTCACCATCACCGACGAGGCCCTGGTGAGCGCGGCGACCCTCGCCGACCGCTACATCTCCGACCGGTTCCTGCCCGACAAGGCCATCGACCTCATCGACGAGGCCGGGTCGCGGCTGCGGATCCGGCGGATGACGGCGCCGGCCGACCTGCGCGAGTTCGACGAGCAGATCGCCGAGGTCCGCCAGCGCAAGGAGGGCGCGATCGACGGGCAGGACTTCGAGGCCGCCGCCCGGCTGCGCGACGAGGAGAAGCAGCTCATCGCCCGCCGGTCCGAGCGCGAGAAGCAGTGGCGTGCCGGCGACATGGACGAGGTCGCCGAGGTCGACGAGGAGCTGATCGCCGAGGTGCTCGCCGTGGCGACCGGCATCCCGATCGTGAAGCTGTCGGAGGAGGAGTCGAGCCGGCTGCTCAAGATGGAGGACGAGCTCCACAAGCGCGTCATCGGCCAGGAAGAGGCCGTGAAGGCGCTCAGCCGCGCCATCCGGCGTACCCGCGCCGGCCTGAAGGACCCCAAGCGTCCCGGTGGGTCGTTCATCTTCGCCGGCCCCTCCGGCGTCGGGAAGACGTGGTTGTCGAAGTCGCTCGCCGAGTTCCTCTTCGGCGACGAGGACGCGCTGATCCAGCTCGACATGAGCGAGTTCAGCGAGAAGCACACCGTCTCGCGGCTCTTCGGCTCGCCCCCGGGCTACGTCGGCTACGAGGAGGGGGGCCAGCTCACCGAGAAGGTGCGCCGCAAGCCGTTCTCGGTCGTGCTCTTCGACGAGGTCGAGAAGGCGCACCCCGACATCTTCAACAGCCTGCTCCAGATCCTGGAGGAGGGTCGGCTGACCGACTCGCAGGGCCGGGTTGTCGACTTCAAGAACACCGTCATCATCATGACCACCAACCTCGGCACCCGCGACATCGCGAAGGGCGTCAACCTCGGCTTCCAGCAGTCCGGGGACGCCGCGGGGTCCTACGAGCGGATGAAGAACAAGGTGCAGGAGGAGCTCAAGCAGCACTTCCGTCCCGAGTTCCTCAACCGTGTCGACGAGGTCATCGTGTTCCCGCCGCTGTCGCAGGAGCAGATCATCTCGATGGTGGACAACATGATCGGCGCGGTCGAGACCCGGCTGAAGGACCGCGACATGAAGATCGAGCTCACCCAGAACGCCAAGAACCTGCTGGCGGAACGGGGCTTCGACCCCGTGCTGGGTGCCCGTCCCCTGCGCCGCACCGTGCAGCGCGAGGTCGAGGACGTGCTCGCCGAGAAGATGCTCTACGGCGAGGTCGGGCCCGGTCAGATCGTGCTCGTCGACGTCGAGGGGGAGGGCGCCACGGCGACCTTCACCTTCGAGGGGCAGAAGATGGGCGACCTGCCCGACCTGCCGCCCTTCGAGACGGCCGACGTCGAGGCCGGCGCCGAGCCCGACGAGGGTCCTGACGACTCCGACAGCGGGTCCGACGTCCCGAAGTCCTGACCGGCCGACCTCAGGGCAGCCGGTAGGCGTCGCCGTCGCGGGCGAGCAGTCCGTCCGCGACGAGCGCCGCCAGGCACCGTGAGCGCTGCTCGGCCTCGCTCCACGCGAGGTCGAGCGCGCTCGCATGCACCGGCCCGTCGGCGTCGCGCACCACACCCAGCAACCGCCCCCGGCACTGCCGGTCGGTGCCGGCCCAGGCCTGCCCCGGCCGTGGCGGCCCGTCGTACGCCGGGTAGCCGGCCGCCCGCCACGCGCAGGCCCCGGCGACGGGGCACTGGTCGCACCGTGGGCGCCGGGCCGTGCAGACGAGCGCCCCGAGCTCCATGAGACCGATCGACCACGTGGCGGCCGCGGCGTCGTCCGGGGGCAGCAGGTCGTCGGCTCGCTGTCGCTCCGCGGCAGTCACCGACACCGGTGGCAGCTCCACGCCGGCGCGCAGCCGCGCGAGCACTCGCCGCACGTTGGTGTCCAGCACGGCGTGCCGTCGGCCGAACGCGAAGACCGCGATCGCGGCTGCGGTGTAGTCGCCCACGCCCTGCAGCGACCGCAGCTCCTCGAGGCTGGCTGGCACCTCGCCGTCGTGGCGCTCGACGATCGCGGTCGCGGCAGCGTGGAGCCGCAACGCCCGGCGCGGGTAGCCGAGCCGGCCCCACATGCGGACCGCCTCGCCGGTGGAGTCGGCGGCGAGGTCGGCCGGGGTCGGCCACCGGTCGAGCCACGCCTCGTGCACCGGCAGCACCCGGGCGACCGGCGTCTGCTGGAGCATGTACTCCGACACCATGATCGACCACGGGGTCGCCGAGGGCCCGCGCCAGGGCAGCTCCCGCGCATGCTCGTCGTACCACCGCAGCAGCGGCGCGTGCAGATCGTCCATCGCGCTCGAAACTAGCGCCCCCCGCGTGGCTCCCCGGCGGCGGCGCCGCCGCTGCCTAACGTGGAGCCATGACCACCATGACCCGGGGACCGCTGCCGGCCCGTGTCTACTGGTTCCGGCGCACGGTCGTCCTCCTCGCCCTGGCCGGCCTCGTGCTCGGCAGCACCCAGCTGGTGCGGCTCGCGACGGGCAGCAGTCCCGAGGGCCCCGACCGGGCCGCTCAGGTGGCGGCCGAGCCGAGCGAGCCCGCTCCCACAGCGGGACCGAGTGCTGCCGCCGTGGCGCCGACCGACGAGAAGGACGGCAAGCAGCGGGACAAACGCCGCAAGCAGAAGAACAAGAAGAACAAGAAGGACCGCGAGCCCAAGCTGCCCCCGCCCGACGGAGAGTGCGTCGACAGCGACATCGCCGTCACGCCGACCCTGGACGATGCGGTCGGCGGCAGCCCGATCACGATCGTCCTCGAGCTGCGCACCATCGCGGCCGAGGCCTGCACCTGGCAGGTGTCACCGCAGTCGGTCACCGTCAAGATCACCTCGGGCAAGGACGACATCTGGTCCAGCCTCGACTGCCCCCGCGCCGTTCCCCGCGAGGACGTCGTCGTGCGCAACAGCGTCAGCACCGAGGTCGAGGTCACCTGGTCTGCCCGGCGCTCCGACGAGGGGTGCACCCGCAACACCGCCTGGGCGCTCCCGGGGTGGTACTTCGTCAAGGCCGCCGCCCTCGCGGGCGAGCCCGCCGACCTGCACTTCGAGGTCACCACCCCACGACCCGACGTGGTCACCGAGGTCGTGAAGCCGAAGTCGGACAAGGGCAAGAAGCAGCGGGCCCGCGACCGGCGGGGCCAGGGCGACTGATCTCGCCGACGCGCCCTCCGAGCAAGCTCGGAGGCCGCTGGCCTCAGACGTACCGCTCGAGGATCGTGGACTCGGCCAGGCGGGAGAGACCCTCGCGGACGCTGCGGGCGCGCAGCTCGCCGACCCCGTCGACGGTCTGCAGGTCCTCGATCCCCGCCGAGAGCAGCTTCTGCAGGTTGCCGAAGTGGTCGACCAGCCTGACCACGACCGACTGCGGCAGCCGCGGGACCTTGGCCAGCAACCGGTAGCCGCGGGGGGCCACCGCGCCGTCGAGGTGCTCGCCGGTGCCGAGACCCAGGGCACGGGCGGCAGCAGCCGGGTCGACCAGCTCGGTCGGCGAGAGCGCCTCGAGCTGGGCGAGGTAGTGGTCGGGATCCTGGCTGCCCCGGGCCGCCGGCAGGTAGTCGCGCACGACCAGCTCCCGCTCCATGTCGACCCCGGTGACGAGCTCCTCGAGCTGCAGCGACAGCAGCCGGCCGTCGGTGCCGAGCTCGAGCACGTAGTCCTCGATCTCGCGGGCGATCCGCGTCACCATCTCCAGCCGCTGTGCGACCACGGCGACGTCACGGACCGTCACGAGGTCCTCGATCTCCAGCGCGGAGAGGGTGCTGCTGACCTCGTCGAGCCGCAGCTTGTAGCGCTCGAGGGTGGCGAGGGCCTGGTTGGCGCGCGACAGGATCTGGCCGGAGTCCTCCAGCACGTGCCGGGTCTCGCCGACGTACGCCGCGATGATCTGCATCGACTGAGACACCGAGATCACCGGGAACCCGGTCTGCCTCGCGACACGGTCGGCCGTGCGGTGGCGGGTGCCGGTCTCCTCCGACGGGATGGTGTGGTCGGGCATGAGGTGGGTGGCAGCGCGGATGATCTGGGTGACGTCGCCGTCGACGACGATCGCGCCGTCCATCTTGGCCAGCTCGCGCAGCCCGGTGGCGGTGAACGGCACGTCGAGGGTGAAGCCGCCGGTGCAGATGGCGTCGACGGCCCGGTCGTGGCCCAGAACGATCAGCGCGCCGGTGCGACCCCGGAGGATGCGCTCGAGGCCGTCGCGCAGCGCGGTGCCGGGCGCGATCGACGCCAGGGTCGCGCGCAGCCGGAGCTGCTCGTCGGTGCGAACCGTGCCAGACACCTGGGCCTCCCTCGTGTGGTCCCTCGGGGTGGGACCGGCATCCGGTTGGCAGTCTAGGAGATCGTGAGCCCCACGCGGGGATCGTTCGTCATCGCTCCCGCTCCTTGATCAGCGAGAGGAGCCGCAGGCAGGTGGCGATGTCGGGGACCTCGATCACCCGCATGCCGTCGACCTGCCGGTCCTGGCCCGAGGGCCCCTGGTGCCGACCGGGGACGACGGCCACCTGGAAGCCCAGCCGCGCCGCCTCGGAGATCCGCTGCGGCAGGTCGCGCACCTTGCGGAGCTCGCCCGCGAGCCCGAGCTCGCCCATCGCCACCACCCCCCGCGGCGCGGGCCGGTCGGCCGATGCCGAGGCGAGGGCGAGGGCGAGGGCCAGGTCGGTCGCCGGCTCGGTGAGCCGCACGCCCCCGACGGTCGAGGCGAAGACGTCGTGGCTCTGCAGCCGGATCCCGCCGTGCTGCTGCAGCACCGCCAGCACCATCGCCATCCGCGAGCCGTCGAGCCCGCTGGTGGTACGCCGGGGGCGCTCGGCGGCCGTCGGGGTCACCAGCGCCTGCACCTCGGCCAGCAGCGGTCGCCGCCCCTCCATCGTCACCGCCACGCAGGTGCCCGGGACCTGCTGGGCGTGCTGCTCCACGAAGAGCCCGGTCGGGTCGGTGACGGCCACGATGCCCTCCGCCGAGAGGTCGAAGCAGCCCACCTCGTCGACGGGGCCGAACCGGTTCTTGAGCGCGCGGACCATCCGGAACCGCGAGTTGCGGTCACCCTCGAAGCCGAGGACCACGTCGACCACGTGCTCGAGCACGCGCGGGCCGGCGATGGTGCCGTCCTTGGTCACGTGGCCCACGATCAGCGTGGTGATGTTGCGGGTCTTGGCGACCCGGATCAGCGCCGCCGCCACTTCCTTGACCTGGGTGACGCCGCCGGGGACCCCGTCGACGCCGCTGGCGCCGATCGTCTGCACGGAGTCGACCACCAGCAGTTCGGGCCGCACCTGCTCGATGTGGGTCAGCACCGCGCCGAGGTCGGTCTCGGCCGCGAGGTAGAGCTCGTCGTGCACACCGCCGGTGCGGTCGGCTCGCAGCCGCACCTGGGAAGCGGACTCCTCGCCGGTGACGTAGAGGGTGCGACGCTGGTAGCGCGCGGTCTGGGCGGCCACCTCGAGCAGCAGGGTGCTCTTGCCGACGCCCGGCTCGCCGGCCATGAGGATCGCCGCGCCCGGGACCAGCCCGCCCCCCAGCACGCGGTCGAGCTCGGGGACCCCGCTGCTGCGGAACGCCGATGCTTCGACCGGGACCTGGCCGATCGGCACCGCGGGCGCCGTCACCGCCGAGGCGGTGGCCCGGGTGGTGGGTGCAGCCGCGGCTTCGGCGACCGAGCCCCAGGCCTGGCACTCGCCGCAGCGGCCCACCCACTTGGCGGTCTCCCAGCCGCACTCGCTGCAGCGGTAGGCCGGGCGGGTGCGGGCGGGGCTCTTCGGCATGGGGCAGACGCTAGGTCACGACACCGACATCGGCCGGTATGGTGTGGTTGGAACGATCAAGGGGGCTCCCATGACGCGTACCTCGGGATACGTGCCCACGACCCCGCCGACGCTGGCCGACGTGGCCGAGCTGGCGGGTGTCTCGCGGCAGACGGTGTCGAACGCCGTCAACAACCCCGACCTGCTGCGTGCCGACACCCTCAGCCGCGTGCTCGAGGCGATCGACGAGCTGGGCTACTCGCCCAACCGCGCCGCCCGCAACCTGCGCACCCGGGCGAGCCACCTCATCGGGTTGCGGTTCGCCCCCGCGCAGGAGGGCACCGCCAACGCCACCATGGACCGGTTCGTGCACTCGCTCGTCGAGACCTCCAGCGCGGCCGGCTACCACGTCCTGCTCTTCCCCGGCGACCTCGAGGACCCCACCGCTGGCTACGACGCGCTGCTGCGCTCCACCGCGGTCGACGCCTTCGTCGCCACCGACACCTACCTCGGCAACCCGCAGGCGGCCTGGCTGGAGGCCCGCCGTGCGCCGTTCGTGGCCTTCGGCAGGCCTTGGGACAACCCCGACGCCGCCCACCCCTGGGTCGACGTCGACGGCGCGGCTGGCGCCGAGATCGCGACGACCCACCTGCTCGAGAAGGGGCATGAACGGATCGCCTGGCTGGGCTGGCACAAGGACCAGGTGATCGGCGAGGACCGCCGCGCCGGCTGGACCCGGGCGATGCGTTCGCGCGGCCTGTCGACCACGGGCCTGGCCTCCCGCTCCGAGGACACCGTCAACAGCGGTCGCGAGGCCAGCGCACACCTGCTGGAGGAGGCGCGTCCGACCGGGTTCGTGTGCGCCTCGGACACCCTGGCGGTCGGGGTCATGCACACCCTCGCCGAGCGAGGGCTGGTGGCGGGGCGTGACGTGGCGGTGGTCGGCTTCGACGACTCGCAGGTCGCCCAGACCGTCCCGCCCGGCCTGACCTCGGTCCGGCAGCCGCTCGAGGACGTGGCGGTCGAGATCGTGCGTGCCCTGGAGGGCCTGCTCGGTCACCCGCCCGTACGCCGTGGCGGCGTGCTGCTCGAGCCGGAGCTGGTCGTCCGCGGGACGACCTGACTCACCGGCCGTGGTGCGTCACGGCGAACGGCGAGGCAGGAGGAGCGGCCCGCAGCTCTGCCCGCCACCGTCCCGGAGCCAGACCGTGACGGCGCGAGAAGGCGCGGCTGAACGCGGGTTCCGTGGAGTAGCCCACCGCACGGGCGATCGTGCTGACCGGGTCGTCGGTGTCGCGCAGCAGCCGTGCCGCCTGGTCGAGGCGGACCCGGGTGAGGTAGGCCCCGGGCGGCGACCCGACGAGGTCGCGGAAGCGCCGCTTGAACGTCGCGGGCGACAGGGAGACGCGTGCGGCCAGCTCCTCGACGGGCAGCGGGTGGCGGTGCTCGGTGTGGATCGTCCGGATCGCGGCGCCGATCGCGGGGTCGCGCAGCCCGGCGAGCCAGCCGAGCTCCCGTCCGTCCCGCGTCGCCGCCCAGGCCCGCACGACGTGGATGAGCAGCGCGTCGGCGACCCGGTTCATCACGGTGGCCGAGCCGGGACCTGGTCCGGCGGCCTCGCCGGCGAGGACGCGCACCAGGCTGCGGGTGGCCTCGTCGAGCGCACCGGACTCGAGGTGCATCACCGGGGGCAGCAGCTCCAGCAAGGGATGGGGCCCGCCCCGTGCGTCGAAGAGGTAGCCGCCGCAGACCAGGACGGTCTCGCCGCCGTCGCCCCCCAGCCGGAAGGAGCGGAGCTCCCCGGCCTCAGCGTCCCCCATCAGCTCCGACAGCGGCGTGACCGGTGACCCGGGGCGGTCGGTCAGCACGTGGCCGTGGCCGTGGGGGACCAGGGCGATGTCGCCGGAGCCCAGCCGGACCTGCTCTCCCGACTCGAGCACCAGCAGGCACGAGCCGGAGGCGACGACGTGGAAGCCGGCGACGGGCGCCGCCTCGCAGGCCAGGCCCCACGGCACCCGGAACCGCACGTGGGCGAAGACGACGCCGGTGGTCCGCGTGGCGTCGACGACGTCGGTGAGCACGTCGAGCACGACACCGAGACTACGCCGCGTGTGACTGACCGGGTCGGACCTTGATCCGTACGGGTACGAAGCCGAGCCGGGTGAGCATCGACCGGATCTCCGCGCGGACCTAGCGTGATCGGGAAGCAACCAGCCACGAGACGGCGGAGGTGGGCGATGGCCCCGACAGGACGGCAGCACGACGGTGTGGGACTCGACGGCCGGTGCGGCCTGGCGGCGGTGTTCGGCCGGGCGGACAGCGGTGACCCGCGGTGGCATCGCACCATCGACGGCACGACCGTGCACTTCCACAGCCGCGCGGTCAGGCTGACCAGCTATCTCGTCACGGGGCGGATCCGTCGCCTGCTGCACGAGGAACGCCTCACCAGTGACGGACCCAGAGGTTGACGGCGTAGTCCACCGACGTCCCGGCGTACGTCGCGAGGACCTCCTCGGCGACGGCGGTGGGCAGCTCGATCCGCACCACCGCCTCGAGGTCGGCGCGTGAGTCGAACTCCCACCTGAGGTCGAGGGGGTGGCGGGTCCAGCCGCGCCGCGACCAGAACCGCTCCACGGCCGTGGGGTCCACCGCGGGGAAGCCGCGGCGGAACCAGCCGCCGAAGGTGGACCGGGTCGGGTCGTTGTCGATGACGAACGCCGTGCCGCCCCGGCGCACCACCCGGTCGAGCTCGGCGAGCCCCGGCTCGCAGCCGGGACCGAAGAAGTAGGCCCAGCGCGCGTGGACCACGTCGACCGAGCGGTCCGGCAGCGGCAGTGCCTCCGCCTGTCCCGCGAGCACCTCCACGTTGTCGAGCCGGCGGGTGCGTCGGCGGGCCAGGGCGACCAGCGGCGGGTGCGGCTCGACCCCGGTCACCCGCGCCGCGACCGTCGCGAAGCGAGGCAGGTGGAACCCCGAGCCGCAGCCGATGTCGAGGACGTCCCGGCCGGACCAGCTCGCGAGGGAGGCCATCGTGTCCGCGAGGACACCGGCCCGGTCGAGGGCCCGGTTCTCGACCTCGTACGTCGCCGGGTGCTGCCAGATGTTGGGGCTCGGTCGAGGTCTGGGCGCGCCCGTCGCGACCTCCTCGGTCAGATCCGGACGAGCCCGTGCGGCGTCTGGACCTGGGCGGCGATGATGCCGGGGGTGCCGTTCGGGGCGACCCACTCGACCTTGACGTCCTCCAGGGGCGCCTCGACGGTCTCCCCGAGCCACTCCGAGACCCGCTGGGGGTCGCCGGCGATCTCCAGGCACGCGAGGGAGTACGCAGGGTCGGCGCCCGTGCTCGGGTGCAGGTCGGCCGGGCTGTCCCACTGGACGAAGAACGGCAGCTGCGGGTCGGCGATCAGACCGTTGACGCCGATCTGCTTCCACCGCAGCTCGGTCCCGTCGGGCCGGTGGCGGTTGCCGTTGGCGGACTCGCGTCCGAGCCGGGTCTCGACGGCCGCGATGTCGTCGACGGAGACGACCCAGCCGAGCCAGCCGCCGCCGAGCTGCGAGCGGGCGCGCACGGCCTGCCCGAAGGGCGCCTTGTCGGAGGCCGGGTGGTCGAGGACCTCGACGACCTCGAGGTAGGTGCGGTCAGCGAGGGGGAGCACCATGTTCCGCGTCCCGAACCGCGGATGGACGCCCCCGTCCTTGAACTCCGTGCCGAGCAGTCCCCCGATTCGCTGGGCAGTGCTGGCAAGGCCATCAGGTCCCGCTGCAAATGAGAGATGGTCCAAGCGCATGCCTCTCATTGTCAGCATTGCGTCTGGTGCCCGGGACGGCGGGGTCGAGTTGTCTTGATGTCGAGAGTCAGCGCGGATCGGCTGGGTGGAGGGCCAGCGCGGACCGTGACCGCAGGTGCGCCTCGCACAGCCGGACGAGCTCGGCGTACGCCGGCGCCCCCATCAGCTCGGTGAGCTCGGCGGCGTTGGTGACGTAGAGCGGCTCCACGGCGACGTGGGCCTCGGTGTTGCCCGAGCAGTACCAGTCGAGGTCGTGGCCGCCGGGGCCCCAGCCACGGCGGTCGTACTCGGTGATCGTCACCTCGGTGTAGGAGGTCTCGTCCTGCCGCTCGACGGTGCGGAAGGTGCGCCGGATGGGCAGCTGCCAGCAGACGTCCGGCTTGGTCTCCAGCGGGTTGCGTCCCTGCTCGAGCGCCAGCAGGTGCAGCGCGCAGCCCGCGCCGGCGTGGAAGTCGGTGCGGTTGTGGAAGACGCAGGCCGACTGACCCGCGACCTCGTGGGTCCGGGTCTTGGGCTCGCCGTCCTCGTCCTTCTCGACCCAGTCGCCCTTGCGCACCCTGCGGCCGGGGTGGAACTGCCACTGCTCGGGGGTCAGCTCCGCGACGAAGCCCGCCACCCGTCGCTGGTCGTCCGTGTCGGAGAAGTGGGCCCCCAGCGTGCAGCAGCCGGTGTCGGGCGAGGTGCTGTAGATGCCCGGGCAGCCCTGGCCGAAGATGCAGGTGTAGCCGGAGGTCAACCAGGTCAGGTCGCAACGGAACACCTGGTCGGCGTCGTCAGGGTCGACGAACTCGACGAACGCGCGAGGGAAGTCGAGGTCCACTTCGGGCACGGAGCAACACTACGCGGCAGGTAGTTTGGGCCCATGCGTCTGGGCGTGCTCGACATCGGGTCCAACACCGGCCACCTCCTGGTGGTCGACGCCCACGACGGTGCGGCACCGCTGCCGGCCTACTCCTACAAGGAGCCGCTGCGCCTCGCCGAGCACCTCGACGAGGACGGTGCCATCAGCGACGAGGGCGTCGACGCCCTGGCCCAGTTCACGGGTCAGGCGCAGCGGGTGGCCGAGGACAAGGGCTGCGAGGAGATGCTGGCCTTCGCGACCTCGGCCGTGCGCGACGCCGTCAACAGCCACGAGCTGCTCGACGAGGTGAGCACCCGGACCGGCCAGGTCATCACGGTGCTGCCGGGCGAGGACGAGGCCCGGCTGACCTTCCTCGCCGTACGCCGGTGGTTCGGCTGGTCCTCGGGCCGGCTGGCGGTGTTCGACATCGGTGGTGGGTCCCTGGAGATCGCGGCCGGCACGGCCGAGGCACCGGACGTCGCCTGGTCGCTGCCGCTCGGGGCGGCGCGGCTCGCCCGCGACCACCTCTCCGGCGATCGCGACGAGGACACGATCCGCGCCCTGCGCAAGAAGATCCGCGCCGAGATCGCCCACGACGCCGGCAACCTGCTGCGTTCGGGGCGGCCGGACCACGCGGTGGCGACGTCGAAGACCTTCCGCTCCCTCGCCCGGATCTGCGGGGCGGCGCCGGCGGGCGAGGGAATGCTGGTGCCGCGGATGCTGCCGCTGGAGGAGATGAACGACTGGATCCCCAAGCTGGCGGCGATGTCGGAGAAGGAGCTGCGGGACCTCCCGGGCGTCTCGCCGAGCCGGACCCACCAGATCCTCCCGGGTGCCCTGGTCGCGGTCGCCGTCATGGAGATCTTCGACCTGCCGGAGCTCGAGATCTGCCCGTGGGCGCTGCGGGAGGGCGTCATCCTCGAGCGCATCGACGCGATCAGCCGGGCCACGAACGGCCGCTGACCCCGTGACGCGGATCGGACTGTCGACGGCCTCGGTCTACCCCGAGTCCTCTGCGCACGCCTTCACGTGGGCGAGCCGGCTCGGCTACGACGCCGTGGAGGTCATGGTCGGCATCGACGCGCTGAGCCAGCAGGTCTCGGCCGTGCGGCAGCTGTCGGACCACCACGAGATCCCCATCTCGGCGGTGCACGCGCCGTGCCTGCTGTTCACGCAGCGCGTCTGGGGGCTCGAGCCGTGGGGCAAGCTGGAGCGCTCGGCCGAGATGGCCGAGGCGGTCGGTGCCGAGGTCGTCGTCGTGCACCCGCCGTTCCGCTGGCAGCGCGAGTACGCCGCCGGCTTCGTCGACGGCATCGCGGCACTCGAGGCCTCGACCGGGATCGCCTTCGCCGTCGAGAACATGTATCCGTGGCGGGCCTCCTCCCGCCGGGGCATGGAGATGTACGCGCCGGGCTGGGACCCCTCCACCGAGCCCTACGCCCACACGGCGATCGACCTCTCCCACGCCGCCATCGCCGCCTCCGACCCGATCGAGATGGCCGTGCGGATGGGGTCGCGGCTGACGCACGTCCACCTGACCGACGGCACCGGGTCCGCCAAGGACGAGCACCTGGTGCCCGGTCGCGGGGTCATGAGGGCCGCCGAGTTCCTCACCCACGTCGCCGACTCCGGCTTCTCCGGTGACGTCGTCGTCGAGATCAACACCCGCAAGGCGACCACCCGCGAGCAGCGGGAGACCGACCTGCGCGAGTCCCTGGAGTTCGCGCGCGAGCACTTCGCGGTGAGCGCCTGATGGCCGGAGCGCGTCGCGGCCGCCGGCCCGGTGCCCCGGACACCCGGGCAGCGATCCTCGCGGCCGCGCGGTCGCAGTTCGCCAGCCACGGGGTCGCCGGCGCGACGATCCGGGGCATCGCCGGTGAGGCGGGTGTCGACGCCGCCCTGGTCCACCACTACTTCGGCAGCAAGGACGACCTGTTCATGGCGGCGATGGAGTTGCCCGTCGACCCGCGGCAGGTGCTCGCCCCGGTGATCGCCGCCGGGCCCGAGGGTGCCGCCGAGCGCTTCCTGCGTGCCCTCCTGGAGGCCTGGGACGACCCCGACCTGCAGCCCACGCTGGTGGGGTTCGTGCGGGGGGTGCTCGAGCCCGGCGGGGCCCGCCTCCTGGCGGAGGGCTTCCTGCCCGTGGTCATCGAGCCGGTCGGACGCGCCCTCGGGCTCGACCGCCCCGAGCACCGGATGCCGTTGGTGGCCAGCCAGGTCATCGGCATCGTGATGCTCCGCTACGTGCTGCGGGTCGAGCCGCTGGCCTCGATGCCCCGGGAGCGGCTGGTGGCGACGTACGCCCCCACCGTGCAGCGCTACCTGACCGGACCCTTGCCCTGAGGGCCGAGCGGGCGCATAATTCAACGTATGATGAAAAACGCGGTGGAGGTCGGCGGGCTCCGGGTGGTGCGCGGACGGCGGCGGGTCCTCGACGGGCTCGACGTCAGCATCGGTGGTGGGGTCACCGGACTGCTCGGGCCGAGCGGGTGCGGCAAGACCACCCTGATGCGGTGCCTGGTCGGGGTGCAGGTGGTCGAGTCCGGCAGCGTGCAGGTCTTCGACCAGCCGGCCGGCAGCGCCCCGCTGCGCGACCGGGTCGGCTACCACACCCAGGCGGCGAGCGTGTACGACGACCTCACCGTCGCCGGCAACCTCACCTTCTTCGCGCGGGTGCGCGGGCTCGGCCGCGACGCCGTCGAGCGGGCGGTCGCGGCGGTGGAGCTCGACGACCACGCCGACCAGCTCGTCGGCGACCTGAGCGGTGGCCAGCGCTCGCGCGCCAGCCTGGCGGTGGCGCTGCTCGGCGACCCCGACCTGCTGGTCCTCGACGAGCCCACCGTCGGCCTCGACCCGGTGCTGCGCCGCCAGCTCTGGGGCCTCTTCCACACCCTGGCCGATGCCGGGTCGGCGGTCTTCGTCTCCAGCCACGTGATGGACGAGGCCGAGCGGTGCGACCGCCTGCTCCTCATGCGGGAGGGGGCGATCATCGCCGACGGCAGCCCCGAGGAGATCCGGTCACGCACCGGCTCGCCCGACATCGAGCACGCCTTCCTCGCGATCGTGGGAGGTGAGGCGGCATGAGCCCCCGCGTGACGCTGGCGGTGGCCGGTCGGGTGCTGGCGCAGATCCGCCACGACCACCGCACCCTGGCGATGCTGCTGCTGGTGCCGGCCCTGCTGATGACGCTGCTGTGGTGGATCTTCTCGGAGGTGCCCGGTGGCGCCTTCGACCGTGCCGGACCGGGGCTGCTCGCGCTCTTCCCGTTCGTGATCATGTTCCTGGTCACCAGCGTGACCACCCTGCGCGAGCGCTCCGGCGGGACCCTCGAGCGGCTGCTGTCGATGCCGATGGACAAGCCGGACTTCCTCTTCGGCTACGCCCTGGCCTTCGGCCTCATGGCAGCGCTGCAGTCGGTGGTCGCGGTGGTCGTGTCGGTCACGCTGCTCGGCCTCGACCTGGCGGGCCCGGTCTGGCTGCTCACCGTCGTGGCGGTCGCCGACGCGGTGCTCGGCACCTCCCTCGGCCTGTTCGTCAGCGCCTTCGCCCGCAGCGAGTTCCAGGCCGTCCAGTTCATGCCGGTCTTCGTGGTGCCCCAGATGCTGTTGTGCGGGCTCCTGGTCCCCCGCGACACGATGCCGACGGTCCTCGAGGCGATCAGCGACGTGCTGCCGCTGTCCTACGCGGTCGACGCCATGCAGACGCTGACCCGTACCAGCGAGACGACCGAGGTCTGGCAGGACCTCGGCGTGGTGGCCGGGTTCGTCGTCGTCGGGCTGGCCCTCGGCGCGGCCACCCTGCGCCGGCGTACGCCGTGAGCGGACCCGCCGGCGAGCCGGTCACCGGCCACGAGTAGGGCCGCAGTCGACTCGCCGCGTAACCTGTCCCGCATGCCCCTGCTCCGCCAGCCGCTGCTGCTCCTCGCGCGCAGCCAGCAGGTGAAGAAGCTCGTCAGCACCATGCCCGTGTCCTCGGGGATCGTGAACAGCTACGTCCCCGGTGAGACGACCGACGCCGCCGTCGACGCCACCGCGGGCCTGGTCGAGTCCGGCCTCACCGTCACCCTGGACTACCTCGGCGAGGACACCCTCGACCTCGAGCAGGCCGACGCCACGGTCGCGGCGTACGTCGACGTGCTCAAGGAGCTCTCGGGGCGCGGGCTGGCGGGTCGGGCCGAAGTCTCGGTGAAGCTGTCGGCGGTCGGCCAGGCGCTGCCCGACAACGGCGAGAAGGTGGCGCTCGAGAACGCCCGCACCATCTGCCGCGCCGCCCGCAATGCCGGCACGACGGTGACCCTCGACATGGAGGACCACACCACCACCGACTCCACGCTGCGGATCCTGCGCGAGCTGCGCAAGGACTTCCCCGAGACCGGCGCGGTGCTGCAGGCCGCCCTCCACCGCACCGAGGCCGACTGCCGCGCGCTGGCCCACGAGGGCTCGCGCGTCCGGCTGTGCAAGGGCGCCTACCTCGAGCCCGAGGCGGTCGCCTTCCAGGACCGGATCGACATCGACAAGTCCTACGTCCGCTGCCTCAAGGTGCTGCTGGGCGGCCAGGGCTACCCCATGATCGCCACCCACGACCCGCGCATGGTCGACATCGCCTCCTCGCTGGCCAGCCGCTACGGCCGCGAGAAGGGCACCTACGAGTTCCAGATGCTCTACGGGATCCGGCCGACCGAGCAGCAGCGTCTCGCCGACGCCGGCGAGACCGTGCGGGTCTACATCCCCTACGGCACCGAGTGGTACGGCTACCTCATGAGACGCCTCGCGGAGAAGCCGTCCAACCTGTCATTCTTCCTGCGATCGCTGGTCTCGAAGAGCTGACCGCACCCGCCCTCTGGAGGAGGAACCCATGAGCCAGACCGCCATCCTCGGCGCGGGCGTCATGGGGGAGACGCTGCTCTCGGGCCTGGTCCGGGCAGGCCGCCGGGTCGACCGGCTGCTGGTGGGGGAGAAGCGCCCCGAGCGCGCCCGGGAGCTGGAGGAGCGGTACGGCGTCTCCGTGGTCTCCAACGTCGACGCCACCCGCAAGGCCGACACCGTCGCGATCGTCGTGAAGCCGCAGGACATGGCGGGCCTGCTCGACGAGGTCGCCTCCGAGCTGCGCCCCGGCCAGCTGGTGGTCTCGCTGGCCGCCGGCATCACCACGGCGTTCATCGAGGCGAGGGTGCCCGCGGGGGTCGCCGTGGTGCGGGTCATGCCCAACACCCCCGCCCTCGTCGACGAGGGCATGGCGGCGATCGCCCCCGGCTCGCACTGCGACGACGAGCACCTCGCGGTCGCCGAGTCCCTGATGGCCTCCACCGGCAAGGTGCTGCGGGTGCCCGAGCGCCAGATGGACGCCGTCACCGCCATCTCCGGGTCCGGCCCGGCCTACATCTTCTACGTCGTGGAGTCGATGATCGAGGCCGGCGTCCACCTCGGGCTGCCCCGGGCGACGGCGACCGAGCTGGTCGTCCAGACCGTGGTGGGGTCGGCCCACATGCTGCGCGAGACCGGCTCCCACCCCGTCGTGCTCCGCGAGCAGGTCACCTCGCCGGCCGGCACGACCGCGGCGGCGCTCCGCGAGCTCGAGGTGCACAAGGTCCGCGCCGCCTTCCTCGCAGCGATGGAGGCCGCTCGCGACCGCTCCCGGGCGCTGGCGGAGGGCAGCTGAGGGTGCCCGCCCTTCGGTAGCCGAGGCCGTTCGGCGGCGCGGCTACCGTGGCGCGCTCGGATACGCTCGCCGCCATGGTGGAGTGCTCCGGTCCGGCGACGGTCGTCTTCGACCCGAGCCTCACCGAGTACGACTTCGGTCCCACCCACCCGATGTCACCGCTGCGCGTCGACCTCACCATGCGGCTGGCCGCCGCGCTCGGCGTCACCGGCGACCGGCTGCGGCTGGTCGAGGCCCCCTTCGCGACGGAGGAGGAGCTCCTCACGGTCCACGAGCCGCGGCTGGTCGAGGCGGTGGTTCGGGCGGGCACGACCGCCGACTACACCGACGAGTTCGGGCTCGGCAGCGACGACAACCCCGTCTTCCGGGACATGCACGTCGCCGCTGCCCACGTCGTCGGCGCCAGTGTCGAGGCCGCCGAGCAGGTGTGGAGCGGGCGCAGCCTCCACAGCGCCAACATCACCGGTGGCCTCCACCACGGCATGCCGGGGCGGGTGAGCGGCTTCTGCGTCTACAACGACGTGGCGGTGGCGATCCGCCGGTTGCTCGACAGCGGAGCGAAACGGGTCGCCTACGTCGACGTCGACGTGCACCACGGTGACGGCGTGGAGCACATCTTCTGGAACGACCCGCGGGTGCTCACCGTCTCCCTCCACGAGACGGGGCAGATGCTCTTCCCGGGCACCGGCTTCGCGCACGACATCGGCGGGCCGGACGCCGAGGGCACCGCGGTCAACGTGGCGCTCCCGCCCGGCACCTCGGACGGCGGCTGGCTACGGGCCTTCCACGCGGTGGTGCCGCCGGTGCTGCGCGCCTTCGAGCCCGACGTGCTCGTGACCCAGCACGGCTGCGACTCCCACATCGACGACCCGCTGGCCCACCTCATGCTCACCGTCGACGGTCAGCGCGCCGCCTACGAGGCTCTCCACGAGCTGGCGCACGAGGTCTGCGGGGGCCGCTGGGTCGCGACGGGCGGCGGCGGCTACGCCGTCGTCGACGTCGTGCCCCGCGCCTGGACCCATCTGCTCGCGATCGTCTCGGGACGGCCGCTGCCGCCCGACACCGACACCCCCGAGGAGTGGCGCGAGCACGTGCGGACCCGGCTGGGCCGCACGCCCCCGTTCCGGCTGACCGACGGCCGCACCCCGGCCTGGCGGGACTGGTCGGAGGGCTACGACCCCGACTCCTGGCTCGACCGCGCCATCAACGCCACCCGCACCGAGACCTTTCCCCGACTCGGGATCGACCCCTTGCCCTGAGGCGCCGGACACGACACGGTAAAGAATGTGCTCGCCGCAAGGAGACACGCCGTGATCCCACGAGTTTCATGAGTGATTTGCTTCCCCATCAATCACAGGAGGCTCTATCCTTCACGTGGCGTGCACGAAGGGCCCGCCGGCGGGGAAGCCGGCGGCGTGACGCGCGCGAGAAAGTCGGTGCACGATGGCGAACACCCCTGGGGACTACACGGACCCGAAGTTCCTGACGGTGGCTGAGGTCGCCGCGATGATGCGCGTCTCGAAGATGACCGTCTACCGCCTCGTGCACTCCGGCGAGCTGCCGGCGGTCCGGGTCGGGCGGTCCTTCCGCGTGACCGAGGAGGACGTCGACGAGTACCTCCGCAAGAGCTTCTACAGCGCCGGCTGACCCCGACCTCCCCCTCGGCAGGCGAGACGCCCTCGACCTGACCGGCGGTCCCGTGGTGGACTGGGTGCACCTCGATGCGGGTCGGGCACGCGTCGGCGGATAGGCTGGCCGCCGCTGCCGGCGACCGGCAGCGGCATCGCAGTCGAAAGGTCTATCTGTGGGTTCTGTCATCAAGAAGCGGCGCAAGCGCATGGCGAAGAAGAAGCACCGCAAGCTGCTGAAGAAGACCCGGGTCCAGCGCCGCAAGCTCGGCAAGTAGTCGCCCCGGTCCAACCATGAGCGCCGCCGGCAAGGTCGTCCTGGTCACCGGGGTCTCCCGCGATCTCGGTCGCCGGCATGCGCGCGCCCTCACCTCCGCACCCGGCATCGCCCGGGTGATCGGTGTCGACGCCGTCCCCCCGCGGGGCGACATCGGTGACGTCTCCTTCGTCCGCGCCGACATCCGCAAGCCGGTGATCGCCAAGGTGATCGCCAAGGAGGACGTCGACACCGTCGTCCACATGAGCGTGATCGCCACCCCCGGCAGCGCCGGCGGCCGCCACACCATGAAGGAGCTCAACGTCCTCGGGACGATGCAGCTCCTCGCGGCGGCCCAACGGGCGCCCGGGCTCCGGCACCTCGTGGTCAAGTCGACCTCGACCGTCTACGGCGCGAGCAGCCGCGACCCCGCGATGTTCACCGAGGACATGGAGCCCCGCCGCCAGCCGCGGTCGGGCTACGCGAAGGACGCCGCCGAGGTCGAGGGCTACGTCCGCGGCTTCGCCCGCCGACGGCCGGACGTCCGGGTGACCCTGCTCCGGTGCGCCAACGTGATCGGGCCCGAGGTGCACAGCCCCATCACCTCCTACTTCCGGCTCCCGGTCATCCCGACCGTCCTCGGCTTCGATCCCCGGATGCAGTTCCTCCACCAGGACGACCTGCTCGCCGTCCTCGAGCACGCCGTGGTCACCGACATCGCCGGGACCTACAACGTCGCCGGCGACGGGATGCTGATGCTGTCCCAGGCGATCCGGCGGCTGCAGCGCCCCTCGGTGTCCCTGCCCTCCTTCGCCGTCGGCCGCCTCGGCTCGGCGCTCCGGCGGGCACGGCTCGCCGACTTCTCCCCCGAGCAGCTCGGACTGCTCACCTTCGGGCGCGGCGTCGACACCACGCGGATGCGGGAGGAGCTCGGCTTCGAGCCGCGCCACACGACCGCGTCGGCCTTCGCCGACTTCGCCCGCTCGGTCACCCCGACCGCCGACCAGGCCGCACGGCTGCTCGACCGTGCCACCGCAACCGTGGGTGCGACGACCATGCTCGACCAGACAGGAGCCGGCCGTGGGTGACGCCGAGATCATCCCGATCGGGACCCGGGGCCGACCCGGACGCGGCAGCGGGACCGCTCGTCCCTCGTCGGCGGCCCGCGACCTCGCCCCCGCCTCCCACCGGCGTACGCCGGGGAAGCCTCGCGCGGCGGAGCCGGCCCCGACCGAGCCGGACCCCACGCCGAACGACGCCGCAGCAGAGCAGCCGGCCGAGCCGGTTGCCGCACCCGGCGCCGGCCCGGGCCCCACGACCACGCGCGAGCGGGCCCCGCTCTCCGGGATCTCGCCGGGCGAGTGGCTGGCGGGCTTCCAGCAGGCGGCCGTCGAGCTCTTCGGCGACGACTGGGAACACGAGCTGGCACGCTTCCTGGCCTTCCTGCGGCGCCGGGTGACCGGCGACTACACCGTCGACGAGTACGGCTTCGACCGCGAGATCACCGAGCGGTTCTTCATGACCGCGCTTCGCCCCATCGCCGAGAAGTGGTTCCGCATCGAGGTGACCGGCCTGGAGAACCTGCCGACCGAGGGCGGCGCCCTCGTGGTCTCCAACCACTCCGGCACCGTCCCGGTCGACGCGCTGATGACGATGGTGACCGTCCACGACCAGACCGGGCGCCACCTGAGGATGCTCGGGGCCGACCTCGTCTTCCAGATGCCCTTCGTCAGCACGATGGCCCGCAAGGGCGGAGCCACCCTCGCCTGCACCGAGGATGCCGAGCGGATGCTCGGCGGGGGCGAGCTCGTCGGGGTCTGGCCCGAGGGGTTCAAGGGCATCGGCAAGCCCTACAGCGAGCGCTACAAGCTGCAGCGCTTCGGTCGGGGCGGCTTCGTGTCCGCCGCGATCCGCACCGGGGTGCCGATCGTGCCGCTCTCGGTGGTGGGCGCCGAGGAGATCTACCCGCTCGTCGGCAACGTCCCGTCACTCGCGCGTCTGCTCGGCGTCCCCTACATCCCGATCACGCCGTTCTTCCCCTGGCTGGGACCGCTGGGCATGGTGCCGCTGCCGTCGAAGTGGCTCATGGAGTTCGGCGAGCCGATCCGCACCGACGACTACGAGCCCGGCTCGGCCGACGACCCGATGCTGGTCTTCGACGTGACGGACCAGGTGCGCGAGACCATCCAGCAGACGCTCTACTCGCTGCTGCTCCAGCGCGACACGGTGTTCCGCGGCGGGCGCGGGGAGGACTGAACCGGCCCCGGATCAGGGCAGGTCGGGCAGGACGTCGTCGACGTCCTCCACGACGTCGTCGACGACCTCGCCCACGCCGGGGACGACCGGCACGCCAGTGAGGCCGCCGGCGCCACCGCCACCACCGGCGCCACCGCCGCTGGTCGGGGTGCCGCCGGTCTGGCCGCCGGTGAGGCCGTTGGTGAGGTCGCCGAGCGGGCCACCTCCGCCGCCGCCTCCGGAGCCGGATCCGCCGCCGGCGGGACTCGGGACGTCGTCGACGGACGGCAACGGACTCGTCGCCTGACCGCCGGTGCTGGGCTTGTCGCCACCCTTCGTGCCCGGGGCGGCCTGGCCACCGCCGTCCGGCCGGATCGTGGTGGCCGGGAGCAGGGTGCTCGGGAGGACGACGGCCGGCTCGGCGACCTGTCCGGCCGCGAGCAGGACCGGCGGGATCTGGGCGACGCCGCCGCGGCACGACGGGCAGGCCAGCGCCGCAGCCTCGTCGATGCGGTCGATCACCTGGGCCGCGTAGCGCAGCTCGTCGCGCGCCACGTCGGGCAGCAGCTCCTCGAGCTCGGTGAGCATCGCCATGCTGTCCTCGGTGAACTCGCGCAGGTCCTCGACCGACTCCTTGTCGCCGGTCTCGGCGTAGTCGGCCAGCACCAGGTCGGAGGCCGCCGTCGCCTGGTCGGCGAAGTCGAGCAGCGCCTGCTCGACGTAGGCGCCGTCGGCGTCGTCGCCGGAGCGGCTGAGCGCCGCCGCCTCCTCGAGGCGGACCGTGGCGTCGGCCAGCAGCGACTCGCCGCGCGCCTGGTTGCTGGTGTGGATCTCGGTGCCGGCGCTCTCCATGGCCCGCTTGAGCGGGTAGAGCATCTCACCGGGCAGCGCCGTCTGGGCGGCGACCGCGAGGGAGGTGGTGGCACCGACCACGGCCAGACCGCCGACGGCGGCGGCGATCCGGCGGTCGCGGGCCGAGCGCCGCGGGGGCAGCGTCAGCCGCTGGGTGTCCTCGGAGGGCTGGAGCAGGGTGTCGGCGGCCTCGAGGAGCTGGACGCGCAGGTCGGCGGTGAAGTCGGCCCGCGGCTCGGGGCGGGGGAGGGTGCGGAGGCCGGCGACGAGCTCGAGCTGGTCGGCGAAGCGCGCGCCCGGAGCGTCCCCGGTCGAGCCGGCCTCGACCAGGGAGTCGAACTCCTCGGCGCGTCGTCGCGCCATGAACACGCTCATCCCACGGACCCTTCAGAACGTTGTGTCGAACCCTTGCGGGCCCCCGTCGACCGCACCAACGACGCCGCGGCGGGGGAGGTTACGGGGTGTGACGCAGGAGGGCTAGACATCTTCGCGAACCTGTGCATCAGCCCCGCACCCCCTCGGGCAGGCGCTTGGCGAGGTTGCGGACCCCGCGCAGCTGCAGCTGCTTGACGGCACCGTCGCTGCGGCCGAGCACCTCCGCGGTCTCGGCGATGCTCATCCCCTGCAGGAAACGCATGATCAGGCAGTCGCGCTGCTCGTCGGGCAGCTCGCCGAGCGTCTGCAGCAGCACCTCGTTGGTGAGCGAGGCGAGGACGGCCGGCTCGGGACCCTCGGTGGCGTCGTCGTGGGTCGCCATGTCCTCGGTGGTGACCTCGAGCCGGGTCTTGCCGGCCTTGAAGTGGTCGGTGCACAGGTTGCGGGCGATGGTCATCAGCCAGGCGCCGAAGTCCTTCCCCTGCCAGCGGAAGTTGCTCATCGAGCGCAGTGCGCGGAAGAAGGTCTCCGAGGTGAGGTCCTCGGCCAGCTGCTGCGAACGGGTGCGGTAGAAGAGGAACCGGTAGACCGAGCCCTGGTAGTGGTCGTAGAGCATCCCGAAGGCGTCCTTGTCGCCGCCGCGGGCCAGCTCGACGAGGGCGATCAGCCGGCTCCGCTCGGCCTCGTCGTCCTCGGAGGAGGCGGCGTGCTCGGCGTCGTCGTAGCCGCCGCGACCGGGACCGCTGCTGACGGCGGCCTCGCTGAGCAGCCAGCCTGCGGGCACGGAGCCACCGGCAGTCGAGAGCGCCGGCAGCGGCTGCCCGAGGATGATGGCAGCGACAGCAGCGCGCAGGGCGTCGAGCCCGCGTGCTCCGTCGCTGGATCCCCACTCCGTCTTGATGATGACCCTCCCGGTCATACAGCTTCCCCCGAAGCCTCGAATCATCGTAAGACGGTGGTTCGGAGGGGGGAACCCTTCGACGGAAAAACGTGTCCCAGGCCACAAGTGGCCACGGGCGGTCTGGACTACCGCCGGTTGCGGAGCGCGACGCCGGCGGCGACGGCCCCGCTCAGGGCGCCCGCGGCAGCACCCAGGACCAGTCCCGTACGGGCCGCCTTGCGACCGGTCCGGTAGTCGCGGACCCGCCAGCCGTGGGCTCGGGCGTGGGCCCGCAGCCGGCTGTCGGGGTTGATGGCGCAGGGGTCCCCCACCAGGCTCAGCATCGGCAGGTCGTTGAAGCTGTCGGAGTACGCCGAGCAGCGGGCCAGGTCGAGCCCTTCCCGGGAGGCCAGCGCCTTGATCGCCTCCCCCTTGGCCGGCCCGTGCAGCATGTCGCCGACCAGACGCCCGGTGTAGACGCCGTCGACGTGCTCGGCGACCGTGCCCAGCGCGCCGGTCAGTCCCAGTCGGCGGGCGATGATCCGGGCGATCTCGACCGGCGCCGCGGTAACCAGCCACACCCGCTGGCCCTGGTCGAGGTGGAGCTGGGCCAGCGCGCGGGTCCCGGGCCAGATCCGGTGGGCCATGGCCTCGTCGAAGATCTCCTCGCCCAGCTCCTCGAGCTCGGCGACCGTGTGCCCGGCGATGAAGGCGAGCGCCGAGTTGCGGGCATCGGCGACGTGCTCGGGGTCCTCGACGCCCACGACCCGGAAGTAGGCCTGCTTCCACGCGGCTCCCGCGATCTCGCGGGTCGTGAAGAACTGGCGACGGTGCAGGCCCCGCGCCAGGTGGAAGATGCTCGCTCCCTGCATGACGGTGTTGTCGACGTCGAAGAAGGCAGCCGAGGTGGCGTCGGCCGGCGTGCTCAGCGCGGTCTCGACCTCGGCTGCGGACGCCGCCGCCTCTCCCGCGAGGACCGACCGCTGCTGGAGGTCGAGGGGCCGGCGCGCGGAGTCCTTGGCCATGCCCGCGATCGTAGACCCCCGCGCGGGCTCAGCGGGTGTGCGAGGATCGCGATCATGTCTGTCCAGCAGGACGTGGCCGACCTGGTGGCGTCTGCCGCGGCGGAACGGCCGGATGCGATCGCCGTCGTCGAGGCGAGCGGACGCCACCTGACGTGGGGCGGGCTCGAGGACCAGGTGGCCCGCGTGGCCAGCGGTCTCGGCGCAGCCGGGGTGGTCGCCGGGCAACGGGTGATGGTGGTCCTCGGCAACCGGCTCGAGTTCGTGACGACCTACCTCGGGGTGCTGCGCGCCCAGGCCGTCGCGGTTCCCGTCAACCCGGGGTCGACCGCCGGCGAGCTGGCGCGGATGCTCGCCGACTCCGGGACGCGGCTGGTGGTGGGCGAGCCCGACACGCTGCCGGCGGTCCGGGAGGCGGTGGCGACCGTCGACCGGTTGCGGTCCGGCGACCCGGGCGACCTCGATCCCACGCTCCGCGAGCGCGCGGCCCCCGTACGGGTCGTGGCGGTCGGGGGCGAGGCGCAGGGCACCGAGCTCTCCTACGACGACCTGGTCGCCGTCGAGCCGCGGGCGGTTCCTCCCCTACGTGACCCGGAGAAGCTGGCGGCGCTCCTCTACACCTCGGGCACCTCGGGGGTCCCGCGCGCCGCGATGCTCACCCACCGCGCGCTGCTGGCCAACGTCGAGCAGGTCGCCGCTGTCGAGCCGCCGATGATGCACGGCGACGACGTCGTGCTCGGGGTGTTGCCGCTGTTCCACGTCTACGGGCTCAACGCCGTCCTCGGCGGCGTGCTGCGCCACCGTGCGCGACTGGTGCTCGCCGAGCGTTTCGACCCGGACGCCACGCTCGACCTGATCGAGGACGAGGCCTGCAGCGTGCTCCCCGTCGCCCCCGCCGTCTTCGGCCACTGGCTGCGCGAGGAGCAGCTGCGGGAGCGGCTGGGGCCGGTGCGGCTGGTGCTGTCCGGATCGGCTCCACTGGCTGCCGAGAGCGCCCGGGCCTTCACCGAGGCCACCGGTCTCCCGGTCCACCAGGGCTACGGCCTCACCGAGGCCGCGCCCGTGGTGACGAGCACGCTGTGCTCGGCGGAGCTCCACGACGGCTCGGTCGGTGCGGCGCTGCCCGGCATCGAGCTGCGCCTGGTCGACGACCGGGGGGAGCCGCCGGTCGGTGAGGACCCCGGCGAGATCGAGGTGCGGGGCGCCAACCTGTTCAGCGGCTACTGGCCCGACGGCCAGGACGGCCCCGACGCCGAGGGGTGGTGGGCGACGGGCGACGTCGGGTTCCTCGACCCGTCCGGTGACCTCTACCTGGTCGACCGGCTCAAGGAGCTGGTGATCGTCTCGGGATTCAACGTCTACCCGGTCGAGGTGGAGGACGTGGTCCGCGAGGTCGAGGGTGTCGCCGAGGTCGCCGTGATCGGGGTCGCCGACGAGGACACCGGCGAGGCGGTGGTGGCCTACGTGCGCGCCACGGGCCGCGACCCGGCCGACGTCGAGGCGGCCGTGCGCGAGCACTGCGCGGGTCGGCTGGCCCGGTTCAAGCAGCCCACCCGGGTCGAGGTCGTCGACGAGCTGCCGCTGACCGTCACCGGCAAGGTGCAGAAGGGCCGGCTCCGCGGCCTCGAACGTCGACGGGCGCTGGGGCTGCTGGAGTGACCGACCCTCGCGTCACCCTCTACAGCCGTCCCGGCTGCCACCTCTGCGACGTCGCCCGCGAGGTGATCGTGCGGGTCTGCGACGACCTCGGCGAGCAATGGACCGAGGTCGACATCGACACCGACGACGCGTTGCGCGACCGGTTCCGGGACGAGATCCCGGTGACCTTCGTCGACGGCCGCCAGCACGACTTCTGGCGGGTCGACGAGCAGCGGCTGCGGGCGGCTCTCCGGGGCTGAGAACACCCCGGTCGGTGTGCGGATCCTCACCTGTGCTAGCCGACCGGTCGACTCGATTTGTTCCCGCGTTCACAAACTCCTACATTGAACGGGCCGCGTGGCTGACCCCGGGTTCCCGAGGCCCACCGCCGGGCGGCTGGAAAGCGGAGCAGTGACCTCAGCACGGACACACGCCGAGAGCGCCCGGGACATCCCCGAGGCCACGGTCGCCCGGCTGCCCGTCTACCTGCGGGCGCTGGTCACCCTGGCCGACTCCGGCACCACCACCTGCTCCAGCGAGGAGCTCGCCCAGGCCGCCGGCGTCAACAGCGCCAAGCTCCGCAAGGACCTCTCCTACCTCGGCAGCTACGGCACGCGCGGTGTGGGCTACGACGTGGACTACCTGCGCTACCAGATCGCCCGCGAGATCGGGGTGACCCAGGACTGGCCCGTGGTCATCGTCGGCATCGGAAACCTGGGGCACGCGCTGGCCAACTACTCGGGCTTCCGCAGCCGCGGCTTCCGGGTGGTCGCGCTGCTCGACGCCGACCCGGCCCGGCAGGCGGAGGTCGTCGCAGGCGTCGACGTGCGCCCCTTCGACGACCTCGAGGGCATCGTCGCCGAGCACCAGGTGGCGATCGGCGTCATCGCCACGCCGGCGCTCGCGGCCCAGGACGTCGCCGACCGGATGGTGGCCAGCGGCATCACCAGCATCCTCAACTTCGCCCCGACCGTGCTCGCGGTGCCCGAGGGCGTCGACGTCCGCAAGGTCGATCTCTCCATCGAGCTCCAGATCCTGGCCTACCACGAGCAGCGCAAGGGTGCCCTCGGCGAGAAGGAGCCGGTGTCGTGAGCGTCCTCGTCGTCGGTATCTCCCACAAGTCGGCCCCGGTCTCGCTGCTGGAGCGCGTCGCGCTCGACCGCGACGGCGTCGTCAAGCTGCTCACCCAGGCCATGGCCGGTGACCACGTGACCGAGACGGCCGTGGTCTCGACGTGCAACCGGCTGGAGATCTACGCCGAGGTCGACCGCTTCCACGGCAGCGTCGAGGACCTCTCGGGCCTGCTCGTGGAGCGCGCGGGCGAGAGCACCGACGCGCTGCTGCCCCACCTCTACGTCCACTACGAGGACGGCGCGGTGGCCCACCTCTTCCACGTCGCCGCAGGCCTCGACTCCATGGCCGTCGGGGAGGGTCAGATCCTGGGCCAGACCCGCGAGGCGCTGCGGCTGGGCCAGGAGCACGGCACCGTCGGCTCGGCCCTCAACGTGCTGTTCCAGCAGGCGCTGCGGGTCGGCAAGCGCTCCCGCGCCGAGACCGGCATCGACCAGGCCGCGCCGACCCTCGTCAGCGCCGCCCTCGAGCGGATCGTCCCCGACGGGGTCGCCGGCAAGCGGGTCGTGGTCCTCGGTGCCGGCGGCATGGCCGCCCTCGCGACCGCGACGGTGGCCCGGCAGGACGCCGCCGACGTCGTGGTCGTCAACCGCACCGAGCAGAACGCGGACCGTCTCGCCGCCGAGTACGACGTCCGCTCCGCGCCGATGGCGCAGCTGGCCGACGTCCTCGGCACGGCCGACGTGCTGCTCACCTGCACCGGGGCGGCCGGCACGCTGATCAGCGCCGCCGAGCTCCACGCCGCCCGGCCCGACCAGCGGCCGCTGGCCGTGGCCGACCTGGCGCTGCCCCACGACGTCGAGCCGGCAGCCGCCGAGCTGCCGGGGGTGAGCCTGATCGGCCTCGCCGACCTCGCCGAGGAGCTGCGCGACACCGACGCCGGCCGCGAGGTCGAGGGGGTGCGCAGGATCGTCGCCGAAGAGGTCTCTGCGTTCCTCACCGCGCGGCGGCAGGCGAGCGTGACCCCCACGGTCGTGGCCCTGCGCACCATGGCGACCGGGGTCGTGGACGCCGAGCTCGCGCGGCTGCTCACCCGGCTCCCGGACCTCGACGAGGCCGCGCGCGCCGAGATCCAGCAGACCCTGCAGCGGGTGTCCGACAAGCTGCTCCACCAGCCGACCGTGCGGGTCAAGGAGCTGGCCAACGAGTCCGGCGCCGTCTCCTACGCCGCCGCGCTCGCCGAGCTCTTCTCGCTCGACCCCGACGCGGTCGACGCGGTCACCCGACCCCCGGAGGAGGCGCTGTGACCGGTTCCCCGCTGCGCCTCGGTACCCGCGCCTCGCTGCTCGCCACCACCCAGTCGACGCTGGTCGCCGACCTGGTCCGCGACCGCCTCGACCGCGACGTCGAGCTGGTCGAGGTCACGACCGAGGGTGACCGCACGGCCGCGCCGCTCACCCAGCTCGGCGGCACCGGCGTCTTCGTGAGCGCCCTCCGCGAGGCGCTGCTCGAGGGCCGGATCGACCTCGCGGTCCACTCGCTCAAGGACCTGCCGACCGCCCCCGAGCCCGGCATCACCCTCGCCGCCGTCCCCACGCGGGAGGACCCCCGCGACGTCGTCGTGGCCCGTGACGACCTCACCCTCGGCGAGCTGCCGAGCGGCTCCCGGGTCGGCACCGGCTCGCCCCGACGGGCGGCCCAGCTCCACGCCCTCGGCCTCGGCGTCGAGGTCTCCGACATCCGGGGCAACGTCGACACCCGGATCGGCAAGGTGCGCGCCGGCGACTACGACGCCGTCGTGCTGGCCCGCGCCGGGCTGGCACGGATCGGCCGGCTCGACGACGCCACCGAGGTGCTCGACCCGCTGCAGATGCTGCCCGCCCCCGGGCAGGGCGCGCTGGCGGTCGAGTGCCGGACCGACGACCTCCGGCTGGCCGCCGACCTCGCGGCCCTGGAGGACCCCCACTCGCGTGCGGCGGTCGACGCCGAACGCGCCGTACTCGCCACCCTCGAGGGTGGCTGCTCGGCCCCGATCGGGGCCCTGGCCGAGGTGGCCGAGGGCGACGACGGGGACGAGCTGTGGGTCAGGGCGGTCGCCCTGTCCCACGACGGAGCACTCTCGGTGCGGATGTCCGCGTCCGGGAGCCCGACCGACGCCGCCGGCGTCGGGACCCGGCTGGCGAGGGAGATGCTCGCCGACGGAGCCGCCGAACTGACAGCAGCACCAGCGAAGAGGCAGAACGCATGACGCGAGCCAAGACCACGACCACCCCCAAGAACGCGCCCACCGGATGGGTGTCGTTCGTGGGCAGTGGCCCCGGAGACCCCGACCTGCTCACGGTCCGGGCCGTCGACCTGCTGCGCGAGGCGGAGGTCGTCGTGACCGAGGTGCCCGACCACGAGCCAATGGTGCGCCGGTTGCTCGGCCTCCCGGCGGCCGAGGACGACGTCGAGGGTGGCACCACCCCCGAGTTCGTCGACGGCGGCTTCGGCGAGGACGGGCAGCCGCTCACCCACGCCGCCCGCGCGAAGGTCGTCGTCCGGCACGGCAAGAAGCGCCGCGTCGTACGGCTGATGGTCGGTGACCCGTTCCTCTACGCCTCCGGGCCCGAGGAGGCCCAGGCCTGCGCCAAGGCGGGGGTCGGCTTCGAGATCGTGCCCGGCGTCTCCGCGGCCACGGCCGTGCCGGCGTACGCCGGGGTGCCGCTGAGCACCAAGCAGAACCGCGACGTCACCGTCGTCACCTGTGGCGGCAACGTCGACTGGTCCCGCTACGCCGACGACCGGACGCTGGTGCTGCTCAGCGCGGTCGGCACGATCGGCGAGATCGCCGAGGCGCTGGTGGCCCACGGCCGACCGGCCACGACCCCGGTCGCGATGACGCGGGTCGGCACCACCACCGAGCAGACGACGGTCTGCTCCACGCTGGAGCACATCGCCGCCGACGCCCGCGCCGCCCGGATGGAGCCGCCGGCGGTCGTCGTGGTCGGCGACGTCGTCGACCTGCGCGAGACGCTGTCGTGGTTCGAGACCAAGCCGCTGTTCGGCTGGCGGGTGCTGGTGCCCCGCACCAAGGAGCAGGCGGCCTCGCTGACCACCCGGCTGCGGGGCTACGGCGCCGTGCCGGACGAGGTCCCGACGATCTCGGTCGAGCCGCCGCGCAACCCGCAGCAGATGGACAAGGCGGTCCGCGGCTTGGTCGAGGGCCGCTACGAGTGGATCGCCTTCACCTCGGTCAACGCCGTCAAGGCGGTGCGCGAGAAGTTCGAGGAGTACGGGCTCGACGCCCGCGCCTTCTCGGGCCTCAAGATCGCCGCGGTCGGCGACAAGACCGCGCAGGCGATCGCCGCGTGGGGGCTCCGGGCCGACCTCGTCCCCTCGGGTGAGCAGTCCGCCGCCGGCCTGCTCGAGGACTGGCCGCCCTACGACGACGTGCTCGACCCCATCAACCGGGTGTTCCTGCCGCGCGCCGACATCGCCACCGAGAACCTCGTCGCCGGCCTGATCGACCTCGGCTGGGAGTGCGACGACGTCACGGCGTACCGGACGGTGCGGGCGACGCCGCCGCCGGCCCCGACCCGCGACGCGATCAAGAGCGGCAAGTTCGACGCGGTGGTCTTCACCTCCTCCTCGACGGTCCGCAACCTGGTCGGCATCGCCGGCAAGCCGCACGCCTCCACGGTGATCGCGGTGATCGGGCCCGCCACGGCGAAGACCGCGGAGGAGCACGGGCTCCGGGTCGACGTGCTCGCCCCCCAGCCGGACGTGGACCTGCTGGTCGACGCCCTCGCCGACTTCGGTGCCTCGCGCCGGGCCTCGATGATCGAGGCCGGCCAGCCGGTCACGAAGCCGTCGGAGCGCAAGCCGTCCGGACGCCGTCGCGCCCGGGCCAAGTGAGCCGATGACCGAGCAGCACCAGCCCGTCCCGGCGCCGCTCCACCGGCCGCGCCGGCTACGGACGACGCCGGCGATGCGCCGGCTCGTGGCCGAGACGTCGCTGTCGCCGGACCAGCTGGTGCTGCCGGTCTTCATCCGCGAGGGGCTCTCCGAGCCGAGGCCGATCAGCTCGATGCCCGGGGTCGTGCAGCACACCCGGAAGAGCCTGCTCGCCGCGGTCACGGAGGCCGCGGAGCTGGGGCTCGGCGGGGTGATGCTGTTCGGCGTCCCGGAGACCCGCGACGCCACCGGGTCGGGGGCCCTCGATCCCTCGGGCGTCCTCAACCTGGCGATCACCGACGTGGTCGCCGAGGTCGGCGACGCGCTGACCGTGATGAGCGACCTGTGCCTCGACGAGTTCACCGACCACGGCCACTGCGGCGTGCTCGGCTCCGACGGGCGGGTCGACAACGACCGCACGCTCGCGCTGTACGCCGAGATGGCGCGGGCCCAGGCCCACGCCGGGGTCGACGTGGTCGGTCCCTCCGGGATGATGGACGGGCAGGTGCGGGTGGTCCGCGAGGCGCTGGATGCCTCCGAGCACACCGACGTCTCGATCCTCGCCTACTCCGCGAAGTACGCCTCGGCGTTCTACGGTCCCTTCCGGGAGGCGGTCGACTCCACCCTCGAGGGTGACCGACGCACCTACCAGCAAGACCCCGCCAACGTGCGCGAGGGCGTCCGCGAGGCACAGCTCGACGTCGCCGAGGGCGCCGACGTCGTGATGGTGAAGCCCGCGCTGGCCTACCTCGACGTGGTGCGGGCGGTGCGCGAGGCCGTCAGCGTCCCGGTGGCCGCCTACAACATCTCCGGTGAGTACGCGATGGTCGAGGCCGCCGCTGAGTACGGCTGGATCGACCGGGAGCAGGCGATCCTCGAGACGCTGACCTCGATCCGGCGTGCCGGCGCCGACATCGTGCTCACCTACTGGGCCAGCGAGGCCGCGCGGCTGCTCGCGCGCTGACATGCGGTCACGCGCCCGGGAGCGGGGTCCGCGCCCGTAGGCTGCGCTCAGTCCTGGCCCGGTGCATAGCTGATCAGGTCCCCTGGTTGGCAATCGAGGACCGCGCACAGGGCGGTCAGGGTCGAGAATCGGATAGCGCGGGCGCGGTCGTTCTTGAGGACCGACAGATTGGCGATCGTGATGTCCGCGCGAGACGAGAGCTCGGTGAGGGTCATGTCCTTGGCGCGGAGCAACTCGTCCAGATGAACGACGATGGCGTGTCCATCACCTGGCATCAGACCATCCCCTCGACGTCCTCGCGTAGCCGTGCACCGTCAGCGAAGATGGCGGCCAACGCGAAGGCAACCAGGCCGCCCATGAGCATGCCCGCTGGGAGTGGGCTGAAGGGTCCTGCCGCGAGGTCGATGGAGGGATACGCGGGCACCTGACCAAGGAACGCGTTGAGCACCGCGTAGTTCATCATGGTGAGTGCGAACCCTCCGGCGATCAGGACAAGCGCCAGACTGCGGAAGCGCCGGGCGTTGTCACGCCCGAACGGATCGCCGTGTGCAGCCGCATTCAGGACTGCGGTCAGCAACCAGAGAGCCCAGACGATGACGACCGCCGGCCCGAGGTCCTGCACGGATCTCAGGAGCATCTGCGATGTCGTCGGATCCTGGATCGTGACGTAGACGTCGAGCCAGTTGCCTGCAGAGATCCCGTCAGGCAGCTGGCCGAGGTCGCTGCCCGAGACCTGCATGGGGACGGTGATGGAGTCGCCGTAGAGCAACGAATCGCCGTGGCGGAAGAGGCCGGTCACGACCGACACCAGGACGAGTGCGGTGAAGCCGATCGACAGAACCAGGAGAGCGATGGTGATGGTGCGTGCCGCGCGAACGGACTTGGAGGTGGACGAGGTGACCATGCTGGCCTCCACTGGAGAACCGATGTTATCGATGAACGATAACATCGATAGTCGATATGCACCACGGTCGAATCGATGGGGCGACGCACGATCGGCGCCTGGGAACACACCCACCTAGACGCGCCGGTGTCCCCGCCCGGGTGTGGGCGGGGTGTGGGGCGGGGTCAATCTCGGTCGGGAGGGCCGGGCTCGGCCGGGTTGTCGTCCGCGGGATCGATCGCGGTGGTGCCGGTGTGGTCGCGCAGGTAGTGGTAGCCGTGGGGTGAGGTCCACCGGTAGCTGCCGGGCTCGAGGGTTTCGTACGTCCAGCCGCCGTGGGTCTTGTGGCGGTGGTGGCGTCGGCACAGGGGTGCGATGCCGTGGCTGCAGGTCTCGGGGTGGTCGCGATAGGGAGTGGTGTGGTCGTGGTCGCAGCCGTGGTGGTCGGGGTGGAGCCGGCGGGCGGGTCGGGTGCAGTGCGGGAAGACGCAGGTCAGGTCGCGCAGGGCGACGCGTTCGGTGATCCGGTCGGGAATCTCGTACTGGTCGACATGGACGTGGTCATGCAGGTCGATCACCGGGGTCACCACGAGGTGGGTGTCGGGGTGGCCGCACCAGTCGCGGATCTGGGTGGCGGTGACCGGCTTGCGGGTGGTCTCACACCGCCCGATCCCGTCGCCGGTGCTGGTGAGGGCGTGGTCGGTGAGGTGGAGGTAGAGCACGGTCTTGCGGACCGGTGTGCGCCTGGGGGCCGGGGGTTTCGTGGCTCGCTGCGCTCGCACCTCAACCTCCGGCGGGGTGAGGTCGAGGGTGAGCTGACGGCGGGCGAGCTCGCCGACCGCGAGGGCGCGGCGCTGGTCCAGGGTCGCCTCGGAGCCGAGGTCGGCCAGCTGGGCAGCCAGACCACGCACGGCGTCGTCGAGGTCGATCGCGTCGGCGAGGTCGAGCTCGCCGGTGACGTAGGCGGTGCCGTCGAAGGAGACGTGGTCGCGGTCGACGGTGAAATGCCGCCGGTCGAGGCCGTCGCGGCGGCGCTGTTCGGCCTGGTCGGGCATGAACCGGCCGATGGCCTCCTCGACCAGCCGGTCCAGGGCCGTGGGCCGGATCTTGTGGGCCACCGGCGCCACATGGGTGTCGACGAACGCTGCCGCGGCTTCGGTGAGGTCGGCGCCGATGGTGGCGTCGGCGACCCGGCGGGCCTTCCAGGCCGGCAGGTCCCCGGCCATCACCCGCCGCCACAGCCGGGGGAGTCGGTAGCGGAGCTCGACCGCCTGACCGAGGTAGTGCTTGCCCGCCTCGGTCGAGAGGCCGAGGGCGGCGGCGTACTCGGCCACGCTGAACTCCGCCACCAGCGGCGCACCCGGGCCGGCGATCGGGATCACGCCCTCCAGGCCGGAGCGGAAGGTGTAGGTCTCGGCGTCCTCAACCGAATCGGCGGGGTGGATGACCGCCCACTGCACCGCCGCCGCCAACAGACGTGCCTCCGCGGCGTCGGCCGTCTGCCGTTGCCGGCGGGCGAAGGCCAGCACCCCCGCAGCGTCATCCGGCAGGGTGCCGGGCTGCTCGGGTGCGGTGATCGCCATGACCCCCACTCAAGCACTCACCACTGACAAGAATCCCGTGGTTGAGCGGTTCTCCACACCCTGGATGGGGGTCTCGACAGGCTCGACCTCCGTGGGGTCGGGTTGGCGTGAACGGTCCGGTGGTTTCGTGGCTCAGGCGTTGCACGCCTTCGCACCTCAACCTCCGGCGGCCGCGTACCTCACGACTGCTGCGCTGGTAGTCAGTTCAACTTGTTCTGGATGCACTGCTCCATCTCGTTGACGTTGGGCGTCGTCGGGAGATCGATGACACCCGCCGCCACGCACTGTGCCTGGGCCTCAGCTCGAGTGAGTGTGTCCGTGCCGCCGCCGGTGCCACCACCGCCGCCGCCACCAGCGCCGCCGCCGCCACCGCCGGTGCCACCGCCGCCGCCGGAGCCACCGCCGGAACCGCCACCGACCTGGGGCGGGGAGACGGGAGGCAGGTCGGGCGAGGGCAGGATGCCACCGCCGCCGCCGCCGCCGTCACCGCCACCGCTGGTGGGCGGGTCGGTCACGGGGTCGCCGGTCCCGGTGCCGCCGTCGCCGCCCGAGCCGCCGTTGCCGCCCGAGCCGCCGTTGCCACCGTTACCGCCCTTCGGGCCGTTGCCGCCCTTGCCGTCACCGTTGCCGCCGCGCGGCTCGGGGGAGGGGATGAACGGGTCGAAGCTGCCGAAGCCGCCGCTGCTGCCGCCGCTGTAGGACACCGAGGTGGGGACCTCGGTGAAGTCGCCCTCCATGTAGGCGTTCATCAGGGAGAGGACGAGGTCGACGTAGTCGTTGCTGCGGTTGTAGCGGAACACCGCGGAACGCTGGCCGGTGATGGTCGACAGGTCGTCCTTGCCGGAGCAGAGGTAGACCGCGGAGGCGAGCGCCGCGTCGTCGATGTCCTGGGGGTTGCGCTTGCCGTCGTTGTCGCCGTCGACGCCCACGACCGACCAGGTGGAGGGGATGAACTGCATCGGCCCGACCGCACGGTCCCACTTCGCGTCGCCGTCGTACTGGCCGGCGTCGGTGTCGCTGATCGCCCGGGTGTCGTTCTTGCCGTTGAGGGCGATGCCGAAGATGCCGGGGATGGCCACCCCGTCGGCGTTGAGGACGTTGCCGCCGTAGCGACCGTGGTCGGACTCGACGCGACCGATCGCCGCCAGCAGCTGCCAGGGCAGCTTGCAGGAGCGGTCGGCGGAGTTGATGACGGTCTCGGCGCGCTGGTAGGCGGCGAGCGCTGCCGCCGGGATGCCGGAGGTCGAGGCGGTGGAGACGGCGCGCTGGGTCTTCTCACCGCGCAGGCCGGGGGCGACGACCCCCGGGGCGGACACGCTGGCCGGTGCCTCGATGGCCTCGGTGGGGACGGTGGACCCGTCGGGCAGCGTCGTGGGCCCCTCCTGGCCGGCGACGGCCGTGGTGGCCGGTCCCAGCCCGGCCATCGACGCGGTGACGGCAGTCGACAGCATCGCCAGTGGCAGCAGGGTCGTGACCTTCTGGAAACGACCGAACTTCGGTGAAGACATTGCTCGTTTCTCCCGGTGTCGTGCGCGTCCCGTGACCGTGCTCCCTCCCGCACGGGGACAACCAGACAACGAAACTCTGGCTCTCAGGTTACGCGCTGGTAGCCCGGTGGGCGAGGGCGCTCACGCGCCGGTGGCTCCGGGGGCTCCTACCCGCTTGTCGGCGCCACCAAACCCGGCCGGTCGAGCGCTGGGCCGCTCAGGGACAATGGGCCCGTGAACCCGGCTCCGACCCAGCAGTCCGCGGACCTGTTCCAGCGCGCCCGCACGGTGACTCCCGGAGGCGTGAACTCGCCGGTCCGCGCCTTCAGCGCCGTGGGCGGCACCCCGCGCTTCATCAGGTCCGCCCGTGGCGCCTGGCTGACCGACGTCGACGGCAACGACTACGTCGACCTGATCTGCTCGTGGGGGCCGATGCTGCTCGGCCACGCCCACCCGGAGGTCCAGGCGGCCGTCGCCGAGGCGGTGGCCCGCGGCACCTCCTACGGCACCCCCACCGAGCCGGAGGTCGAGCTCGCCGAGGAGATCGTGGCCCGCACGCCGGTCGACACGGTGCGCTTCGTGTCCTCCGGCACCGAGGCGACGATGTCGGCGATCCGGCTCGCACGCGGCTTCACCGGCCGCGACCTGGTCGTGAAGTTCGCCGGCTGCTACCACGGCCACGTCGACGCGCTGCTCGCCGAGGCCGGGTCCGGGTTGGCCACGCTCGGCGTCCCCGGGACGCCCGGCGTCCCGGACTCGGCCACCGCGCTCACGCTGGTGCTGCCCTACCACGACCGGGAGGCCGTCAGCCGCGCCTTCGCCGAGCACGGCGACCGGATCGCGTGCCTCATCACCGAGGCCGCTCCGGGAAACATGGGCGTGGTGCCGCCGGAGCCGGGCTTCAACGAGTTCCTCGCCCGCACCTGCGCCGACCACGGCGCGCTGTTCGTCTCCGACGAGGTGATGACCGGCTTCCGGGCCAGCCGTCACGGCCAGTGGGGCCTCGACGGGGCCACGGAGGGCTGGCGGCCGGACCTGGTGACCTTCGGCAAGGTGATGGGCGGCGGGTTCCCCGCCGCCGCCTTCGGGGGTCGGGCCGAGGTGATGGCGCGACTCGCGCCCGAGGGCCCGGTCTACCAGGCGGGGACACTGTCGGGGAACCCCGTGGCGACGACCGCGGGCCTCACCACCCTGCGCCTGGCCGACGACGGCGTCTACGAGCACCTCACCAAGGTCGGCGAGGTCATCAAGGAGGCGGCGGCATCGGCGCTGTCCGCCGCCGGCGTCCCCCACGTCGTGCAGTCGACCGGCACCATGTTCTCCGTGTTCTTCACCGACCGCCCGGTGCGCGACTTCGCCGGCGCCGCCAGCCAGGACACCGCGGCGTTCGCCCGGTTCTTCCACGCGATGCTCGAGGGCGGCGTCTACCTGCCGCCCTCGGCGTACGAGGCGTGGTTCCTGAGTGCCGCCCACGACGACCGGGCCGTGCAGACGGTGCTCGACGCGCTGCCCGCCGCGGCCCGCGCGGCAGCCGAGGGAGCCGGCCGGTGAGCGCCACGACCCTGGTGCACCTCATGCGCCACGGCGAGGTGCACAACCCCGAGGGCGTGCTCTACGGGCGGATGTCCGGCTACCACCTGTCCGACCTCGGCCGGCGGATGGCACAGCGGGTCGCCGACGTGATCGGCGACCGCGACATCACCCACCTGCGCTCCTCGCCGCTGGAACGGGCGCGCGAGACCGCCCAGCCGCTGGCCACCGCGCGCGACCTCGAGGTCGTCGAGGACGAGCGGGTCATCGAGTCGACCAACGTCTTCCAGGGCGAGCCGTTCGGTGCCGGGGCCAGGACGCTGCTCAAGCCGACCACGTGGCGTCACCTCTGGAACCCCTTCAAGCCCTCCTGGGGCGAGCCGTACGCCGACATCGTCGAGCGGATGGGCGCCGCGATCGAGGACGCCCGCGTCGCCGCAGAGGGGCACGAGGCCGTCGTCGTGTCCCACCAGCTGCCGATCTGGACCATGCGGCTCCACGTCGAGGACCGCTCGTTCCTGCACGACCCGCGCAAGCGGCAGTGCACGCTCTGCTCGCTGACCACCCTCCACTTCGAGGGCGACCGGATCACCAAGGTGACCTACTCCGAACCGGCGGGCGACCTGATCCCCGCCCGCGACAAGGGTGCGCCGTTCTCGGCCGGAGGGGCCTCCGAGGAGCGTCGTCCCTGACCGTGTCCGTCCGCCCGGCCCGGCTGGTCGTCGCCCTGCTCGCCTGCGTGCTCGCGCTCGCGGGCTGCTCGTCGTTGCAGGGCGCCGGCGACAAGGGGTTCGTGTCCGGAGAGGGCCAGGTGACCCGGCTCGCCGCCGCCGACCGCGAGCAGCCGGTCGAGCTCGCCGGGGAGGACCTCGAGGGTGACCCGCTGTCGCTGGCGGAGCTGCAGGGACAGCCGGTGGTCGTGGTGGTGTGGGGCTCGTGGTGCGCCCCGTGCCGGGCCGAGGCCCCGGCCGTGGTCGCCGCAGCCGAGGAGCTGGCCGACGAGGCGGCGTTCGTGGGGCTCAACATCCGGGACGGGTCCCCGGCCCAGGCGCAGGCCTTCGCACGCACCTACGAGATCCCTTACCCCTCCTTCTACTCACCCGACGGCAAGGCGATGCTCGCCTTCGACGGCACGCTGACGCCCAACTCGATCCCGAGCTTCGTCGTCCTCGACGCGGAGGGACGGATCGCGGCCAGCATCATCGGCGAGCTGCCCTCGACCACCACCCTGGTGGAGCTGACCCGCGACGTGACCGGGGAGACCGCCCGTGGGTGAGTGGTTCTCCTCCACCGCCGCGTCCGGGTCGCTCGCACTGGCGATCCCCGTCGCGCTGGTCGCCGGGCTGGTCTCCTTCTTCTCGCCGTGCGTCATCCCGCTGCTGCCCGGCTACCTCTCCTACGCCACCGGGCTGTCGGGGGCCGACCTCGAGGAGGCGCACCGCGGCCGGATGCTCGCCGGCTCGCTGCTGTTCGTGCTGGGCTTCTCGGCGGTCTTCGTGGCGCTCGGGACCCTGTCGGGTGCGCTCGGCAGCTGGCTGATCACCTGGCAGCGCGAGATCACCGTCGTGCTCGGCGTCCTCACGATCCTGCTCGGACTGGCCTTCGCCGGGCTGGTGCCGCTGCTGCAGCGGGACTGGCGGGTGCACCACGTGCCGGCCGTCGGGCTGGCCGCCGCGCCGCTGCTCGGGGTGCTCTTCGGCCTCGGGTGGACGCCGTGCATCGGGCCCACCCTCGGGGTGATCACCACGCTCTCGATCAACGAGGCGACCGCGGCCCGGGGCGCGTTGCTCTCGGCCTGCTACGCCGTCGGGCTGGGACTGCCGTTCGTCGCGGCCGGGCTGGCCTACCGGCGTACCCTCGGCGCCTTCGCGGCGATCCGGCGCCACCAGCAGTGGGTCACCCGGGTCGGCGGGCTGATGCTCGTCGTCGTCGGCGTCCTGCTGGTCACCGGCTGGTGGGCCGAGGCGGTGACGTGGCTGCAGCTGCGGCTCATCAGCGACTTCGAGACGAGCCTGTGATGGCCGAGCCGACGCGCCGCTCCGGCGAGCTCACCCTCACCGAGCTGCTCCGCTGGGGCTGGCGACAGCTGACCTCGATGCGGACCGCGCTCGTGCTGCTGCTGCTGCTCGCGCTCGCCGCCATCCCCGGGTCGGTCGTCCCGCAGGAGGACGTCGACTCGGTCAAGGCGGCACAGTGGCAGGAGGACCACCCGACGCTGACGCCCGTCTACGAGGCGCTGGGGCTCTTCGACGTCTACTCCTCGCCGTGGTTCGCCGCCATCTACCTGCTGCTCGTGGTGTCGCTGGTCGGCTGCTTCGTGCCGCGGATCGCGGTCTACGCCCGGGCCGTGCGGGCGCAGCCGCCCGCGACCCCGCGTCGCCTCGACCGGCTGCCCGACCACGCGTCGTACCGCACCGACCTCCCCCCGGAGGAGGTGCTCGGCCGGGCGAGGACCGCGCTGCGCGGGCACCGGATCCGCGCGGACGGCGACGACGGTTCCGTCGCCGCCGAGCGCGGCTACCTGCGCGAGGCCGGCAACCTGCTCTTCCACGTCTCCGTCCTGGTCGTGCTGATCGGCTTCGCGATCGGCAGCCTGCTCGGCTACCGCGGCGGCGTGATCCTCGTGGTCGGCAACGGGATGTCCAACAACCTCACGCAGTACGACGAGTTCGAGCCGGGCAGCCTGTTCACCCCCGACGACCTCGACGACTTCTACCTCGACGTGGACGACTTCGACGTCGAGTGGATCACGTCGGGGCGGGCCCAGGGCCAGGCCCAGGGCTTCGTGTCCCACGTCAGCTACGCCGCGGGCGGGGGCGAGCCGGAGGACTACGACCTGCGCGTCAACCACCCGCTGTCGATCGGCGACACCGACGTCTTCCTCATCGGCCACGGCTACGCGCCGGTCATCACGATCCGCGACGGCAACGGCGACGTGGCCTACAGCGGCCCGACGATCTTCCTGCCCGAGGACCAGACCTTCCAGTCCGTCGGCGTGGTCAAGGCGCCGGACGCGCGGCCGCAGCAGATCGGGCTGGAGGGGTGGTTCTACCCGACGTACGCCTTCACGCAGGAGACCGGTCCGTTCTCGGTCTTCGGCGACGCGCAGAACCCCGCCATCTCCATGCAGGCCTACGTCGGCGACCTCGGCATGGACCTCGGCACCCCGCAGTCGGTCTACGCCCTCGACAAGGACGACGCCGAGCTCGTCACCGAGGGGGACGGGTCGATGTTCCGGGTCGACCTCGCGCTCGGCGACACCGTGGACCTGCCCGGTGGGCAGGGCAGCGTGACCTTCGAGCGGCTCGAGCGGTGGAACAAGATCCAGATCAGCCAGACGCCCGGCAAGTGGATCGCGCTGACCGGCGTCGTGCTGGGGCTGGTCGGGCTGTGCGGATCGCTGTTCATCCGGCCGCGGCGCTCCTGGGTGCGGGCGCGTGAGGACGGTCAGGGCACACTGGTCGAGGTGGCGGTCCTCGACCGGGCCGGCGGCGACGACGTGAGCGCCGCGCTCGGGGAGCTGGTGACCGCCCTCAAGGACGACCCGAAGGAGCCCTCGTGACCGACGCGACGTGGGAGGCCCTGAGCAACCAGGCGGTGGCCGCCGCCGGCCTCGTCTACTTCCTCGCGCTGCTCGCGCACCTGGTGGAGCTGTCCGCCGGCCGCCGGGCGGTGGCCGCCGTGCCGGTGGCCGTCGGCGGCACCGCCTCGCACGACGACGCGGTCGCGCCGCGGGCCCGGGCTGCCGACGCCGTACGCCGGGAGACGATGATGGGTCGCCTCGGCGTGCTCCTCACGCTGATCGGTGCGGGTGTCCACCTGCTGGCGCTCGTCGCGCGTGGTCTCGCGGCGGATCCGAACCGGGTGCCGTGGGGCAACATGTACGAGTTCACTCTCTCCGGGACCTTCGTGGTGGCGGCGATCTACCTGCTGCTGCTGCGCCGCTACTCGCTGGCCTGGATGGCGCCGATCGTGGTCGGCGTGGTGCTGACGCTGCTGATGGTGGCGGTGATCTGGCTCTACAAGCCGATCGCCCCGCTGATGGAGGCCCTGCAGTCGCCCTGGCTGGTGATCCACGTGGTCTCGGCGATCATCGCGACCGGTGCCTTCACCATCGGTGGCATCTGCTCGGTGCTCTACCTGCTCAAGTCGCGGCGCGGCGCCGGCGAGCGCGGCTACCTCGCGCGGGTGCCGTCGCTGGAGGACCTCGACCGGCTGTCCTACCGGATCCACGCCTTCGGCTTCCCCGTGTGGACCTTCGCGGTGCTCATCACCGGACCGATCTGGGCGCACCAGGCGTGGAGCAGCTACTGGAACTGGGACCCCAAGGAGGTCTGGGCGTTCATCACCTGGGTCGTCTACGCGGCGTACCTCCACGCCCGGGCCACAGCCGGGTGGCGCGGTCGCAACGCGGCGCTGCTCGCGCTGCTGGGGCTGGCGACGTTGTGGTTCAACTTCATCGGGATCAACTTCTTCTCGACGACGAGCCAGCACTCCTACGCCGCGCCGGCGTCAGCGGTCGTCGTCGGGGTGCCGGTCGAGGCCGCGCAGGAAGTCGGGGTCGTCGTCGGGGCCGAAGGGACGCCGCGGCTCGGGCCGTGACAGGCCGCGTCGCTCGATGACGCGGACCAGCAAGTACACCATGACCGCGAACACGAGCAGCACGAGCAGGATCTTCCCCACGCCCCCAGAATAGGCCGCTGGTGGTCACGACCTACGCTGGAGGTCGTGAAGGAGTTCTGGATCTACACGGCCCTGCGGGCCGGCGTGTTCGTCACCACCCTGGTCACCGTCGTCGGCGTCTGGATGCTGCTCGCCGACCAGGTACCGATCCTCTGGGCCATCGTGCTGGCCTTCGTGATCTCCGGGATCGCGTCCTTCTTCCTGCTCAACCGCTCGCGCGAGGCCTTCGCCCGCCGGGTGCAGGAGCGCGCCGAGCGCGCGTCAGCCTCCTTCGAGGCCCGCCGCTCGAAGGAGGACGTCGACTGACGTCAGTTCAGTCGCGGCGGCGCTTGAGCTGCCGGTCGACGCGTGACTCCTCCTGGCCCAGGACCCGCGCCATCAGCGCGACGCGGTTCTTCCAGGCGAGGTAGCCGCCGACCACCAGCACGATCAGGATCAACCAACCCATGCCTCGAGCCTACGCCGGGTGTGGCTGGCGGGGCGGCACCGTGGGCGGCTGCGGCCTTGCGCGGTCGATCGGTGTCACCTGGTGACCACGTTCGACCGCGTTGACCGGCGACCGGTGGGTCATGCTCCACCGACCACGGCGCTCCCGGCCACGGCGGTCAGAACCCCAGGATGTTGTAGGGCGGGAGAGCCAGGTCGGCCATGGCGGCGAAGCGGTCGGCGGCGGAACGCTCGCCGCGGATGCGACCGGCGGCGTGGAGGGTGCCGATGCCGACGCCGGCGAGGTAGAGCGAGCCGAGGGTCTCGGCGTCGAGACGGAGGTCGGCGTCGGTGTCGGTGGGGGTCACCTCCGCCACGCCGTCCCGAGTCGTGACCTGCCAGCGACCGGCGGCATGGCCCTGAGCGTCGTCCACCTCGAGCACCAGCGTGTCGTCGCCGCTCCACGGGCGCGCCGCCAGGGCAGCAGGGACGTCGAGCACGCGCACCCAGAGGAACTCCGCGTTCTCCGTGAGCTTGAGCGCGTTGATGTCCCGCAGCGCCCAGCGCAGCGGGTCGTCGGGTGCGGCGGCGAACCAGCTCACGGAACGGACCAGGTCGATGCCGCCCAGGAAGCCCCACAGCGCCAGCGTGACCGTGGCGTCCTCGGCGAGCAGCAGCTGCAGCTTCAGCTTGCGGTGGCCCGCGTCGTCCCGCCCGTCGGGACGGAACAGCACGACACCGTCGACGGTCTCGTCGGCGGAGAGGTGCACGGCGCCGCGCAGCTTCTTGTCGGGACCGCCGTCGGGGAAGCTCCAGCCACCGGTGAAGTGGGTCTCGTAGAACGCCGGGGTGCCCACCGAGCCGCGGGTACGCCGGTGGAAGCGCTCCAGCAGCGGGCTGATGACCGCCCACGACTCGCGCGGGTCGATGAGCTCCACCCGGCCGGGGTCGGCGACCTCGCGCAGCCCGAACCGCGGCCCGGTGTCGAGCTCGACGTGCTGGGCGAAGGTGGCCGCCCCGAACCCCCAGCGCCCGTAGATCGTCGCCTCCGAGACCGTCAGCGCTGCCAGCGGTACGCCGGCGGCGACGGCGTCGTCGAGGCAGTCCTCGATCATGCGGCGGACCAGGCCGCGACGCCGGTGCGCCGGACTCGTCGTGACGTCGGTGATCATCCGCAGCGGCACCAGGTCGCGCCCGGCGTTCAGCGCCTTGTCGAACCACGACGTCGTGGCCACCGGCATGTCGCCGGCCCCGAAGGCGCCCTCGGGCAGCCAGGCCCCGACGCAGGTGGCGTCGTCGGCGAGGGAGTCACGCACCCAGAGCTTCTCGAACTCGTCCTCGACGCGGCCCTCGTGGAAGCCGTGCATCACCGCCTGCAGCCAGGCCGAGCGCCGCGCACGCGCCCGGTCGCTGTCGTCGGCGAGGTCGAGGGTCTCGAAGCGGTAGTCCACGATCGGCCACGGTATCGCCGTGGCCGACCGTGCGTCGCGCGGGTTTCCGGGTCAGCCGGGCTGCGCGCCGGCGCGGCCGTCCTCGATCACCCAGCTGGCGTCGGTGGTGGCCGGCAGGCTGACGTCGGAGGCCGTGGGCACCACCCGGTAGTCGGCCCGGGCCCGGTCGGCGTCGGCGGTCACGCGCGTGTAGCCGCGCCGGTCCGGGTTGAGGTACTTCACGTGCGGGTTGTTCGGCCGGGCGCCCTTGACGGCGTCGGCCCAGCCGCACCCGGAGCTGATCGACGTGCCGACCAGCTCGGTCGCCAGCACCTCGGTCTCCGGCCGGGAGAAGTCGAGCCGCAGGTCGTTGACCCACGCGGAGTGCCAGTCGCCGCTGAGCACGACCGGGTTGCTCGGCCGCCGCCGCTCGACGAACCGGAGGAAGCGGTCGCGGGAGGCGACGTACCCGTCCCACTGGTCGTGGTTGACCGAGATGCCCGGACCGTTGTCGTAGTCGACCTGGGCCATGATCGTCTGCTGCGCCACGAAGTTCCACCGGGTCCGCGAGCGGTGCAGGCCCTCGAACAGCCAGCGCTCCTGCTCGCCTCCGGGCAGCGTGCGGGACGGGTCGGTGACGCGCGGGTCCTGCGGACCTGCCGGGAAGGCCTCGGCGAGCTGGTCGGAGCGGTACTGGCGGGTGTCGAGGACGTGGAAGTCGGCCAGCGCGCCGTACCGCAGCCGGCGGTGCAGCAGCATGTCCGGGCCCTGCGGACGCTGCGGCCGGCGCAGCGGAAGGTGCTCGTAGTAGGCCTGGAAGGCATTGGCCCGCAGCTGCGTGAAGCGCGACCGTTCGTTGCTGGGCTCGTTGTCGGGCTGCGAGATGTCGTCGGCCCAGTTGTTCTCGATCTCGTGGTCGTCGAACGTGACCGCGAAGGGGAACGCCGCGTGCGCGGCCTGCAGGTCCGGCGACAGCTTGTGGCGGGCGTGGTTGACCCGGAACTGCGCGAGCGTCTCGTCGTCGCGCCGCTCGTAGATGTAGTCACCCACGTGCACGACCAGGTCGAGGTCTTCCTGCGCCATCGCGTGGTACGCCGCGTAGCGGCCGTTGGCGGGCAGGGCCTGGCAGGAGGCCAGCGCGAAGGTCACCGTTCGCAGGCTGGCCGGCTCCGGCGCGGTGCGGGTGTGCCCGACCGGGCTGAGGTGGGAGCCGACGCGGAAGCGGTACCAGTAGTCGCGGCCGGGCTCGAGGTCGTCGACCTCGGGGTGGACGGAGTGGCCGAGCTCCGGGGTCGCGGTGACCCGGCCGGACGCGACGACGCGCCGGAAGTCCGGGTCCGCGGCCACCTGCCACCCGACCCGCACGGTGCGCTGCGGCATCCCGCCGCTGCCGTCCGGCGCCATCGGCTCGGGGGCGAGCCGGGTCCAGAGGACGACGCCCTCCGGTGTCGGGTCGCCCGAGGCCACGCCGAGGGTGAAGGGGTCGGTGGTGAACGTCGGGTCGGCCCACGCCGGGGCCGAGGAGAAGCCGTAGGCCGCCGCGGTGGCCGCGGTGCTCATGCCGGACCAGGCGAGGAAGCCGCGGCGGGACACTGGGCGGGGCAGGGGGGACGGAAACACAGGTGACCTCCGAGACAGGGCGAGACGGGGATGTGCACCTGTGAGTCACCCAGCCGCGCGTGTCCCCACGGCGACGAGGAGGTGACGGACCCGCGACCGGGGCCCGAAGAGGATCAGAAGGCGAGGAGCGGGACCCCGACCAGGACGGCCCACGCCAGCTCCGCGAGGCCGGTCTGCTGCAGGACCGGCACGAGGGCCGGTCCGGTGGCGCCGCCCAGCACGGTCCGCACCGCGGGGACGGCGAGCGCCAAGAAGCCGAGACCGAGCAGGGCACTCCAGGTGGTGGCGACCGCGACGGCCACGATGGCCGCCGCGGCGGCCGCGACGAGCAGCACGTAGAGGCCCCGCGTGCGCTCGTCGCCGAGCCGGACCGCCAGGGTCCGCTTGTCGGCGGTGGTGTCGGTCGGGATGTCGCGCAGGTTGTTGACGACGAGGATCGCGCAGGCCAGCGCGCCGATGCCGACGGCCGCGTAGACCGCGGCCGGCTCGAGGGTCTCGGTCTGCACGTAGGTCGTGCCGACCACCGCCACCAGCCCGAAGAACACGAAGACCATGACCTCGCCCAGCCCGGCGTAGCCGTAGGGCCGCTCGCCGCCGGTGTAGAACCACGCGGCGACCATGGACACCAGGCCGACCGCGACCAGCCACCACGCGGTCGTGGCCGCCAGCACCAGCCCGGCCACCCCGGCGACACCGAAGGCCAGGAACGCGGCTGCCTTCACCGACCGCGGGCTGGCCGTCCCGGAGCCGACCAGGCGCAGCGGCCCGACCCGGGCGTCGTCGGTGCCGCGGATGCCGTCGGAGTAGTCGTTGGCGTAGTTGACCGCCACCTGAAGGGCCAGGGCCACCACGAGGGCGAGCGCCGCCTTCCACCAGACCGGGCTGCCGGCGTACGCCGCGACGGCGGTGCCGGCGAGGACCGGTGAGACCGCGGCGGGCAGGGTGCGGGGACGGGCGCCGGCGACCCAGTCGGAGGCGGTGGGCATGGCGTGGATTCAAGCAGGGACGCCGGCCCCGCCCTCAGGCGGGATGCGTCGCGCGACTGACCGCCGATGCCACCTCGGCGGGGTGGCTCAGCATCGGCAGGTGCCCCGCGGCCACGGTCGTCGGATCGGCACCGACGCGTGCGGCGTACCTGCGCTGGAGGGGGACGGGGAACTCGCGGTCCTCGGTGGTGAGGAGGTAGGCCCGGTCGGCGGGCCACGCGTGGTCCGGGACCCGGTCGAGGTAGAGGCGCCTCGACTCCGGCTCGAAGTCACTCACCACGCGGTCCGCGACGTCGTCGGGCAGCGCGGCGGTCAGCTGGGCGCGCAGCACCGAGGCCGGGGGGCGGGTCCCGAGCAGCCTCACCATCGCCCCCATGACGTAGCGCTGGGGGGCCGGCAGCGCGTCGGTGAAGGAGTCGCCCGCCGCCGGCACGATCGCGCAGACCGCCGTCACCGCCGCGATCCGCTCGGGCGCACGGCCGAGCACCCCGGCCGCGACCACGCCACCGATCGAGTGCGCGACCAGGTGGCAGGGCGCGTCGGGCAGGTCGGCGACGACGCCGTCGACCACCTGGGTCAGCCGCGCACCGCCCTTCGCGTAGCGGGCGACCGTCGTGGGCGCGTCGAGGCGGGACCGCACGTCGTCCCAGACCCACGCGGGAAGGCCGGCACCGGACAGGAACACCAGAGGAGTCGTCATGGCAGGCACGGTAGGAGTGATTGCGGTCAGGTCGTGACCGCAGACGGCGTCGAAAGGTCGGCGCGTCCGGGCGGCTACGGTTCCCCCGTGGAACCGCTGCGCGTGGCCGGGCAGCCGGCCGAGGTCGTCGAGGCGCTGGCCGGGTGGCTGGCCGCGGCCGAGCCGCCGCCGCTGATCGTCGAGACCTCCGGGTCGAGCGGCATCCCGAAACGGGTGGTGCTGCCGCGGGAGGCGGTGCTCGCCTCGGCGCGCGCGACCGCCCGCCGGCTCGGGGGAGAGGGCCGCTGGGCGCTGGCGCTGCCGCCGACGTACGTCGCCGGGATCCAGGTCGTGGTGCGGTCCCTGCTCGCGGGCCAGCCGCCGGTCGTCGACGGCTGGGGCGATGCGGACTACACCTCGCTGGTGCCGACCCAGCTCCACCGGCTGCTGGAGTCCGAGGCCGACGTGGCCGCGCTCGCCGCGATGCGGGCGGTGCTGCTCGGGGGCGGCCCGATCGACCCCGCCCTCCGGCGGCGGGCCGAGGCCGCCGGGGTCCGGGTCGTGGCGACGTACGGCATGGCGGAGACCAGCGGCGGCTGCGTCTACGACGGCCACCCGCTCGACGGGGTCGGCCTCGCGATCGGGAAGGGCGGCCGGATCCGGATCAGCGGCCCCATGCTCTTCGAGCGCTACGACGGCGACCCGGCCGCGACCGAGGCGGCGCTCGTCGACGGCTGGTTCCTGACCTCCGACGCGGGCCGGCTCGACGAGGACGGCCGCCTCCACGTGCTCGGCCGGCTCGACGACGTGGTCGTCAGTGGCGGCGTCAACGTGCCGACCCCGACCGTCGCCGCCCGGCTGCGCGAGCACCCCGCCGTCGAGGACGCGGCCGTGGTGGGCGTCCCCGACGAGGAGTGGGGCGAACGGGTGGTGGCCTACGTCGTAGGCGGGCTCTCGCGCGAGGAGGTGCGGGCCTGGGTCGCCGAGGTGCATCCACGGTCCTGGGCACCCCGGGAGGTCGTCACCGTCGACCACCTGCCGCTGCTGCCCAACGGCAAGCTCGACCGGCAAGCGTTGCGGGACCGTCCGTGAGGGTCTTCTCGATCCCGCTCCGCACCCGCTTCCGGGGGATCACGGTGCGCGAGGGCGTCCTCGTCGAGGGTCCGGCCGGCTGGGGTGAGTGGAGCCCGTTCCTCGAGTACCCCGCCGACGTCGCCGAGCCGTGGCTGCGCTGCGCCGAGGAGGCGGCGGCCGGCGCGTGGCCCGCGCCGCTGCGCGACAGCATCCCGGTCAACGTGACCGTGCCCGCGGTCGACCCGGCCGCCGCATACCGGATCGTCACCGACGGCGGGTGCCGCACCGCCAAGGTGAAGGTCGCCGAGCCCGGCCAGACCGTGGCCGACGACGAGGCCCGGATGGAGGCGGTGCGCGACGCGCTCGGGCCCGACGGGTTGGTGCGGGTCGACGCCAACGGCGCCTGGGACGTCGGCACGGCGGTGACCACCATCGCCCTGCTCGACCGGGCCGCGGGCGGGCTGGAGTACGTCGAGCAGCCCTGCGCCGCGGTCGAGGACCTCGCCGCCGTGCGCCGGCGGGTGGACGTACCGATCGCGGCGGACGAGTCCATCCGCCGGGCCGCCGACCCCTACCGGGTCCGTGACCTGGAGGCCGCCGACGTCGCGGTGCTCAAGGTGCAGCCGCTGGGCGGGGTCGCCGCCTGCCTGCGCATCGCCGAGGACATCGGGCTGCCTGTCGTCGTCTCCTCGGCGCTCGAGACCAGTGTCGGGATCGCGGCCGGCGTCGCGCTCGCCGCGGCGCTCCCGGAGCTCCCGCACGCGTGCGGGCTGGCCACCGTGCAGCTGCTCGCCGACGACCTCGCGGCCGAGCCGCTGCTGCCCGTGGCCGGCGAGCTGCCGGTCCGTCGCCCGGTCGTCGACCCGGTCGCCCTCGACCGGCTGGCGGCGGCGCCCGACCGGGTCGCCCACTGGGAGCGCCGGCTGGCCGACGTACGGCAGGATCGGGGGTCGTGAGCACCCCGTCGTCCGAGCTGGCCCGCAGCATCCTGACCACGCTCGTCGAGGCCGGCGTCGCCGAGATGGTGCTCGCCCCCGGGTCGCGCAACGCACCCCTGGCCTTCGCGGCGCACGACGCGGCCGCTGCCGGTGTGCTGCGGCTCCACACGCGCATCGACGAGCGGACCGCGGCGTTCCTCGCCCTGGGGCTGGCCCGCACCGGCCCGCCGGCCGCGGTCTGCTGCACCTCCGGCACGGCGGTGGCCAACCTGCACCCGGCCCTGCTCGAGGCCGCGCACGCCGGGATCCCGCTGGTCGCCGTGACCGCTGACCGGCCCGCCCGGTTGCGGGGCACCGGTGCCAACCAGACCACCGACCAGGTCGGCGTCTTCGGCCCGCTCGTGGAGACCGTGGACGTCGCCTCGCCCGGCTGGACCACGCCGGGGCTCGGCTTCGGCCCGTTGCACCTCAACGTGCAGCTCGACGAGCCGCTCGTGCCGGAGGACCGCTGGGTGCCGGAGGGGCTGACACCGGGTGAGCCGCCCCAGGAGGTGTGGCCGGCGATCCACGAGACGGTGGCGCTGGGTCCCCGGACGGTCGTGGTCGCCGGCGACGACGCCGGACCGCCGGCCAGGACGCTGGCGGAGCAGGCGGGCTGGCCGCTCCTCGCCGAGCCCAGCAGCGGGTCGCGCACCGGCGACCACGCGCTGCGGTGCTACCGGCTGCTGCTCGACGGTGACCTGGGGAGCCGGGTCGAGCGGGTGGTCGTCTTCGGCCACCCCACGCTGAGCCGGCCCGTGAGCCGGCTGCTGGCTCGCGACGACGTCACCGTGCTCGACGCCGGGACGCGCGGGGTGTGGCACGACCGCCCGTTCCGGGTCGACGACCGCTTCATCTCCGGGCGGCCGGCGGTGGACGAGCCCGACGACCCGGCGTGGCTGGAGGAGTGGCGCTCCGCGGACCGGGAGCTCGGCAGCCGGCTCGACCGGCTGCTCGCCACCGAGGAGGACCTGACGCCGTACGAGGTGGCGGGCGCGGTCAGCCGGGCGCTGCCGCCGCGCGGGCTGCTCGTGGTCGGCGCCTCCAGCCCTATCCGCGACCTGGACCTGATGGTGGCGCCGTACGCCGTCGGCGACCGGCGCAAGGTGATCGCCAACCGCGGCCTCTCCGGCATCGACGGAACGGTCTCCACCGCCGTCGGCGCTGCCCTCGGGCGCCCGCACAGCAGCCGGGCCTTCGCGCTGGTCGGTGACGTGACCTTCCTCCACGACGCGACCGGGCTCGTCCTCGGACCCGACGAGCCGCGACCTGATCTGACGATCGTGGTGGTCAACGACGACGGTGGCTCGATCTTCGCGACGCTCGAGCAGGGCGCGCCGGACTACGCCGACCGCTACGACACCCTGTTCGGCACGCCGCACCGGGTCGACCTGGCGTCGCTGTGTGCCTCGACCCGGACGCCCCACTGGCGGGTGCAGTCGCTGCCCGAGCTGGAGCAGGCGCTGGCCTCGCCCAACGGCGGGATCGAGGTCGTCGAGGTCGTGGTCCGCCGCGACAACCGGCGGGAGCTCGACGAGCGGATCCGGTCGCTCGCCCGCTGACCCGTCCAGCCCTCAGGTACCCGGATCACCGGGTGACGATCAGAGACTGCCGTCCCCGCCATAACCGAGGTCCTCAGCTTGGTCACGGGGGATGCTGTCGACGTCCACGCGACCGCGGTTGGCGGCCTCCACGAACTCGGCGCTCACCTCGTGGCGCTGGATCTCGCCGGAGGCGATCTGCTCCGCCCAGTGACAGGCCACCCGGTGGCCGGCGGACACCCCGTCGACCTCGACGACCCGCAGCTGCGGCCGCTCGTCGTCGCACCGGGTCTCCTGCCGCCACGGGCACCGGGTGTGGAACCGGCAGCCGCTGGGCGGCTTGGACGGCGAGGGCAGGTCGCCCGTCAGCAGGATCTGCTCGCGCTGGTCCTCCACCTCGGGGTCGGGCACCGGCACGGCGGACATCAGCGCCCGGGTGTAGGGGTGCAGCGGGTGCTCGTAGAGCTCACCGGCCTCCGACTCCTCCACGAGTCCGCCGAGGTACATGACGCCGATCCGGTCGCTGATGTGGCGCACGACCGCCAGGTCGTGCGCAACCACGAGGTAGGTCAGCCCGAACTCGTCCTGGATCTCCTCCAGCAGGTTGAGCACCTGCGCCTGCACCGACACGTCGAGCGCGCTGACCGGCTCGTCGGCGACGATCAGCTTGGGGTCCACCGAAAGCGCCCGGGCGATCCCGATGCGCTGGCGCTGCCCACCGGAGAACTCGTGGGGGTACTTGCGCAGGGAGGACGCCGGCAGCCCGACGGCGGCGAGCAGCTCGCGCAGCCGGGCGTTGGTCTTCTGGTCGTCCTGGTCGAGACCGTGGGACCGCATGCCCTCGACGAGGAGCGACTCCACCGACTGGCGCGGGTCGAGGCTCGACATCGGGTCCTGGAAGACCATCTGCAGGTCCTGCCGCTTGCGGCGCAGGGTCTCGCCCTTGAGCGAGGCGATGTCGACGCCGTCGAAGACGATGCTGCCCTCGGTCGGCGTCTCGAGGTTGAGGATCGCCTTGCCCAGCGTGGACTTCCCGCAGCCGGACTCGCCCACAAGGCCGTAGGTCTCGCCCCGGCGTACCTGCATGTCGACACCGTCGACCGCGTAGACGTGGCCGACGGTCCGGTCGAAGATGATCCCGCTCTTGATCGGGAAGTGGACCTTCACGCCCTTGAGGTCGACCAGCACCTCGGAGTCGGTCGCGGTCGTGGTCTCCTCGCTCATTGCGTTCCCTCCACCGGGTTGAAGCAGCGGTAGCCCGTGGCGGGGTGCTCCTCCCACACCGGGGTCTGCTCGACGCAGACGTCCAGCGCGTTGGCGCACCGCGGGGCGAAGGCGCACGCGGAGTCCCAGGGCAGGTTGTCCGCCACCGCGCCCGGGATCGGCGTCAGCTTCTCGCCGCGGGTCGCGTCCAGCCGCGGGATCGAGGACAGCAACCCGGCCGTGTAGGGGTGACCAGGGTGCTTGAACAGCGAGTGCCGCTGGCCCCGCTCGACGATCCGGCCGCCGTAGAGCACGTTGACCTCGTCGCAGAGGCCGGCCACCACCCCGAGGTCATGGGTGATCATGATCAGTGCGGTGCCGGTGTCCTCGACCAGCTCCTTGAGGAGCGCCAGGATCTGCGCCTGGATGGTGACGTCAAGCGCGGTCGTCGGCTCGTCGGCGATCAGCAGCCGCGGCGCGCAGGCCAGCGCCATGGCGATGAGGGCCCGCTGCCGCATCCCGCCACTCATCTGGTGCGGATAGTTCTTCAGCCGGGCGTTGGGGTCGGGGATGCCGACGCGCTCGAGCAGCTCGCGCGCCTTCGGCATCGCCTCCTTGCGGGACAGGTCACGGTGGCGCTCGAGCACCTCGGTCACCTGGACCCCGATGGGGACGACCGGGTTCAGCGAGGACAGCGGGTCCTGGAAGATCATCGCGATGTCGCGGCCACGCCGGTTGCGGAGCTCCTGCTTCGAGAGCCGCAGCAGGTCGGTCCCCTCGAAGCTCACGGTGCCCTCGACCCTGTTGCCGCGCTGGGGGAGCAACCCCATGATCGCCAGCGACGTCACGGACTTGCCGCACCCCGACTCGCCCACGAGGCCCAGGGTCTGTCCGGCGTCGACGTCGAAGGACACGCCGTCCACCGCCGTGAACGGCTCCTCCCCGTGCCGGGTGAAGGTCACCCGCAGGTCCTTCACCGAGAGCAGCGGCTCCGAGCCACCCACCGCCATCACCTCCTGGCCCTCGGGTCGAGGGCCTCACGCAACGACTCGCCCATCAGGGTGATCCCGAGGGCGACCACGATGATGCATCCCGCGGGCCAGAAGGCCAGGTGCGGGTCCGATCCGATGAACTGCTGGGCGCGGCCGAGCATCTGGCCCCACTCGGGCTGCCGGTCGTCGGGGTTGCCCAGGCCGAGGAAGGAGAGCGCCGCGGCGTCGATGATGGCGACCGCCAGCACCAGGGTCGCCTGCACGATCACCGGGCCCAGCGCGTTGGGGAGCATGTGCCGGAAGACGATCGCCCGGCGCTTCACGCCGAGCGCGCGGGCGGCGAGCACGTGGTCGCTGGCCCGCTGCGCGAGCATCGACCCGCGCAGGAGCCGCGCGAAGATCGGCACCTGGATCACCGCGATCGCGATGATCACCGTCCACTGGTTGGGCCGCGCGAACATCGCCGCGAGCGAGAAGGCCAGCAGCAGCGAGGGGATGGAGAGCATCACGTCGACCAGCCGCATCACCGCGGAGTCGACCCAGCCCGAGATCGCGCCGGCGAGGGTCCCGAGGATCAGGCCGCCGGTGAAGCCGAAGAGGGTCGCCAGGACACCGACGATCAGGGTCTGCCGGCTCCCGACGAGCAGCCGCGACAGCAGGTCACGACCGCGGTCGTCGGCGCCCAGGGGGTGACCGGCCTCCGGACCCGGGACCGGGTTGGACTGCGGGCGCACCTTGTCGAGGAGCGGGGTGGCGGCCGGGTCCCAGGGCGCGAGCCACGGCGAGATGATCGCCAGGACCACGAACAGGCTGGTGATGGCGGCGCCGACGATGAAGATCGGGTTGCGGCGCAGTCGTCGCCAGGCGCTCATGAGCAGGGAGACGCCACCGTCGTCGCCGCCGGTGCTCTCGGCGAGCCGGTCGATGCGGCCCTTGCGGTAGTCCGCGTAGGACTTGGGGGTCATCGGGTCACCTCGTCCGGACGCGCGGGTCGATGATGGCGTAGGAGATGTCCACGAGCAGGTTCACCAGGACGTAGATGACCGCGGCGCCCATGATGATCACCTGGAGGACGGGGTAGTCGCGATCTCGGAACGCCGTCGCGAGCGCGTCACCCACCCCGCGGAACGAGAACACGGTCTCGGTGAGCACCGCTCCGGCCAGCAGGGCGCCCACCTGGAGGCCGGTGATGGTCACCACCGGCAGCATCGCGTTGCGCAGCACGTGGCGGGCGCGGATGACCCGCGTGGTGAGCCCCTTGGCCTCGGCGGTGCGGACGTAGTCCTCCTCGAGGACCTCGAGCACCGAGGCCCTCGTGATCCGGAAGATCACGGCGAACGGGATCGTGGAGAGCGCCACCGCCGGGAGGATCAGGTGGAGGAAGGCGTCCCAGGCGGCGTCCCACTCGCGGGTGAGGATGCCGTCGAGGACGAAGAACCCTGTCACCTGGGTCGCGTCGATGCCGGTGCTGGAGCGGCCGGAGACCGGCAGCAGCTGCCACTGGACGGCGAAGAAGTACTTGAGCAGGAACGCGGTGAAGAAGACCGGCACCGCGATGCCCACCATCGAGAAGATGATCGAGCCGGTGTCGAGGGCCGAGCCGCGTCGCTTGGCGGCGAAGTAGCCGAGGGGGATGCCCAGCGAGACCGCGATGAGCAGGGCGAAGAAGGACAGCTCGATCGTGGCGGGGAGCCGGGCCAGGAAGATGTCGAGGGCGTCCTGACCGGGCAGCACCTTGGTGGAGACGCCGAAGTCACCCTGCGCGGCCCGCTGCAGGAACCGCAGGTACTGGACGGGCAGCGGCTGGTCGAGGCCCAGGGCGGCCTCGAGGGCCTCGCGGCGTGCCTCGGTCTGCCGCTCGCCGAGCATCGCCGAGACGGGGCCCCCGGGGAGCGAGCGCAGCCACAGGAACAGCAGCAGCGACAGCACGAAGATCACGCCGACCATCTGGATCAGCCGGCGGACGATGAACCGGACCATGGACGGATCCTCCCGCAAACAGTGTCGAGGGGGGCCACCGGGTGGTGACCCCCCTCGAGCGATCTAGTGGTATCGGCGGTGGGCGATCATTCGCCGCCGACACTCACGGTGTCGAACTCCTCAGCCGTCAGCGGGCTGGGGATCAGACCCTCCACCTCCGGACCGACCACGAGGGCCGGCGGGGAGTGGCTGATCGGCAGGCCCGGGAGGTAGTCCTCCATGATGGCCCGGTTGATCTCCTCGAACGCCGCGGTGCGCTCGGCCTCGTCGACGATGGCGTCGGCCGCCTTGAGGTCGTCGGCGAGCTGCTTGCCCCACGGCATCGTGTCGGTCCCGAAGTCGTTGTCCTTCAGGTTGCCGAAGAAGGTGCCGATGAAGTTGAACGCCGAGTCGTAGTCACCGGTCCACCCGAGCAGGTACGCGTCGTACTTGCCGGGCTCGGCCGAGACGTTGTCGAGGTAGCCACCGGTCCACGCCGCGCTGGACACCTTGATCTTGATGCCGACCGCCTCGAGGTTGGTGCGGATCGCCTCGTAGATCTTCTGCGGGTCCGGCATGTAGGGCCGGGTGACCTCGGTCGGGAAGGCGAAGTTCAGCGTCAGGTTCTGCGCGCCGGCCTCCTGCAGCAGCTGCTTGGCCTGGTCGGGGTCGTAGGCGTACGGCTCCAGGCCGGTGTTGTAGCCGCTCACCGTCGACGGCATGAACTGCGTGGCGACCTCGGCACCCTCGGGCAGCTGGGTCTGGATCAGCTGCTCACGGTCGATGGCGTGGTAGATCGCCTGCCGGACCTTGAGGTCCTTCAGCGCCGGGTTGGCCTCGGGGTTCAGGCCGAGGTAGAGGATGTTGAACGCCGGCCGGACCTCGACCGAGTTGCCGCTCTCCTCGAGGGCTGCCCAGTCGACCGGGTTCGGCAGGTCGTAGCCCATGATGCTGCCGGCCTCGAGCTCCTGACGGCGGGTGCTCTCGTCGGGGATGACGCGGAACACGATCTCCTCGACCTTGGCGGCCTCGCCCCAGTAGTCGTCGAAGCGCTCGAGGGTGACCTCGGCGTTGGCCTCGTCGTACTCCACGAACTGGAACGGCCCGGTGCCGACGGGGTTCTGGGCGTAGTCCGGGAACGCGAAGCCCTCGCCCTGGGCCTCGATGCCGTTGGCGTCACCCTCCTCCAGCGCGGTGGGCGACTGCATCGAGAGCGACTCGAGGGTCAGCATCGTCGGGAAGCCCGACGTCGCGCTGTTGATGGTCACCGTCGCCTCGAACTCGTCGGTGGCCTCACAGCCCTGGTAGAGGGAGTTCTCGGCGTCGTTGGCGAAGGAGCCCATGACGTAGCCCCAGTACTCGCCGGCGGTGCGGCCGGCCTCGTTCTGGTCGAACATCCGCTCGAAGTTGGCGCACACGGCCTCGGCGTTGAAGTCGGTGCCGTCGTGGAACTTGACGTCGTCACGCAGGGTGAACGTCCACTCCGTGCCCTCCTCGTTGGAGGTCCACTCGGTCGCCAGCTCGGGCACGACCTCGGCGCTGCCGGGCTCGATGCCGAGCAGGCCCTCGAACATCTGCCGCGTCACGCGGAAGGTCTCGCCGTCGGTGGCGTAGAACGGGTCGAACATCTCGGGGGCGCCGGCGGCGCCGAAGATGAAGGTGCCACCACCCTCGCCCGAGCCGCCGCCGTCGTCGCTCCGCTCGGACTCGGCGCAGGACGTGATGCCGAGCGCCAGAGCGGCCACCATGGCGACCGGAGCCGCCCTCTTGATGGATCTCATCAGTGCAACCTCGCAGTCGATCGTTGCGGCTCGCCCCTGCGACGAGCCAGGCCGACGGCGGAGATTGTGACCCCCGTCTCGCCGGCGTCGGTGCACTCTAGCCCCACGCGACTCCTGCGGGACAAGGTCTACGCCGGAGGCGCGGCCGAGGTGTTATCTGGCCGTGACCAACGGTGTGCGGCAGGGTGGAGGCATGCGCATCACCAAGTTCGGCCACGCGTGCGTGCGGGTGGAGCACGAGGGGGCGGCCCTCGTGATCGACCCCGGCGGCTGGACCGAGGGCGAGGCCGTCGAGGGAGCGACCGCGCTCCTGGTCACCCACGAGCACCCCGACCACCTGGACGTCGCTCATCTGCGGGCCGCGGAGGCGCCGATCTTCACCATCGACGCGGTGGCGCTCCGGATCGCCGAGGAGGCGCCCGACCTCGCCGAGCGCGTGACGGTCGTGGGGCCCGGGGACGACGTGGCGGCGGGGCTCGCGGTCCGGGTGGTCGGCGAGCTGCACGCCGTGATCCACCCGGAGCTGCCGCGGTTCCACAACTCCGGCTACCTCGTGTCGGCGGGCGGCTCGACGGTGTTCCACCCGGGGGATGCGCTCACGGTCCCGGACCGGTCGGTGGACGTGCTGTGCGTGCCGGTGTCGGCGCCGTGGCTCAAGGCGGCCGAGGCGGTCGACTTCGCCCGCGCCGTCGGTGCGCCGCGCAACCTCGCGATCCACGACCGGGTCTACTCGCCGGAGGGCCTGGGGATCGTCGACGGCCACTTCGAACGGCTGCTGCCTCCGGAACAGTCCTACGTCCGGCTGCGCGAGGGCGCGGACCTCTAGGTCAGTCGGCGGCGAGGGCGTCGCGGACCGGCACGAACTTGGCCTGCGCCTCCGCCAGCTCTGCCTGCGGGTCGGAGTCTCCCACGATGCCGCAGCCGGCGAAGAGGCGAACGGTGTCCCCGTCGACCTCGGCGGATCGCAGGGCGATGCCCCACTCGCCGTCGCCCTCGGCATCCATCCAGCCGACCGGCCCGGCGTAGCGGCCCCGGTCCATCTGCTCCAGGCGGGCGATCACCGCCATCGCCTCCGCCGTCGGTGTCCCCCCGACCGCCGCCGAGGGGTGCAGCGCCTCCGCGAGCCGCAAGGAGGAGACGGTCGCAGCGTCGTGCACCACCCCCGCCACGTCGGTGGCCAGGTGCATGACGTTGGGCAGGTGCAGCACGAAGGGAGCCTCGGGCACGTTCATCGACGAGCAGTGGGGGTCGAGCGCGTCGGCGACCGAGCGGACGGCGTACTCGTGCTCCTCGAGGTCCTTCGACGACCGCGCCAGTGCCGCGGCGAGGGCCAGGTCGCGTCCGTCGTCGCCAGTACGCCGGATGGTGCCGGCCAGCACGCGGGAGGTGACCAGGCCGCGCTCACGGCGCACCAGCATCTCCGGTGTGGCTCCGAAGAGTCCGTCGACGTGGAAGGTCCAGCACATCGGGTAGTCGCCCGCGAGCCTCGTCACGGGCCAGCGCACGTCGACCGGCTCGGTCGCCGTGGCGACGAGGTCGCGCGCCAGCACGACCTTCTCCAGCTCGCCGGTGCCGATGAGCCGGACGGCGTCCGCGACCGCGCTCATCCACTGCTCGCCGTTGAGCGCACCGTCCGCGAAGACGATGTCCAGGGGCGCTGCGGGTGGTTCGGCGGCCACGACCCGGGCGGGGTGGTCCAGCGAGCCGCGGGAGACGGTGGTCACCCAGGCCCGGTCGCCGCGACGGCCGACCACGACCTCCGGCACGGTCAGCACGGAGTCACCCGTGTCGTCGGCGAAGCCGAAGCTCCCGAAGCACAGCAGCCCGGTGCCGGGCTCGGTGACCTCGTCACGGACCACGGCCCGGCCGGTGACCTCGCCCCACCACGCGTCGGCGTCGGCGAAGCGGCCGGGCCCGCGGGTGCGGATCTGCGCCGCCGTGCCCCACCCGACCAGGCCCTCGCCGCGGCGCAGCCACGTGACGGGGTCTCGGTCGGGGAGCAGGTCCAGCAGCGGAGTCGCGGCCAGGTCGAGGGCGACCGTACGGACGACGAGGGGCCCGGCCTGCTCGTCGAGCGTCACGCTGGTCGTCACGCTGCCGAAGCCTACGTGGCCGCCGGGGACAGCAACGCGGGCCACCCGCGCACGAGTGCGCCGGTGGCCCGCGACGGGTGCTGGGTCAGCCGTTGAAGCTGGGCTGGCTCTGCGGGTTGAACTCGTCGTCGTACTCGTGGCCCTGGGCCTTGCGCAGGCTCTTCTCGGTGATCCGCAGGACGTCGAAGCCCTGCTGGATGTCGTTGGAGTAGACGTAGCCGTTGTAGTAGTAGGCCGACCAGGAGCCGCCGACCATCAGCTGGGTGTCGGACAGCGGGCCGCGGTCGAACCACGCCAGCTCACGCGGGTTGGCCGAGTCGGTGAAGTCGAAGACCGAGATGCCGCCCTGGTACCAGGCCTGCACCATCACGTCACGACCCTTGACCGGGATGAGTGAGCCGTTGTGGGCCACGCAGTTCTCCGTGTCCGACTGCGTCCGGGGGATCTTGTAGTAGCTGGCGAACTCGAGCTGGCCGCCGCGGATGTCGTAGATGCCGTTGGCGCCGCGGGTGTCACCGGTCTTCTCGTTGCAGGTCGGGGCACCGCCACCGCCGAGCTCGTCGGTGTAGACGACCTTGGTGCCCCGGTCGTTGAACGTCGCGGAGTGCCAGAACGCGAAGTTCTCGGTGTCGCGCACGGTCTCGGTGACCACGGGGTTGAGCCGGTCGGAGATGTCGATCAGGACCCCGTCGCCCATGCAGGCGCCGGCGGCGATGTCCTTCTCCGGGTAGGCGGTGATGTCGTGGCAGCCGCTCGTCTCGCGCGACCCGTTGCCGGACGGGTTGCCGCCCTCGGGGAACAGGACCGGCTCGGCGGCCAGGCGGGCGGCTGCCGGCTCGTCGACCGGGACCTGCACCACGCTGATCAGGTCGTGCGGCGGCTGGCAGTCGGGGAAGGTGTCCCGGGGGGAGTACGACGAGACGTAGACGAACAGGTCGTCGCCGTCCTTGCTCGGGGCGAGCGTGTGGGTGTGCGAGCCGCACTTGGTCTCGACCGCGGCGACGTAGGCCGGCTCCTCCGGGTCGCTGATGTCGAAGACCTTGATGCCCTCCCACGACTCCTTCATCGTCGCCGACTGGCTGGTGTTGTCACAGCTGTCGTTGCTGCGACTGGAGTCGGTCGAGAGCACCAGCAGGTCCTCGTGGACGGACACGTCGTTCTGGGAACCCGGGCACAGCACCTGGGCCACCTGCGTGGGCTTCTTAGGCTTGCTGATGTCGTAGACCGTGAAGCCGTTGTAGTTGCCGGCGAAGGCGTAGTCGTCCTGGAACGCGAGGTCGGAGCTGAAGGAGCCGTAGTCCGAGAACGCGCCGTTCTTGGGGATGTTGGCCAGCAGCTCCATCTCGAGGGAGGCCTGCTCGCCGGGGGCGAGCGAGGCCTCGTTGCCGCCGAGGGCCTCCAGCTCGCTCTCGGAGAGGCAGCCCTGGGAGAAGCGGTCGCCGGCGCGAGCGAGGTCACGCTGGTCGGCCCCGCAGTCGGGCCGAGCCTCCTCGGTGATGACCGGCTGCTCGTCGGCATCGCGGTGGCGGTCGTCGGCGACCGAGGGAGTGCTGGTGAGGGTGAGCCCGGCGACGGCCAGGGCGGTGGCGGCAGCAACGGCTGCCAAGCGGGGGACCCGAGACATGGGAGGACCTTCCGTGAGGGGGTGCCCGCATCCTAGGTACAGTGCGTCGCGTCACACCAGCCCCCAGGGCAGACATCTCGGGAGGAGTCACGTGGACACCCTCATCGTCCGGGCCGTGGTCGCCGCCGGCCTCGGTGCCGTGCTGCTCACCGGCTGCTCCGGGACCGACCGCGAGGCACCGTCGACGGAGAGCGCCTCGCAAGCCGATGGCACCGACGGCACCGTGCTCCAGCCGGGCCGTCCCGGCGAGCCCAACCGCACCGTGCCGCCGGACACCCGCGTGGAGTCCGCCCCCGCGAACGCCGCCGACGTGGCGTTCGTGCAACAGATGATCCCCCACCACCAGCAGGCGCTGGAGATGTGCGAGCTCGCTCGGACCCGGGCCGCCGACCCGCGCGTGGCGTCCCTGGCTCGCCGCATCCAGGGGGCCCAGGGCCCCGAGATCATCGCCATGTCGTCGTGGCTGGCCCTGCAGGGCGCGGAGGTCCCGGGCGACCACGGATCGCACGGCGGCCACGACGGGGAGATGGCCGGGATGCTCACCGACGAGCAGATGGCCGAGCTGGCCGCCGCCCGCGGACCCGCCTTCGACCGGCTCTTCCTCGCCGGGATGACCCAGCACCACCAGGGGGCCGTCGACATGGCCCATGACGCGCTCGACGCGGGGTCCGAGACGCTGTCCCTCGAGCTCGCGGCGGACATCGCGACCGGACAGCTCGCCGAGATCCGCCGGATGGCGGACCTCCGCCGCGACCTCTGACACCCGCCGAGGCGTCAGCTCCAGTAGACGACGACGGCGTCGCCGATCTGCACTTGGTCGTAGAGCCAGGCGATGCCGGCGTAGTCGCGCACGTTGACACAGCCGTGGGACGCTCCGCTGTAACCGACCGCCGCGAAGTCGGGGGAGTAGTGCACCGCCTGGCCGCCGGAGAAGAACATGGCGAACGGCATCGCCGTGTCGTACAGGCTGGAGACGTGGTCGCGTGACTTCGCGAAGACGCTGAACCGGCCCTCCCGGGTCGGCAGCTCGTCGGAGCCGAACCGGACGTCGAAGGTGGCGACCACGTCGCCGTCCACCACCCACCGCAGGGAGTTGGTCGACTTGTCCACGCACAGCACGCGGCCGGTGCGACAGCGCGGGTCGAGGGCGCCCGGCTGCGGCTCGATGTTGTGCAGCTGCTCGTGGGTCGGGACGGCGGTCATCCCGTGCAGCCTGTCCAGGGTGCGCTGGTCGACGTCGCCGGTCACCGGGATCTCGCGCTTGGCCTGGAAGCCGCGGACCGCCTCGACGGTCGCCGCGTCGTAGGAACCGGTGACGTCGCCGAAGTACCACTGGATCGCCTTCAGCCGGGCCTGGAGGTCGCGCACCGCGGACCCCTGTGAGCCCGTGGCCAGGATGGCCGGACCCGGGCGGAGGATGTTGAAGAGCTGGTCGTGCGTCGGCTGCTCGGTCATGGCGACCAGTCGGCCCCACGTGCGGCGGTCCACGATGCCCGAGGCGCGCAGTCCGCGCTTGGCCTGGAAGCCGCTGACGGCCTCGCGGGTCGTCGCGTCGTAGCTGCCGCTCGTCAGCTCGGGGAACCACGCCAGCTGGAAGAGCCGCGACTGCAGCTCGCGCACCTGCGGACCCCGGTCGCCGGGTTCGAGCACCGGCCCGGGCCGCAGCGTGGCCGGGGACACGGTGGGCTGCCGCGGCTCGGCGGTCGGCTCCTGCGTGTCGGGGGTGCCGCCGTCGGCGGCGGTGCGGTCGTCGGAGGCGACGGAGGTGCCGCGGCTCAGCTGGCCCGCGCCGTACGCCGCCGCGCAGACCAGGGCGACGGCCAGCACCGAGACGGCCAGCGTCCTCAACAGCTTCATGGGTCCTCCGAAACGTCGCAGGTCTACCAGTGTCATGGGGGAGGACGCGGGATCTCGGCATTTGGTTGCCGTCCGGGTCGGAACCGGTCGGGAGGAGGCCCGTACCCTTCCCCCGTGGCCCGCGCAGACCTCGACAAGCAGCCCGCTGACGTGCAGCGAATGTTCGACGCCGTGGCCCGGCGCTACGACCTGACCAACGACGTGCTGTCGCTGGGACAGGACCGACGCTGGCGGACGCAGGTGATCGAGGCGGTCGACCCGCGGCCGGGGGACGTGGTGCTGGACCTGGCGGCCGGCACCGGCACCTCCAGCCAGCCCTTCGCGGACCGGGGCGCGACGGTGGTGCCGTGCGACTTCTCCATCGGCATGCTCGCCGTCGGCAAGCAGGCCCGACCGGCGCTGCCCTTCACCGCCGGGGACGCGACCCGGCTGCCGTTCGCGGACGCGACCTTCGACGCCGTCACGATCTCCTTCGGGCTGCGCAACATCGTCGACCCCGCCGCCGGCCTGCGCGAGATGCTCCGGGTGACCCGGCCCGGCGGCCGGCTCGTGGTGTGCGAGTTCAGCCACCCGACCAACCGCGCCTTCCGGCAGGTCTATCTCGAGTACCTGATGCGGGCCCTGCCGGCCATCTCCCGCGCGGTGTCCTCCAGCGCCGACGCCTACGTCTACCTGGCCGAGTCGATCCGGGCCTGGCCCGACCAGGCGGGGCTGGCGGCGATGATCGACGCGGCCGGCTGGAGCGGTGGCGACGGGGTGGAGTGGCGCAACCTGACGGGGGGCGTCGTCGCGCTCCACCGGGCCACCCGGCCCGGCCATTAACGCAAGCCTCCCGTTGCCTAAATCAGCAGGTCAGGGGCCGTTTCGCCGCCGAGCACCCCGGGGTGCGAACGTGGGGTGGGAGTCCTAGACTGTGCGACGCACCACGATTTGTGAACGTCTTCACAAGGTCACAACCGGGGGCGTCGACGAGGGAAGGAAGCACGCGGATGGAGCTCTACACGCCGGTCCTGGCGCTGGCCCTCCTCGCGGCGGGGTTCGCGGTCTTCTCCGTGGTCATGAGCGCGCTCGTCGGGCCCAAGCGCTACAACCGGGCCCGGCTGGACTCCTACGAGTGCGGCATCGAGCCCACCCCGCAGCCGGTCGGGGGCGGGCGGTTCCCGGTGAAGTACTACACCGTGGCGATGACGTTCATCATCTTCGACGTCGAGATCATGTTCCTGATCCCGTGGGCGGTCTACTTCGACCAGCTCTCGTGGTTCGGCGTGATCGCGGTCGTCCTGTTCCTCTTCAACATCACCATCGCCTACGCCTACGAGTGGCGTCGTGGCGGCCTCGACTGGGACTGATCACATGGGCATCGAAGAAAAGCTCCCGAGCGGAGTGCTCCTCACCACCGTCGAGGGCGTGGCCGGGTACATGCGCAAGGCCAGCTTCTGGCCCGCCACGTTCGGGCTCGCGTGCTGCGCCATCGAGATGATGACCTCCGGCGGCCCCAAGTACGACCTCGCCCGGTTCGGCATGGAGGTCTTCCGGGCCAGCCCCCGCCAGGCCGACCTGATGATCGTGGCAGGGCGGGTCAGCCAGAAGATGGCGCCGGTGCTCCGCCAGATCTACGACCAGATGGCCGAGCCCAAGTGGGTGCTCGCCATGGGCGTCTGCGCCAGCAGCGGCGGCATGTTCAACAACTACGCGATCGTGCAGGGCGTCGACCACGTCGTCCCCGTCGACATGTACCTCCCGGGCTGCCCGCCGCGGCCGGAGATGCTCATCGACGCGATCCTGAAGCTCCACGACCAGGTGCAGGCCGGCAAGCTGGGCAGCAACCGGCTGGCCCAGATCGAGGAGCGGGAGACCGCCGCCCTCAACGCGCTCCCGACCTCGGAGATGAAGGGCCTGCTGCGATGACGGAGGAGCAGAACCAGCCCGGCAACGTGCCGGCGGAGGCCGGCGAGGTCCGCACCGCCGGCGTCCGCCACGGCATGTTCGGCGCCCAGGGCACGGGCGACACCAGCGGCTACGGCGGCCTGGTCCAGCCGGTCGTCTACCCGGGGGCGACCCAGCGACCGTACGGCGGCTGGTTCGACGAGGTCGCCGACGCGCTCGAGCACAGGCTGGCCGACGGACAGCTCGACACCGCCGTCGAGCAGGTCGTCGTCCACCGTGGCGAGATCACCTTCCACGTCAGCCGCGACCACCTGCTGGCCGTGGCCCAGCTGCTCCGCGACGACGAGCGGCTCCGCTTCGAGTTCTGTGCCGGCGTGAGCGGTGTCCACTACCCCGACGACACCGGCCGCGAGCTGCACGCCGTCTACCACCTGCTGTCGATGACCCACAACCGCCGGATCCGGCTCGAGGTCTCGGTCCCCGACAGCGACCCGCACGTCCCGAGCCTGGTGCCGGTCTACCCCACCAACGACTGGCACGAGCGCGAGACCTACGACATGTTCGGCATCGTCTTCGACGGCCATCCGGCACTCACGCGGATCCTGATGCCCGACGACTGGCCGGGTTTCCCGCAGCGCAAGGACTACCCGCTCGGCGGGATCCCGGTCGAGTACAAGGGCGGCTCGGTCCCGCCGCCGGACCAGCGCAGGAGCTACTCATGAGCGACACCGACTTCTACGCCACGGGCGCCGACACCAGCGAGGGTCGGGTCTTCACCGTCACCGGCCAGGACTGGGACGCCATCTCCCAGGGCCTCGCGGACGCGGGCGACGCCGACGAGCGCGTCGTCGTCAACATGGGCCCGCAGCACCCCTCGACCCACGGCGTGCTGCGGCTGATCCTGGAGCTGGAGGGTGAGACGGTCACCGAGGCCCGGTGCGGCATCGGCTACCTCCACACCGGGATCGAGAAGAACATGGAGTTCCGCACCTGGGTGCAGGGAACCACCTTCTGCACCCGGATGGACTACCTGTCGCCGTTCTTCAACGAGCTCACCTACTGCCTCGGCGTCGAGCGGCTCCTCGACATCGAGGACGACATCCCCGAGAAGGCCCAGGTGATGCGGGTCCTGCTCTCGGAGCTCAACCGGATCTCCTCCCACCTCGTGGCGATCGCCACGGGCGGCATGGAGATCGGTGCGCTGACGGTGATGACGATCGGGTTCCGCGAGCGCGAGCTCGTGCTCGACCTCTTCGAGCTGATCACCGGCCTGCGGATGAACCACGCCTTCATCCGACCCGGGGGCGTGGCCCAGGACCTCCCGTCGGGGGCGCTCGACGAGATCCGCGACTTCGTGAAGCTGATGAAGAAGCGTCTGCCGGAGTACGCCGCGCTCTGCAACGCCAACCCGATCTTCAAGGCCCGCCTCGACGGCGTCGGCGTGCTGGACCTCGCGGGCTGCCTGGCCCTCGGCGTCAGCGGCCCCGTGCTGCGCAGCACGGGCTACCCCTGGGACCTGCGCAAGTCCGAGCCCTACTGCGGTTACGAGGACTACGACTTCGACGTCCAGACCTGGGACGTGCCCGACGCCTACGGCCGGTTCCGGATCAGGCTCGCCGAGATGCACGAGTCGCTCAGGATCGTCGAGCAGTGCGCCGACCGGCTCGCCGGCCTCGAGGGGGCGCCGGTCATGATCGGTGACAAGAAGATCGCCTGGCCCAGCCAGCTGGCGATCGGCAGCGACGGGATGGGCAACAGCCTCGACCACATCCGTCACATCATGGGTGAGTCGATGGAGGCCCTGATCCACCACTTCAAGCTGGTGACCGAGGGCTTCCGGGTGCCGGCGGGCCAGGCCTACGTGCCGGTCGAGTCGCCGCGCGGCGAGCTCGGCGCACACGTCGTCTCCGACGGAGGAACCCGGCCCTTCCGTGCGCACTTCCGCGACCCGTCCTTCACGAACCTGCAGGCGACCAGCGTGATGTCGGAGGGCGGCATGGTGGCCGACGTGATCGTCGCGATCGCCTCGCTCGACCCCGTCATGGGAGGCGTTGACCGATGAGCCAGGCGATCGACGAGAAGACCTGGGCCGAGCTCGAGGAGATCGCGGCCCGCTACCCCGAGAAGCGGTCGGGCCTGCTGCCGATGCTGCACCTCGTGCAGGCGGCGCAGGGGCGCGTCACCCCCGAGGGCATCGAGGCGTGCGCCGACATCCTCGGCATCTCCGCGGCCGACGTCAGCGGCGTCGCCACCTTCTACACGATGTACAAGCGGCGTCCTGTCGGCGACTTCCACGTGGGTGTCTGCACCAACACGCTCTGCGCGGTGATGGGTGGCGATGCCATCCTCGAGCGGCTGCAGGACCACCTGGGGGTCGGCAACGACGAGACCGCCCCGTCGCGTGAGGGCGACGTGCGGACGGTCAGCCTCGAGCACGTCGAGTGCAACGCCGCCTGCGACTACGCCCCGGTGATGATGGTCAACTGGGAGTTCATGGACAACATGACCCCCGAGTCGGCGGTCCAGCTGGTCGACGACCTGCGCGCCGGCAAGGAGGTCTCCTCGACCCGTGGCCCACGGGTCTGCACCTGGCGCGAGGCCGAACGCGTGCTGGCGGGCTTCGACGACGGGCTGGCCGACGAGGGCCCGGGTGCCGGGCCGGCCAGCCTGGTGGGGCTGGAGGTCGCGCGGGAGAACGGGTGGAGCGCACCCTCCCCGCGTGCCTCGGGTGACACCGGTCAGGTGGCTGCGAGCAAGGAGGGCGCCGCCGAGGAGGCCGACACCGCCCGCGCCGAGTCCGAGACCAAGCAGGAAGAGGGGAAGGCCTGATGGTGGACACCCTGACCCCCGTCCTCACCGCACCCTGGGGTGAGGACCGCAGCTGGACGCTCCCCGTCTACGAGCGCCACGGCGGCTACCGGGGCCTGAAGAAGGCCCTGGGCATGGACCCCGCGGCCGTCATCGAGGAGGTCAAGGAGTCCGGCCTGCGTGGCCGTGGTGGCGCCGGCTTCCCGACCGGCATGAAGTGGGGCTTCATCCCGCAGGACAACCCCAAGCCCAAGTACCTCGTCGTCAACGCCGACGAGTCGGAGCCGGGCACCTGCAAGGACATCCCGCTGATGATGGGCAACCCCCACGTCCTCGTCGAGGGCGTCGCCATCTCCTCCTACGCGATCCGGGCCAACACCGCGTTCATCTACATCCGCGGCGAGGTGCTCCACGTGATCCGGCGCGTGCGCGCGGCCGTCGAGGAGGCCTACCGCGCCGGCCACCTGGGCACGAACATCCACGGCTCGGGCTACGACCTCGACGTGGTCGTCCACGCCGGCGCCGGCGCCTACATCTGCGGGGAGGAGACCGCCCTCCTCGAGGGTCTCGAGGGGCGCCGCGGGCAACCCCGGCTGCGCCCGCCGTTCCCGGCCGTCGCCGGCCTCTACGCCAGCCCCACGGTCATCAACAACGTCGAGTCGATCGCGTCGGTGCCCAGCATCATCGAGCACGGAGCCGACTGGTTCGCCTCGATGGGGACCGAGAAGTCCAAGGGGTACGGCATCTTCTCGCTGTCGGGCCACGTCACCCGACCGGGACAGTACGAAGCGCCGCTGGGCATCACGCTGCGCGAGCTCATCGACCTCGCCGGCGGTGTCCGGGAGGGTCACCAGCTGAAGTTCTGGACCCCCGGCGGCTCCTCCACCCCGCTGCTGACCGACGAGCACCTCGACGTACCCCTCGACTTCGAGTCGGTGGGCGAGGCGGGCTCCATGCTCGGCACCCGCGCCCTGCAGATCTTCGACGAGACCACGTGCGTGGTGCGTGCGGTGCTGCGCTGGACCGAGTTCTACAAGCACGAGTCCTGCGGCAAGTGCACCCCGTGCCGCGAGGGCACGTGGTGGCTCGTGCAGACCCTGGCCAGGCTCGAGCAGGGGCAGGGCTCCGAGGACGACCTCGACCTGCTGCTGGACCAGTGCGACAACATCCTCGGGCGTTCGTTCTGCGCGCTGGGCGACGGCGCGACCTCGCCGATCTCCAGCTCGATCGAGTACTTCCGCGACGAGTACCTCGCCCACCTGACCCACGGCGGCTGTCCGTTCGACCCGGCCGCCTCGACCGTCTTTGACCACCAGCACAGCGCGACCGCCGGAGCGCACGCATGACGACCATCGACAAGGGGTCCGACACGGCCCCCGACCGGACCGACCTCGTCACCGTCACCATCGACGGGATCCAGGTCAGCGTCCCCCCGAACACGCTGGTAATCCGCGCCGCCGAGCAGGTGGGCGTCCAGATCCCCCGGTTCTGCGACCACCCGCTCCTCGAGCCCGTCGGCGCCTGCCGCCAGTGCCTGGTCGAGGTGCCGGATGCCGGCAACGGACGCGGCTTCCCCAAGCCGCAGGCGTCCTGCACGCTGCCGGTCGCCGAGGGCATGGTGGTCAACACCCAGGCCACCAGCGAGGTCGCCGACAAGGCGCAGCAGGGGATCATGGAGTTCCTGCTGATCAACCACCCGCTCGACTGCCCGGTGTGCGACAAGGGCGGCGAGTGCCCGCTGCAGAACCAGGCCATGACCAACGGCCGCGGCGAGTCCCGCTTCGAGGGCGTGAAGCGCACCTACCCCAAGCCGATCAACATCTCGGCGCAGGTGCTGCTCGACCGCGAGCGCTGTGTGCTGTGCGCCCGGTGCACCCGGTTCTCCGAGGAGATCGCCGGCGACCCGTTCATCGCCCTGGTCGAGCGCGGCGCCCTGCAGCAGGTCGGGATCTACGAGAAGGAGCCGTTCGAGTCCTACTTCTCGGGCAACACGATCCAGATCTGCCCGGTGGGTGCGCTGACCTCGGCCGACTACCGCTTCCGGTCCCGTCCCTTCGACCTGGTCTCCAGCCCGTCGGTCGCCGAGCACGACGCGTGCGGCTCGGCGATCCGCGTCGACCACCGTCGCGGCAAGGTGATGCGCCGACTCGCGGGCAACGACCCCGAGGTCAACGAGGAGTGGATCACCGACAAGGACCGCTTCGCCTTCCGCTACACCCAGGTCGGTGACCGGATCACCCACCCGATGGTGCGCGAGGGTGGCGAGCTGCGGCCCGCCTCATGGGTCGAGGCCTTCACCGTCGCCGCCCGCGGGCTGCGCGAGGCCGGCGGCACGGCCGTGCTGCCCGGTGGCCGCGTGACGGCCGAGGACGCCTACGCCTACAGCAAGTTCGCGCGGGTCGCCCTCCAGACCAACGACGTCGACTTCCGCGCGCGGCCACTGTCCGCCGAGGAGGCCGACTTCCTGGCCTCCGAGGTGGTGCTCCGCTCGCCGGTCTCCTACGCCGACCTCGAGACCGCGTCCTGCGTGGTCCTCGCCGGGCTCGAGCCCGAGGACGAGGCCGGCGCGATCTTCCTCCGGCTGCGCAAGGCCGTCCGCCGCGGCCTGCGGGTCCTCTCGGTGGCGCCGTACGCCTCCCGCGGCCTGCAGAAGATGCACGGGGAGCTTCTCGCGACCCGTCCCGGCGACGAGCCCGCCGTCCTGGCCTCGCTGGTCGAGCACGGCGAGCACGGCATCGACGGCACCGCGGTGATCCTGGTCGGCGAACGCCTCGCGACCGTCCCGGGAGCCCTGACGGCCGCCCGCGACCTCGCCAACCGCACCGGTGCCCGGCTCGCGTGGGTGCCCCGTCGCGCCGGCGACCGCGGTGCGGTCGAGACCGGGTGCCTGCCCAACCTGCTGCCCGGGGGTCGGCCGGTCGCCGACGCCTCCGCCCGGATCGACGTCGCCACGGCGTGGGGCGTCGACGGTCTGCCCGAGGCGGTCGGCCGCGACGTCGACGCGATGGTGGCCGCCCTCACCACCGGCGAGCTCGGCGGGCTGGTCATCGGGGGCGTCGACCCCGACGACTGCGCCGACCCCGCTGCCACTCGCGCCGCGGTCGAGGCGGCCCGGTTCGTCGTGGCCCTCGACCTGCGCGAGACGGAGGTCACGCGCGCTGCCGACGTGGTCTTCCCGGTCGCGCCGGTCACCGACCGTGCCGGCACCTTCGTCAACTGGGAGGGCCGCCCACGCCCCTTCGACGAGATCTTCCGGGAAGCCGCCTCCCTGCCCGACCTGAGGGTGCTGGCCGGGATCGCCGAGGAGCTCGGCCGACCGCTCGGCTTCCGCACGGTGCAGGAGGTGCGGGCCGAGATGGAGCAGCTGGGCCCCTGGGACGGTGACCGGGCGCCGTTCACCGACGTGGAGCCGGCCGAGGGTGCCGAGGGCGTCAGGCTCTCGACCTGGAAGCAGATGCTCGACAACGGCAGCCTGCAGGACGGCGAGCAGCACCTGCGCGCGACCGCGCGCGCCGCGGTCGCCAGGGTGCCGCTGGCGATGGCCGAGGAGCTCGGGAGCACCGTCACCATCACCGGTGAGCGCGGCTCGGTCACCCTGCCCGTCGAGGTCGCCGACCTGGCTCCTGACACCATCTGGGTCCCGGCCAACTCCTTCGGCCGCGGGGTGCTCGCCGAGCTGGCCCCGCCCGGAGCTGCCGTTACCGTGACAGGAGGACCCCAGTGAGCACCTCGCTGCCCGTCCCGATGGCCGCCGACGACCTGTCGGCCTTCGGCCAGGACCCCTGGTGGCTGATCATCGTCAAGGCCGTGCTGATCTTCCTGGTCCTGGTGCTGCTCACGCTGTTCAACATCTGGTGGGAGCGCCGGGTCGTGGCCCGGATGCAGCACCGGATCGGCCCCAACGTTCACGGTCCCTTCGGGCTGCTGCAGTCGCTTGCCGACGGCGTGAAGCTGGCGCTGAAGGAGGACATCATCCCCAAGGCCGCCGATCGCGTGGTCTACGTGCTCGCACCGGTGCTGATCGTCATCCCGGCCTTCGTGACCTTCTCGGTGATCCCGTTCGGGCCGGTCGTCGACGTCCCGTTCTCCGACCTCACCACCCCGCTGCAGCTGACGGACATGCCGGTGGCCGTGCTGTTCGTCCTGGCCGTCGCCTCGATCGGCATCTACGGCATCGTCCTCGGCGGCTGGTCCAGCGGGTCGACGTACTCGCTGCTCGGCGGCCTGCGGTCGAGCGCCCAGATGATCTCCTACGAGATCGCGATGGGCCTCGCCCTGGTGGCGGTCTTCCTCTACGCCGGCTCGCTGTCGACGTCCCAGATCGTCTCCGCGCAGGAGTCGCTCTGGTACGGCCTGATCCTGCTGCCGTCCTTCGTGATCTTCGTGATCTCGATGGTGGGCGAGGTCAACCGGGCCCCCTTCGACCTCCCCGAGGCCGAGGGAGAGCTGGTCGGTGGCTTCCACACCGAGTACTCCAGCCTGAAGTTCGCCCTGTTCTTCCTCGCCGAGTACGTCAGCATGGCCACCGTGTCCGCCATGGCGACCACGCTGTTCCTGGGCGGCTGGCAGGCACCGTGGGGCATCGTCCACATCTGGCCCGGTGCCAACGAGGGCTACTGGCCGCTGCTGTGGTTCTTCGGCAAGGTCCTGGGCTTCATCTTCCTGTTCATCTGGCTGCGCGGGTCGCTCCCGCGGCTGCGCTACGACCAGTTCATGGACTTCGGCTGGAAGGTCCTGATCCCGGTCGGCCTGGCCTGGACCGTCCTCGTCGCCGTCATCCGGGCGGCCACGCTGGAGGGCGGCATCGACCAGCGCTACCTGGTCATCGGGGCAGTCGTCGTGGGTGTGCTGACCCTCGCGCTCTTCCTGCTGCCGGAGGGTGGTCGCGAGGACGACGACCTCGCCCACGCCGCCACGGACAGCTTCGCCGGCGGGTTCCCGGTGCCGCCGATGCCAGCCGGGGGGGCGCGCCGCGGAGCGGCCGAGCCCCTCACGTTCCGCTCGCACGACACCACCCCGGTGCAGGGGGAGGAGATCTGATGGCAACCCCGGAGTCCAAGTCGCTCAAGGAGCACTTCTGGGACCCCGTCGCCGGCTTCGGCGTCACGTTCCGGACGATGTTCAAGAAGGTCGTCACCGAGCAGTACCCCTTCGAGAAGATGCCGACCGCACCCCGGTTCCACGGCCGGCACCAGCTCAACCGCTGGCCCGACGGCCTCGAGAAGTGCATCGGCTGCGAGCTCTGCGCGTGGGCCTGCCCCGCCGACGCCATCTACGTGGAGGGTGCGTCCAACACCGACGAGGAGCGCTTCAGCCCCGGTGAGCGGTACGGCGCGGTCTACCAGATCAACTACCTGCGCTGCATCCTGTGTGGGCTCTGCATCGAGGCGTGCCCGACGCGGGCGCTGACGATGACCAACGAGTACGAGCTCGCGGACGACAACCGGACCGACCTGATCTACGAGAAGTCCGACCTGCTCGCGCCGCTGCTCCCGGGCATGGAGCAGCCTCCCCACCCGATGCGCCTCGGCGACGACGAGGGTGACTACTACCGCGGCAGCTTCGGCGACAAGGAGACGGCCTCGTGATGTTCTGGGTCCTGGCTCCGATCATGGTGGCGGCAGCGCTGGCGCTGCTGTTCGTCCGCAAGGCCGTGCACGCCGCGCTGCTGCTGGCCGTGGTGATGATCTCGCTCGCGGTGCTCTACGCCTCCCTCGAGGCTCCGTTCCTCTTCGCCGTGCAGATCATCGTCTACACCGGCGCGATCCTCATGCTCTTCCTTTTCGTGCTGATGCTCGTGGGCGTCGACGCCAGCGACTCGGTCGTCGAGACGATCCGTGGGCAGCGGCTGCTGGCCGCCCTCGCCGGGCTGCTCCTCGGCTCGCTGCTGGTCGTGGGTGTCTCGCAGGTGGCCTTCGGGACCGTGGTCGGCCTCGAGGAGGCCAACAGCGAGGGCAACGTCCAGGCGCTGGCGGCCGTGCTGTTCTCCCGCTGGGTGTTCGTCTTCGAGGTCACCGCCGCGCTGCTCATCACCGCGGCGCTCGGCGCGATGGTGCTCGCCCACCGCGAGCGGCTCGGCCCCAAGCCCACGCAGGCCGTGCTCGCCGCGCGCCGCGTCCGCGACTACGCCGAGCGCGGGACCCACCTGGGGCCGCTGCCCCCGCCGGGCGTGTTCGCGCGCAGCAACGCGGTCGACACCGCGGCCCTGCTGCCCGACGGCACCGCCGCGGAAGCCTCGGTCTCGCGGGTGCTCGCGGCCCGCGGCACCGTCCGGTCGGCTCCGGCGCTGGCCGAGGACATCGAGGAGATGGAGCGCCAGGTGGGCGACGCCACCCGCCGTCCGGACGTCACCGGCAAGGGCGGGGCCGCGGCGACGACCGAGGAGGACATCGGCGGCACGACCGGCGCCTCCTCGACCCCGCCGCGTGACCGCGCCGACGAGCGGCCAGGTGATCCCGCATGACCGAGTACATCGTCCTCTCCGCGATCCTCTTCACCATCGGGTGCGTCGGCGTGCTCGTGCGCCGCAACGCGATCGTGGTGTTCATGTGCGTCGAGCTGATGCTCAACGCCTGCAACCTCGCGCTGGTGACCTTCGCCCGGCAGCACGGCAACCTCGACGGCCAGATCGCCGCCTTCTTCGTGATGGTCGTCGCGGCTGCCGAGGTCGTGGTGGGGCTGGCGATCATCATGACCATCTTCCGTACCCGTCGCTCGGCCTCCGTCGACGACGCGAGCCTGCTGAAGTACTGAGGTTCCCTCCGTGATCCAGACCCTCCTCCAGACGGCCGAGAGCGGCCACCACGCACCCGTGGTCGAGGCCGGCGCCGCCGACGGCGTCCTCAGCCTGATGTGGCTGGTGGTCGCGCTGCCGCTCGCCGGCGCCGCGATCCTGCTGCTGGGCGGCCGTGCCACCGACCGGTGGGGCCACCTGCTCGGCACGGCGCTGCCGATCGGCTCCTTCCTCATCAGCCTGCTGATGTTCTTCGCGCTGCTGGGGCGGCCCGAGGACGACCGTCAGGTGGGTCAGAGCCTCTTCACCTGGTTCGAGACCGACCGGCTGACGGTCGGGATGGACCTGCTCTACGACCCCCTCTCGGCGCTGTTCCTGCTGCTGATCACCGGTGTCGGCTCGCTCATCCACGTCTACTCCATCGGCTACATGGAGCACGACGAGCGACGCCGCCGGTTCTTCGGCTACCTCAACCTGTTCGTCGCAGCGATGCTGCTGCTGGTCCTCTCGGCCAACTTCCTGGGCCTCTTCCTGGGCTGGGAGGGCGTCGGCCTGGCGTCCTACCTGCTGATCGGGTTCTGGCAGCACAAGCCGTCGGCCGCCGCGGCCGCCAAGAAGGCGTTCGTCCTCAACCGTGTCGGCGACGTCGGGCTCTCGCTGGCGATCGCCCTCATGTTCGTCACGTTCGGCACCACCGACTTCGGTGCCATCAGCGCGGTGTCCGAGGAGGCCTCGGAGGCGACGATGACCGCCCTGGGCCTGCTGCTCCTGCTCGGTGCCTGCGGCAAGTCGGCCCAGGTGCCGCTCCAGGCGTGGCTGCTCGACGCGATGGAGGGCCCGACGCCCGTGTCGGCCCTCATCCACGCCGCCACGATGGTGACCGCCGGTGTCTACCTGATCGTCCGCGCCAACTTCATCTTCGAGCTCGCCCCGGTGGCGCAGACCGCTGTCGTGGTCGTCGCCGTGGTGACGCTGCTCTGGGGTGCGGTCCTCGGCTGCGCCAAGGACGACATCAAGAAGGCCCTGGCGGGTTCGACCATGAGCCAGATCGGCTACATGATGCTCGGCGCCGGCCTCGGCGTCGCCGGCTACGCGTTCGCGATCTTCCACCTGCTCACCCACGGCTTCTTCAAGGCCAACATGTTCCTGGGTGCCGGGTCGGTCATGCACGGCATGAACGACGACGTCGACATGCGTCACTACGGTGCGCTGACCAAGGCGATGCCGGTCACCTACCTGACCTTCGCGATGGGCTACCTCGCGATCATCGGGTTCCCCGGCTTCTCGGGCTTCTGGTCCAAGGACAAGATCATCGAGACCGCGCTCGCCGAGAACTGGGTGGTCGGCGTCCTCGCCCTGATCGGCGCCGGCATCACCGGCTTCTACATGACCCGGCTCATGCTCATGACCTTCTTCGGCCGCAACCGGTGGGAGAAGGGCGTGCACCCCCACGAGTCGCCCCGCGTCATGACGGTGCCGCTGATCGTGCTGGCGGCACTCTCGGTGCTCGGCGGCGTCCTCCTCCTCGGTGACTGGATCGTCGAGTTCCTGGCTCCCGTCGTGGGCGCCGAGGAGCACCACGAGGCACCGCTGCCCCCGATCGTGATCACCCTGCTGGTGACCGCCGTCGTCGCCGTGGGTGTCGCCGTCGCCTTCGTGCTCTTCGGTCGGCGCGACATCCCGCGCGAGGCGCCGCAGGACGTGTCCTTCGTGACCCGCGCCGCGCGTGCCGACCTCTACGGCGACGCCATCAACGACGGGCTCGTGGTGACCCCCGGACGCCACGTCGTCTCCGGCCTCACCACGGCGGACCGCACGCTGGTCGACGGCGCGGTCGAGGGCGGCTCGGCCGCCGTGGCCGGGATGGCGGCGACCTTCCGCCGCGTCCAGACCGGCTTCGTCCGCTCCTACGCCCTGACCCTCACGGCCGGCGTCGTGCTGGTCCTGCTGACCCTCCTGGCGGTGAACTTCGCATGACCGACGCCTTCCCCTGGCTCACCACCCTGATCGTGCTCCCCCTGGTGGGAGCGGCGGTGACCGCCTACCTCCCCTCCGGCGGCGTCATCGCCCGGCAGGTCGGCCTCGGCTTCGCGCTGGTGACCCTCGCGGTCGCCGGTCTGATGGCGCTGCAGTACGACGCCGGCGCGGGCATGCAGCTCACCGAGGAGCACGACTGGATCAACGTGTTCGGCGCCCACTACGCGCTCGGGGTCGACGGGCTCGGCCTGCTGATGATCCTGCTGACCGTGGTCCTCGTCCCGATCGTCATGGTCGCGTCGTGGCACGAGGTCTCCCCGCGGGCCGACGTCTTCTTCGCGTGGACGCTGATGCTCGAGGCCCTCTCGATCGCGGTGTTCGCGGCCACCGACGTCTTCCTCTTCTACATCGTCTTCGAGGCCACGCTGATCCCGGCCTACTTCCTCATCGGCGGCTTCGGTCGTGAGGGCCGCAGCCGGGCCGCGGTGAAGTTCCTGATCTACCAGCTGGCGGGCGGCCTGATCATGCTCGCGTCGGTGATCGGCTTCTACGTCGTGTCCGCCCGCGCGGGCAACCCCTCGTTCCTGATCTCCGAGCTGGCGACGCTCGACATCGACCCCGTCGCCGAGCGCTGGATCTTCGTCGGCTTCTTCATTGCCTTCGCCATCAAGGCGCCGATGTTCCCGGTGCACACCTGGCTGGCCGACACCACCGAGCGTGCGACCACCGGGACCTCGGTGCTCCTGGTCTGCATCCTGGACAAGATCGGCACCTTCGGCATGCTGCGGTTCTGCCTCGGCCTGCTGCCCGGGGCGTCCGAGTGGGCCACCCCGGTCGTCGTGGTGCTGGCGCTGATCTCGATCGTCTACGGCGCCCTCGTCGCCATCGGCCAGGACGACATGCTGCGGCTGATCGGCCTGACCTCCCTGAGCCACTTCGGCCTGATCGTGCTGGGCATCTTCGTCTTCACCAGCGAGGGCGGCGCGGGCGCCATCCTCTACATGGTCAACCACGGCATCGCGACGGCGGCGCTGTTCCTGATCGCCGGCTACCTGGTCCGCCGGCGCGGCTCCGCCCTCATCAGCCAGATGGGCGGCGTCGAGAAGGTCGCCCCGGTGATGGCCGGCACCTTCCTCGTCGCAGGGCTCGCCGCCTGCGGGCTCCCGGGCCTGTCGCCCTTCGTGTCCGAGATCCTGGTGTTGATCTCCGCCTTCGACTACGCCTGGTGGGCCGGCGCCGTGGCCGTGAGCGCCATCGTGCTGGCCGCGATCTACATCCTGTGGATGTACCAGCGTGCGATGACCGGTCCGACCCACCCGGAGGTGGCCGGGTTCCGCGACCTCGACCGCCGCGAGCTGGGTGCCGTGGCCCCGTTGCTCGTGGCCCTGGTGGTCTTCGGCTTCTACCCGATGCCGCTGCTCGAGGTCATCAACCCCACCGTCGACACCACGCTCGAGCAGGTGGGAGTGACGCCGGAGGAACCTGTCGTCCCCACCGCCGGCCACGCGGGTGAGGAGGCCCACCAGTGACCGAGTTCGCCAAGCCCACCATCGAGTACTCCCAGCTCTGGCCGCTGCTCGTCGTCTTCGGCGTGGCCTGCCTCGGCGTGCTCGTCGAGGCGTTCGTGCCGCGTTCGATGCGCCTCCTCGTGCAGGCCCTCCTGGCCGTCGTCGGCCTCGGCACGGCGCTGGTCGGCACGGTGCTGGTGGCCCGTGCCCTGCCCGAGCTCGGCGACGGCGCGGCGTACGGCAACCTGGCGATGGAGGGCTCCTTCGCCCTCGACGGGCCGACCGTGTTCATCTGGGGCCTGCTGCTGCTCTTCGCCATCGCCGGTGTGCTGCTCTTCGCCGAGCGGCAGCTCGAGGGTGGCGTCTCTGCCTTCGCCGGCCAGGCGGCCGCGCTGCCGGGCACCGACGCGGAGCGCAAGGCCTCGACCTCCGGCCTCGACCACACCGAGGTCTACCCGCTGCTGCTCTTCGCGGTGGGCGGCATGATGATGTTCCCCGCGTCCAACGACCTGCTGACGATGTTCGTGGCGCTCGAGGTCCTCTCGCTCCCGCTCTACCTGCTCTGCGGCCTCGCCCGCCGTCGTCGGCTGCTGAGCCAGGAGGCCGCGCTCAAGTACTTCCTCCTGGGCGCCTTCTCCTCCGGCTTCTTCCTGTACGGCGTGGCGCTGGTCTACGGCTTCGCCGGGTCGATGCAGTTCGCTGCGATCAACGAGGCGATCCGCAACGACATCGGCAACCGCAACCTGCTGCTGATCGGCATGGGGCTGCTCGCGGTCGGCCTGTTCTTCAAGGTCGGCGCGGCGCCGTTCCAGGCTTGGACCCCCGACGTCTACCAGGGTGCGCCCACCGCGGTGACGGCGTTCATGGCCGCCGCCACCAAGGTGGCGGCGTTCGGCGCGATGCTGCGGCTCTTCTACGTCGCCTTCGGCTCCGACCGCTGGACCTGGCAGCCGATGATGTGGGTGGTCGCGATCCTCACCATGGTCGTGGGGTCCGTGCTCGCCATCGCCCAGAGCGACGTGAAGCGGCTGCTGGCCTACTCGGCGGTCGCCCACACCGGGTTCCTGCTGACCGGCGTGCTCGGCGTGCAGGCGACCACGGACCTGGCGATCGGCCAGCTGACCTCGTTGCAGGCGGTGCTCTTCTACCTGGTCACCTACGGCTTCGCGACGATCGGCGCGTTCGCGATCGTCACGCTGGTCCGCGACTCCGGCGGCGAGCAGACCCACCTCTCGCGGTGGGTCGGACTCGGCAAGGAGTCGCCGCTCGTGGCCGGTGTCTTCGCGTTCTTCCTGCTGGCGATGGCCGGGATCCCGCTCACCTCCGGCTTCATCGGCAAGTGGGCTGTGTTCTCCTCCGCCCTGTCCGCGGGCGCCTACCCGGTGGTGGTCGTGGCGGTGCTGAGCAGCGTGGTGGCGGCGTTCTTCTACGTGCGCGTCATCCGCCTCATGTACTTCCAGGAGCCCGACGCGCGGACCGTGAGCGTCACCCGCCCGTCGGTGCTGACGGCCTCGACGATCGGTGTGGGTGCGGCGGTGACGCTGGTGCTCGGCATCGTGCCGGGCCCGGTGCTCGACCTCGCCGGCCGTGCGGGAGAGTTCATCAGGTGACCGACACTCCCGCCGCGGGCGGGCTCGCGCTGCCCGTCCCGGACGCAGCGCTCGCCGACCGTCTCGAGCGGCGGATGCAGCGGGTCGAGGAGGCGCTGGCCGGGCACGTCGTCAGCCGCACCCGCTACGTCACCGAGGCCGCCTCGCACCTGCTCGCGGCGGGCGGCAAGCGCTTCCGCCCCCTGCTGGTCCTGCTGGCAGCCGAGGTTGGTCCGCACCCGGACGACCCCGAGGTGATCGACGCCGCCTGCGTCGTGGAGCTCACCCACGTCGGGTCGCTCTACCACGACGACGTCATGGACGAGGCCGAGCTGCGACGCGGGGCCGACTCCGCCAACGCGCGCTGGGACAACCACGTCGCGATCCTCACCGGCGACTTCCTCTTCGCGAAGTCCTCCGAGCTCACCGCACAGCTCGGTCCGGAGGCTGTCCGGATCCAGGCCGAGACCTTCGCCCGGCTGGTCGAGGGGCAGATCCTCGAGACAGTCCCGCCCGCCGAGGGCGAGGACCCGCTGGCCCACCACCTCGACGTCGTGGCCGGCAAGACGGGGTCGCTGATCGCCACCTCCGCGCGCTACGGCGCCCGGTTCGGCGGGGCGAGCCGCGAGGTGGAGGAGGCGCTGACGGCGTACGGCGAGATCGTCGGCACGGCGTTCCAGCTCAGCGACGACATCCTCGACATCGCCTCCGACACCGATGAGTCGGGGAAGACCCCCGGCACCGACCTGCGCGAGGGTGTCCCGACGCTGCCGGTGCTGATGGCCCGTGCCTCCACCGACCCCGCCGACGCCCGGCTGCGCGAGCTGCTCGACTCCGACCTCACCGACGACGAGCGGCACGCCGAGGCGCTGGCGCTGCTCCGCTCGCACCCCGCCATGACCCAGGCGCGGGACTACGTGGTCGGCCGGGCCCGTGAGGCCAAGCGACTGCTGACGGTGCTGCCCGAGGGACCGGTGCGGACGGCTCTCGAGTCCTTCGCCGACGTCGTCGCCACGCGCACGACCTGACCTCGCCGGCCGGTCCTCAGACCGCGGCGGCCTCGGCCGCGAGCCGCAGCTGACGGCGTCGGTGGGTCGCGGCCTCGTAGGTGAAGACCACCAGGGCGATCCACACCAGCACGAAGCCGATCCATCGGCTGGCGGGCATCGCCTCGCCGAACCAGAAGACCCCCAGCGCGAACTGCAGGACCGGGGCGATGTACTGCAGCAGCCCGATGGAGACCATCGACACCCGGATCGCTGCGGCGCCGAAGCACAGCAGCGGGATCACGGTGACGATCCCGGTGGTGAGGAACAGGGAGGCGTGCCCCACCCCGTTGGCGCCGAACTCGGTGCTGCCCGTCATGAGCAGCCAGGCGATGTAGGTCGCGGCCACCGGTCCGACGTAGACGGTCTCGACCGTGAGGCTCTCGACGGCGTCGACGCCCGCCTGCTTCTTGGCCAGCCCGTAGGTCGCGAAGGAGAAGGCGAGGACCAGCGCCACCCACGGCGGGCGGCCGTAGTCGATGGTCAGCACGAGCACCGCGACGGCGGCGAGCCCGACTGCCAGCCACTGCAACCGGCGCAGCCGCTCCTGGAGCACGAGGACACCCATCAGCACCGTCACCAGCGGGTTGATGAAGTAGCCCAGCGACGTCTCCACGACCCGGCCGTTGTTGACCCCCCAGATGTAGGCGCCCCAGTTGACGCTGATCACCGCGGCGGCGCCGAGCAGCAGCAGCCGCGCCCGCGGGTCCCGCAGCACGGCGAGCACGGCGGCACCGCGGCGCAGCGCCACCACCACCCGGACGACGGTGACCAGCGACCAGAGAACCCGGTGGGCCAGGATCTCCACCGCCCCCGCCGGTTGCAGCAAGGGCCAGTAGAGGGGGAACAGGCCCCACATCGCGTAGGCGGCGGCGCCGTAGGCGAGTCCGCGGGGGCTGTCCTGCACGTCATCACCGTACGTTGTCGTCGGTCATGACGGCGACCGGATTCCGGGGGGTGGTCAGGCGACCGTCCAGGTGTCCCCGCCGTGGAGCAGGCTTTGCAGCCGGCTGGTGGGGTCGCCCTCGACACCCCCCTGCGCGGTGGTGATCTGGGCGCGGGCCTCGTCGTCGTAGGTGGCGCGTTCCACCTGGCGGAAGATGCCGATCGGCGCCTGGTGGAGGTAGCCCGCGTCGGTCAGGCGGGAGATGGCGAAGGCCGTCGTCGGGTCATCGGCGTGCGCGTCGTGGACCAGCAGCGCCCCCTCGCCGACGTCGGCGACCTCGACCACCTTGACCCCGCCGGTCGCGCTGTCGCGGATCAGGCCCTTTCGCCCCTCGACGCCGAACCGGATCGGCTCGCCGTGGACCAGCGGGATGATCGCGTCCTCCTTGGTGTCGCGGTCCTTGATCGCGTCGAAGGCGCCGTCGTTGAAGATCGGGCAGTTCTGGTAGATCTCGACGAACGACGTGCCGCGGTGGGCGGCAGCCGCCGCCAGCACGCCCGTGAGGTGCTTGCGGTCGGAGTCGATCGTGCGGGCCACGAACGTGCCCTCGGCCCCGAGCGCGAGCGAGACCGGGTTGAAGGGGTGGTCCAGCGACCCCATCGGAGTCGACTTGGTGATCTTGCCGGGCTCGGAGGTGGGGGAGTACTGCCCCTTGGTGAGTCCGTAGATCCTGTTGTTGAAGAGCAGCACCGTCATGTTGACGTTGCGCCGCAGCGCGTGGATGAGGTGGTTGCCGCCGATCGACAGCGCGTCGCCGTCACCGGTCACGACCCAGACCGACAGGTCCTCGCGGGTCGTCGCGATCCCGGTGGCGATCGAGGGTGCGCGGCCGTGGATCGAGTGCATCCCGTAGGTGTCGAGGTAGTAGGGGAAGCGGCTGGAGCAGCCGATGCCCGACACGAAGACGATGTTCTCGCGCCGCAGCCCGAGGTCGGGCAGGAAGCCCTGCACGGCCTTGAGAACTGCGTAGTCGCCGCACCCGGGGCACCAGCGGACCTCCTGGTCGCTGGTGAAGTCCTTGCCAGTCTGGGCGGGCGCGTCGTCGGGCACGGTGGGCACGCCCTCGACGCCGGAGCGCAACCCGGGGAAGGGCAGCTCGGTGGTGCTCACGGGGAGACCTCCGCATCGTCGGTGGTGGTTGCCGGGACCAGGTCGACCTCAATCCCCTCCGCCTGGGCCACGAGCTCGCCGATGGCCTCGGCCAGCTCGGCCGCCTTCAGCGGCAGTCCGCGGACGCGGTTGTAGCCGATCGCGTCGACCAGGTAGCGCGCCCGCAGCAGCAGCGCCAGCTGGCCGAGGTTCATCTCGGGGACCAGCACCTTGTCGTAGCGGGCGAGGATGTCGCCGAGGTCGTTCGGGAACGGGTTCAGGTGGCGCAGGTGGGCCTGGGCGACCTTGTAGCCGGCCGTCCGCACCCGGCGTACGCCGGCGCCGATGGGGCCGTAGGTCGACCCCCACCCCAGCACCAGCACCTTCGCGTCGCCGGTGGGGTCGTCGACCTCGGTGGGCGGCAGCGAGTCGGCGATCCGGTCGACCTTGGCCTGTCGGGTCCGGACCATGAAGTCGTGGTTGGCCGGGTCGTAGGAGATGTTGCCGTGGCCGTCGCCCTTCTCCAGGCCGCCGATCCGGTGCTCGAGCCCGGGCGTCCCGGGCACCGCCCACGGGCGGGCCAGCGTGGCCTCGTCACGCTGGTAGGGCCAGAAGTCGTCGTCACCACCCTCCACGTGGTGGTTGGGTGCGATGGCGAAGGCCGGGTCGATGGCGGGGAGGTCGGCCAGCTCCGGGATCCGCCACGGCTCGGACCCGTTGGCGAGGTAGCCGTCGGAGAGCAGCATCACCGGCGTGCGGTAGGTGATCGCGATCCGGGCCGCCTCGAGAGCCGCGTCGAAGCAGTCGCCCGGGGACCGCGGCGCCACGATCGGCACCGGTGCCTCGCCGTTGCGTCCGAACATCGCCTGCAGCAGGTCGGCCTGCTCGGTCTTGGTCGGCAGGCCGGTCGAGGGACCGCCGCGCTGGACGTCGATCACCAGCAGCGGCAGCTCGGTCATCACGGCGAGCCCGATCGCCTCGGACTTCAGGGCGATGCCGGGTCCGCTGGTGGTGGTCACACCCAGTCGCCCCGCGAAGGCCGCGCCGATCGCAGCACCCACACCGGCGATCTCGTCCTCGGCCTGGAACGTGGAGACGCCGAACGCCTTGTGCTTGCTCAGCTCGTGGAGGATGTCGGAGGCCGGGGTGATCGGGTAGGACCCGAGGAACAGCGGCAGCCCGGACTGCACGCTGGAGGCCACCAGGCCGTAGGCCAGGGCGAGGTTGCCGGTGATGTTGCGGTAGGTGCCGGTCGTCATCGGTGCCGGCTTGATCTCGTAGGTGACGGCGAAGGTCTCCGTGGTCTCGCCGAAGTTCCACCCCGACCGGAAGGCCGTGACGTTGGCGTCGCGAATGTCGGGCACCTTGGCGAAGCGTCGCTCGAGGAAGCTGATGGTCGAGTCGGTCGGCCGGCCGTAGAGCCACGAGAGCAGACCGAGCGCGAACATGTTCTTGGCGCGCGACGCGTCCTTGCGGGACAGGCCGAACTCCTTGACGGCCTCGACCGTCATCCCGGTCAGGTCGACCGGGTGGACGGCGTACTCGTCGAGCGAGCCGTCCTCCAGCGGGTTGTCGGCGTAGCCGGCCTTGCTGAGGTTGCGGGCGCTGAAGTCGGCGGTGTCCACGATGATCGTGGCGCCCTTGGGGAGGTCGCCGAGGTTGGCTCGGAGGGCGGCGGGGTTCATCGCCACCAGCACGTCGGGGGCGTCGCCGGGGGTGAGGATGTCGTGGTCGGCGAAGTGGACCTGGAAGGACGAGACACCCGGCAGCGTGCCCTGGGGCGCCCGGATCTCGGCGGGGAAGTTGGGCAGCGTCGACAGGTCGTTGCCGAAGGCGGCCGACTCCTGCGTGAAGCGGTCACCGGTGAGCTGCATGCCGTCGCCGGAGTCGCCCGCGAACCTGATGATGACGCGGTCGAGCTGCTTGACCTGCTTGGACACGACGGGCGCTCCTCCTCCAGAGCATGTTAGGGGGGTGTGCCGCGGCTCCCGGGCACCCCTCCACGATAGTCGCGGGCCGGTGGAGCCGAACGTGATCTCCCCCACCGGGACGCCGGCCGGGCCCTTCCCCGGGCACGCGCTGCGGTCGTAACCTCGAAGGGCACCTGGGAAGGGGTGTCTGCGATGGCGCAGCCCGACATGAACATCATCGTCCACAACGCCGTACGACGCGACCTGGCCCGCATGGAGGCGGCCCTGCGCTCGTTCCCGGAGGGTGATGCCGACCGGGCGCGCCAGCTCCACCGCGCCTGGGCCGAGCTGTGGGAGCACCTGCACCACCACCACCAAGGGGAGGACGAGATCGTCTGGCCCTGGGCGCGCACGACCGGCGCCGTCGACGCGTGGGTGATCGACGCCATGGAGTCCGAGCACCAGGCGATGTCGGCAGCGATGGAGGCGGCCACGAGCGCCGTGGCGGCGCTGGTCGCCGAGCCGACCGGTGCGGCGGCGGCCTCGGCCGCAGATCGGGTGGCGGCGGCCCGCGAGGTCACCGAGGCCCACCTGCGGCACGAGGAGCGGGACGTCGTCCCCCTGCTGCTGCCCCTGCTCGGCACGCCGGCGGGCAAGGCGGTCGAGAAGCAGCTGCAGAAGGACCCGCTGTCCTACTCAGGGCGCTTCCTCGCCTGGGTGCAGGACGGTGCGGACGCCCAGACCCTGGCCGACCTGCGCGCGGCGGTCCCGCCGCCGGTGCTGCTGGTGCTCAGCAAGGGCTTCGGGCGCGCCTACCACCGCGAGGTCGCGCCGGTCTGGCGGTGACCGGGAGGCGCGGGCAGCCCTTTCACCGGGGCAGCTTCACCGTCAGCACCGGGCACGCCGCCTCGAGCAGGACCCGTTGCGCGGTGGAGCCCATGATCAGCTTGCCCACCGGCGTCCGGTGCCGCAGCCCGATCACGACCACCTCGGCGCCGACCTCGCCGGCCACCTCGAGAAGCGCGTCGGCCGCGAGGCCGTCGGAGGTGAACCGGCGTACCTCGTGCGGCACGCCGGAGGCCGCCAGCCGCGACCCGAGTGCGATCGCCTGGTCGTCGTGCGCGTAGCGGCGGTCGACGAGCCGGTCCCCGCGGGTGGTGTTGACGACCACCAGGTCGGTGTCGCGGCGGCGGGCCTCGTCGACGGCGGTGGCGAGCGCCGCCTCGCCCAGGTCGCCGGGGATGTAGCCGAGGACGACGGTCACGAGCCCACCTCCTGCTTCTCGGCCGGCGCGGGCGCCACCGTCGAGGCCGCCTTCTCCCGTCGCTTGAGCCACATCGAACCCACGGTGAGCAGCGCCAGCGCGACGTAGACGGACAGCGCGAACGGTGACTGGACCAGGGTCAGCGGGTCGCCCTGGGAGATCGAGAGCGACCGCCGCAGCTGCGCCTCGAACATCGGGCCCAGGATCATCGCGACCACCATCGGCGCGATCGGGTAGCCGTAGCGACGCATGAAGAACCCCAGCACGCCGATCACGAGCAGGATGACCACGTCGGCCGGGATGAAGTTCACGGCGAAGGCCCCCATGGCGGCGAACGTCAGGATCCCGGCGTAGAGGTAGGGACGCGGGACCTGCAGGACGCGGACCCACAGCCCGACCAGCGGCAGGTTCAGGACCAGCAGCATCAGGTTGCCGATGTAGAGGCTGGCGATCAACGCCCAGACGAGGGTGGCGTCGCCGCTGAACAGCTGCGAGCCCGGCTGGATGTTGTAGCGCTGGAACGCCGCCAGCATGATCGCCGCGGTCGCGGTGGTCGGCAGGCCCAGCGTCAGCAGGGGCACGAGCACGCCGGCCGCGGCCGCGTTGTTGGCCGCCTCGGGCCCGGCCACGCCCTCGATCGCGCCGTGGCCGAACTGCTCCTTGCGCTCCTCGGGGGCGACCTTCTTCTCCGCTGCGTAGGAGAGGAAGGTGGAGACGTCCGCTCCGCCGGCGGGGATGGTGCCGATCGGGAAGCCGATGGCGGTGCCGCGCAGCCACGGCTTCCACGAGAGCCGCAGCTCCTCGCGGGTGAGCCAGGTGCGCCAGCCCCTGCTGATCGGGACGACGGCGACGGGGCCGCGCCGCAGTCGGGACCCGACGTAGAGCGCCTCGCCGACCGCGAACAGGCCGACCGCGACGAGGACGACGTCGATGCCGTCGCCGAGCACGGCGAACCCGAAGGTGAACCGCTGCTGGCCCGAGATCAGGTCGACCCCGACCAGCCCGACGAACAGCCCGAGCGAGAGCGAGGCGAGGCCGCGGCTCACCGAGCTGCCGAGCAGCGCGCCGACGGTGAGGAAGGCGAGGACCATCAGGGCCACGTAGTCGACCGGGCCGAGCTGCACGGCGAGGTCGGCCGCGATCGGCGCGACGAACGTCAGCGCCACGGTCGCGACGGTGCCGGCGACCCAGGAGCCGATGGCGGCCGTCGCCAGCGCGGCGGTGCCGCGACCGGCCTTGGCCATCTTGTTGCCCTCGAGCGCCGTGATGATCGACGCCGACTCACCGGGGGTGTTGAGCAGGATCGAGGTGGTCGAGCCGCCGTACATCCCGCCGTAGTAGATGCCGGCGAACAGGATGAACGCCGCGGTCGGGTCGAGGCTGTAGGTCAGCGGCAGCAGCAGGGCGACGGTCATCGCCGGGCCGATGCCGGGCAGCACGCCGACCGCGGTGCCGACGAAGACGCCGATCAGCGCGATCAGCAGGTACGACGGCTGGAGAGCCGTTCCGAAGCCCTCCATGAGGGCGGCGAGGCTATCCATCGAGGAACGGCACCCCCTCGAGCAGCGGGCCGGCGGGGAGCGAGACCCCGAGTCCGCCGGCGAACGCGACCTGGAGGACCAGCGACAGCGCCAGGCCCACCAGCGCCGTGCGCCACCAGGGCCGGGCGCCGAGCACGACCGCGGAGCCGGCGAAGAGGAAGGTCGCGGCCACCGGCCAGCCGGCGGGGACGATCAGGAAGATGTGGAGCACGAGCAGGCCCACCAGCATCCCGACAGTGGCCCAGTCGGTGTGGTCCACATCGGCGACGTCCTCGCCCTCCTCGGCCTCGCCGCGGTGGCCCCGGAGGACCGCGACGGCGACGGCGAGGCCGGCGACGACGAGGGCGCCGCCGACCAGGTAGGGCAGCGTCCGCGGCCCCATCGAGCCGGCGGTGATCGGTTCGTTGATCGCGCCGGCGCGCACCAGCGCGAAGACGCCGAGGGCGGCCACCCCGCCGGCGAACAGGAGCTCGCCGGCGGGGGTGGTGCGCCCAGCGCGGACCCCGGCGGGGGACCCCGATGAGTGCGTGGTGGACATCGTCACTCGACCAGACCGATGTCGCGCAGGACCTGCTGGACCCGGGTCACCTCGGAGTCGAGGAAGGTCCCGAACTCGTCGCCGGTGACGAAGGCATCGGCCCAGGCGTTCTCCTCGAGGGCGGTGGTCCAGTCCTCGGTGCCGTGCATGTCGGTCACCAGCTGGGTCAGCTCGTCGGCCTTGCTGTCGTCGATCGAGCCGGGGGCGACGACGCCGCGCCAGTTGGTCAGCTCCACGTCGATGCCCTGCTCGGCGAGGGTCGGGACGTCGGGCAGCAGCTCGGACCGCTCGGCACCGGAGACCCCGAGGGCCTTGAGCTCACCGGACTCCACCTGCGGCGCGTACTCGGCGACACCGGAGATGCCTGCGTCCACCTTGCTGCCCAGCAGGGCGGCGAGGGACTCGCCGCCGCCGGAGTAGGGGATGTAGTTGAGGCCGCCCGGGTCCACGCCGGCGTCCTGCAACAGCAGGCCGGCGAGGATGTGGTCGGCGCCGCCTGCTGAGCCACCGGCGACCGAGACGCCCTGACCGCGGTCGGCCTGGTCGGCGACGAGGTCGCTCACGGACTCGTAGGGGGAGTCCGCTGGAGCCACGACGATCAGCGGCTCCTCGGTGAGCTCGGCGACCGGGGTCACGTCCTCGAGGGTGGCCTCGGCGTCGTTGGTCTCGACCGCGCCGACCATCACGAGGCCCATCACCATGAGGGTGTTCTCCTCGCGCTCGTTGGCCAGCTGCGCCAGGCCGATCGTGCCGCCGGCGCCGCCGACGTTGACCACCTGGGCGTTGCCGACGAGGTCGTTGTCCTGGAGCACGCCCTGCATGGCGCGGCCGGTGGCGTCCCAGCCACCACCCGGGTCGGCCGGCACGATGATCTTGAGCTGGTCGATCCCGGCGTCAGCACCGCTGTCGCTGTCGGCGCTCTCGGTCAGGGAGCCACAGCCGGCGAGGGCGAGCGTGCCGGCGACGGCGAGGGCGGCGAGGGAGCCGCGGCGGGTCCGTGTGCTGATCATGGGGTTCCACTCCTTCGGTCGTGACGGGCGTCACAAGTGCCGGAACCGTAGGAGCGGGCTCGTGGCGGGCGGAACGTTGCGGAGGTAAGCGTCGTACTGGAACTTGTGGTCACGCTCCCGAGACTCGGGACGGGGCTGCGAGGTGCGGCACAATGAACGGGTGCTCCGGAGCGTCCCGCTGCGCACCCAGCTGCTGGGGCTGCAGCTCCTCATCGTGCTGACGACGGTCGTCGTCGTGGGCGTGGTCGCGGCCCGCATGCAGGCCGCGCAGATCCGCGAGTCCTACCAGCAGCAGATGATCGGCGTGGCGCAGAGCGTGGCGACGCTGCCGACGGTGGTGGAGGCGTTCGGGTCCGACGACCCGTCCGCGACGATCCAGCCGATCGCCGAGCTGATCCGCGAAGCGTCGGGCGTCACCTACGTCGTGGTCACCGACGACCGCGGCATCCGCTACTCGCACCCCAACCCCGACCAGCTCGGCGAGATGGTCACCACCGACCCGACGCCGCTGGAGAGCGGCGAGATGTACACGGGCACCCAGACCGGCTCGCTGGGCGAGAGCTGGCGCGTCAAGCTGCCGATCGTCGACGAGCAGGGTGAGGTCATCGGCATGGCGTCGGTCGGGATCCTCGAGTCCCAGCTCCGGGCGGACCTGCTCGACGACCTCTGGCTGCTCGCGGTGTTCCTGCTCGGCGCCGCCCTGCTCGGCACCCTGCTCGCGGCGCTCGTCTCGCGGGTGGTGTGGCGACGGATCCACCGGGTCGAGCCGGAGGAGATCGCGGCGCTGCTGGAGACCCGGGACGCGATGCTCCACGGGATCGGCGAGGGCATCGTCGCCCTCGACCTGCGGGGCCGGGTCGCCCTCGTCAACGACGAGGCGCAGCGGCTGCTGGGCGTGGACGCCGGGGTGGTGGGGTCGCCGGCCGCCGAGGTGCTCGACCGGACCCTGCTGCAGCACGTCGAGAGCGGCTCCACCGACGACGGCCTCGTGCTCGCGGGCGAGCGGGTCCTCTTGGCGCTGCGCCGTCCGGCCGTGGTCGACGGCCGCGAGGTGGGCACCGTGGTGATCCTCCGCGACCGCACCGAGCTGCGCGAGACGCTGCGCCACCTCGAGGGCGTCCGCGACCAGGCGCAGGCGCTGCGCGTGCAGCGCCACGAGTTCTCCAACCGGCTCCACGTGATCTCCGGGCTGCTCGAGCTCGGCCGGACCGAGGAGGCCATCCGGTTCATCGACCGGGAGACGGGCTCGGGGTCGGCCCGGGCGGTGGAGCTGCCGGGCGTGGCCGACCCGGAGGTCGAGGCGCTGCTCGGGCGGAAGGCGCAGATCGGGGCCGAGCGCGGCATCGTCATCGAGGTCGACCCCACCAGCACCCACCGCTTCGACGGCACCTCCGACGTCCTGACGGTGCTCGGCAACCTCCTCGACAACGCGATGGAGGCGGTGGGGCACGACGGGACCGTTCGGGTCCTGCTCCGCACCGAGGACGACGAGGTCCGGATCGTGGTCGAGGACGACGGGCCCGGCATCCGGGCCGACCGGCTCGACCGGGTCTTCGAGCCCGGGGTGACGACGAAGGCGACCGGTGACCGTCCCGCCCGGGGAATCGGCCTCGCGCTGGTGTCACGGATCGCGCGCCGGCGAGGAGGCTGGGCCGCGGCGTCGTCCCCGGACACGGGCGGAGCACGGTTCGAGGTGCGGCTGCAGGCGATCCACGAGCCGGTGGTGCCGGCGTGACGACCCGTCGTGCCCGCGTCCTCGTCGTCGAGGACGAGGTGGCCGTGGCCGGGATCCACCAGGGGTTCCTGCTGGCCCACGGCGGCTTCGACGTGGTCGGCCTCGCCCACACCGGTGAGGACGCCGTCCTCGCGGTGCAGGACCTCGCCCCCGACCTGGTGCTCCTCGACATCCACCTGCCCGACCTGGACGGCGTCGAGGTGCTGCGGCGGGTGCGGCAGCTGCCGGGTCGACCGGTCGACGTCATCGCCGTCACCGCCGCCCAGGAGGCCGAGACCGTGCGCGCCGCGATGGCGGGCGGTGTCACGGCGTACCTCGTCAAGCCGTTCACCATGGCGGCACTGCACGAGCGCCTCGACCAGTACCTCCGGCAGCGGGCGGTCGCCTCCTCGGGGGAGCGGCTCGACCAACGTCAGATCGACCGGCTGATGCGTGCCCCGGAGTCGCAGCCGCCGGCCCGGCTGCCCAAGGGGCTGGCGCAGGAGACCCTCGACCAGGTCGTGGCGGAGCTGACCCGCGTGGGCGAGGGCTCGGCCGTGGAGGTCGGAGAGGCCATCGGGCTGTCCCGGGTCAGCGTGCGCCGCTACCTCGAGCACCTCGTGGACGTCGGCCGCGCCGTACGCCGACCGCGCTACGGCACCGCCGGACGGCCCGAGATCGAGTACCGGATGGTGCAGCCGGCCGGTCAGCGTTAGCTCGTCCGCGGCGACACCTCAGTTCTCGCCAGCCCCTCTCAGCGCCCTAGCCTCGTGCGGTGAGCACCGAGCACCCCACCACCTCCGCGCCCGTCACGGTCTCGATCACCCGGAGGGTCCGTCCCGAGCACGCCGACCAGATGACCGCGTGGGTGCGTGCCGGGTCCGCGCTCGCCGAGCGCTTCCCGGGATTCCTCGGCACCGGCTGGGTCCGACCGGCCGAGTCCTCGGACGAGTGGCACATGCTCTACCGCTTCGACGGGCCCGACTCGCTCGCCACGTGGGAGGCCTCCGACGAGCGGCGCTGGTGGTTGGGCGCCGCGCAGGGACTGGTGGAGGACTACCGGAAGGAGCGGCTGACGGGCATCGAGGGGTGGTTCGACCCGCCGCAGGAGTACGTCGTGGAGCAGCTCGCGGGCCCCGGCCGACCGCCCAGGTGGAAGCAGGCGGTGATGATCTGGTTCGCGTTCTTCCCGCTGAGCCTGCTGACGACCGTGCTGGTGTCGTCGTCGGCGCCGGAGCTGCCGACCGTGCTGCGGGTGCTGGTGAGCACGCTGGTGATGACCCCGATCATGACCTACCTGGTGCTGCCCTTCCTGACCTCACGGCTGGAGTGGTGGCTCCAGGGCCAGCCGGCACCGTGGCGAGGCGGCGACGACGAGGCGACGGGGCGGTCCGAGGCTCCCCCGACCCGCTAGTCCGCAGACCGGGCGGCGCCCGCGATCGCGTCGGCCTCCAGGTCGACGTACCGGTGCGTCAGCGAGCGGGTCATCGCCCACCCGATCCGCGAGAGCGGACCGGTCATGGTCACGCTCAGCCTCAGCCGGCTGCCGTCGGCGTGCGGCTCGACGACGTGACTGGCGACGACGGTGGCCCCGGGTGAGTGGGACTCCCACGTGAACGACGAACCCTCGGTGAGCTCGGTGACCGTCCACACGGCTTCGGGGAGCCGGGGCTGTCGCAACCGGGTCCTGGCCCCGACGGCCAGCGGGCCGGCGTCGAGACGTTCGACCGAGTCGACGGTCGGGATGAGCGAGGGCCAGCGCTCGACGTCGACCAGCACAGCCCAGACCCGCTCCGGCGGGGCCGCGATGACGACGCTGTGCTGGAGGCCCGGCATGCGCCGAGTGTAAGGCGGGGCGGCGGCCGACCGGCGTCGCTCAGCGGTAGTTGGTGAACTGCACCGCGAAGTCGTAGTCCTGCTCCTTGACGAGCCGCTGCACGGCCTGCAGGTCGTCACGCTTCTTGCTCGACACCCGGAGCTCGTCGCCCTGGATCTGCGCCTTGACGCCCTTGGGACCCTCGTCGCGGATCAGCTTGCTGATCTTCTTGGCGTTCTCGGAGCTGATGCCCTCCTTGAGGGCGATGCCGATCTTTGACTCCTGCCCTGACTGGCGGGGCTCGGAGGCGTCGAGGATCTTCAGGCTCTGGTTGCGCTTGACCAGCTTCTGCTTGAAGACGTCGAGCACGGCGTTGGCGCGGTCGTCTGCCGAGGCCGTGATCTCGATGGCGTCCTCGCCCTTCCACTCGATCGAGGCGCCGGTGCCCTTGAAGTCGAACCGGGTCGCCACCTCCCGCGCCGTCTGCCCGAGGGCGTTGTCGACCTCCTGGCGGTCGATCTTGCTGACGATGTCGAACGACGAGTCGGCCATGGCTGCCCTCCGGTTTCGGCTCTGCGGCGTACGGACGCTATCCTTCCTTCTCGTCGTGCCGCGGTCATCGCCGGGGCTCAGACACGGCAGGTTGCCCGAGCGGCCAATGGGAGCGGACTGTAAATCCGTCGGCTTATGCCTACCCAGGTTCGAATCCTGGACCTGCCACCGGACCCCCGCCCCGTGCGGGGGTTCCTGCATTTCCGGGGCCTCATCGCTGCCCCGCCACACCCGAGCGGCGCACAATGGTGCCGTGAGCCTGACCGTCGAGTCGGACGCCTCCCGCGTGGGGGCCCTGGCGGTCCTCGCCACCGGTAGCGGGGTCGCCGTGGTCCTGGGTGCCTACGCCGGCCTCCACGAGCCGGCCGGCCGGCCGCTGCTGACCTTCGGCTTCTCCGGGATGCTGCAGATGAAGGCGTGGTTCACCACGGCTGCAGCCGCGCTGCTCGTCGTACAGCTCGTCACCGCGCTCTGGATGTGGGGCCGGCTCCCGACCTCGAACCCGGCGCCCGACTGGACCGCACCGCTGCACCGGTGGAGCGGCGCGTCGGCGTTCGTCCTCACCCTGCCGCCCGCGTTGCACTGTCTCTGGGCCCTGGGCTTCGCCGCCGACAGCCCGCGGGTCCTCCTCCACTCCGTGGTGGGATGCCTGTTCTACGGGGCGTACGCCGCCAAGATGCTCGGCCTGCGCCTGCGGGGTCTTCCGGGGTGGGCCGTCCCGCTGCTGGGCGGCCTGGTCCTGACGCTGCTCACCCTGATCTGGCTGACCTCGGCGCTGTGGTTCTTCAGCCGCAGCGGCCTCCCGCTGACGTGAGGAGGAGCTGACGTGTCGCTGCCACCCCTCACCCGAGCCTCGGCCCTCCGCGGCGGGCTGGTGGTGGCGGTGGGTGCGGTGGCGGGGTTCACCGTCGCGCGGTTGGGAGGGCTGGGCACCACCGAGGAGCCCGGGGCGGCCAACGCCTACGGCACCGCGCCGTCGGACGGGCGGCGGCTGGCGGCGCTGGACGAGGTCCCGGCCGACGGCGGGCTGGTGCTCGTCGACGAGGGCGTGGTGCTGGTCCGGGGATCCGGTGAGGAGGTGTGGGGCTTCTCGGCCATCTGCACCCACCAGGGCTGCCCAGTCTCGGAGGTGACCGGCGGACGGATCCTGTGCCCGTGCCACGGCAGCGCCTTCGACGCCCTGACGGGGGAGGTCGTCGCCGGGCCCGCGCCCACTCCGCTCGAGCCCGTCGAGGTCGAGGTGCGGGACGACGAGGTCGTGACCGCGTGACGGGGCGACGCAGGAGCGCGGACGGTCGCCGCTGGGTGGCGCTGCTGCCGACGCTCGTCTGGCTGCTCGCGGTCGGGGTCGCCGTGGGCGTGCTGCTGGCGGTCGGGTGACCGGTTGCCGTGCTTCCGGGCGGCTCGGCAAGCCTTGCCTTACTGGAATCGTTCAAGAAAAGGGTGTTAGGTGGGGAGACGTCAACTGGAAAGGACGACCCCGTGACCCAGACCGTCGAGAAGTCCCTGGCCACCCGCCCCGCCTTCCAGGCCTCGCAGCAGCTGGCCGACCACTTGGAGCAGCTGCTCGTGGACCTGACCGACCTCCACCTGCAGGGCAAGCAGGCCCACTGGAACGTGGTCGGCAAGAACTTCCGTGACATGCACCTCGTGCTCGACGAGGTGGTCGACGCGGCCCGCGAGTTCTCCGACGACATCGCCGAGCGGATGCGGGCGGTCTACGTGACCCCGGACGCCCGCGCGGCCACCGTCGCGGCGCGGACCAGCCTGCCGGCGTTCCCCGCGGAGGAGGTGCAGACCGACGAGACCGTCGACCTGATCGTCGCGGCGATCTACGGCGTCGCAGGCACCGCCCGCCGGATCCACGACGAGGTGGACGCCGAGGACCCCACGACCGCCGACATCATCCACACCGTGCTCGAGCGGCTCGAGCAGCTCGCCTGGATGATCGACGCCGAGAACCGCGTCGCCAACCGCAGCGAGCCGCGCTCCATCCAGGAGTGACTCACGCTGGTCTGGAGGCGCATCGACAGCTCATCGGCAGCCGCCAGCCGCTGTTGAGCCGGTCGAGCCCCTCGAGCGGCCCGCCGGGGAACGCCAGGCGCAGCCGGTCCACCCCGTCGGCGGCGATCGCCGCGAGCTCGATCCCGTAGCGGTCGATCGCGCGCGGCACGACAGCCAGTGCGTCGTGGCCGTGGGCCCGCACGCAGGCCAGCAAGTCGGCGGCGTGCGCCTCCTCGAGGTGGTGCAGCATCGTGGCGGCGTCGTCGCGCAGCGGGTCGGGCTGGGCAGCCAGGAACTCCGCCACGGGGATCGACACCCGGGCCGGACCGACCAGCCGCACCCCGAGCAGGGTGGGCCGGTAGCCACGGCATCCGCAGTGCTCGCCCGTGGTGTCGCGAAGCGGAGCGAACGTGCCGGTCAGGTGCAGCACCCAGCCGAGCGGGGCCGGCACGACCAGCGTCGCCACCGGGCACGCGGCGAGCCGGGCGACGACCGGGGAGTCGGGGGAGAGCCACACAGCCGGCGTACCGGCGACCTGGTCGTGGACCGTGACCGCGGTCAGGTTGGCGGTCGACCGGCACTCACGCGTGAGCAGCGATCCGGTGGTGGCCTGCGCGAGCGCGGTGCGTGCGCGCTCCGCCCAGGTGGGCTCCGAGGTGCCAGTCATGAGGTAAGGCTACCCTTACTTTGGACGTACGCAAGGCTGCCCCCAGCCCGTTCCTAGGTCGGCAGGTCGCGGTTGAACTCCGAGTCCTTGCGGGAGATGACCTCCCGGCGCTCCTCCGGTGAGAGTGCCTCGACCAGCGCCAGCGCCTCCGCGGGCTGCCCGCTCAGCTCCGCGACGTCGGCGAGCGGCACCACGGTGTGGACCACCTGGTCGTCGTACAGGTGCAGCACCGTGCAGGCCTGGTGTCCCGCCACGCCCGAGACCAGTCGCGCCGCTGGTGCGGGGTCGAGGGTGTAGCAGCTCGCCGAGGCCACCGACACGGGGATGCCGGCGAACTGGGACCACGACGTGTAGTGGTAGTGACCGCCGAGGATCCCGCGGACGTCGGTGCCACGCACGACGTCCGCGAGGCGCTGCTGGTCGGCGAGCTCGATGATGGCGGCCACCGGCACCGTCGGGACCGGGATCGGCGGGTGGTGCAGCGCCAGCAGCGTCCCGTGTGGTGCCGGGGTGGCCAGCACGTCGGCGAGCCAGGCGAGCTGGTCGGCGGAGAGCTCACCGTGGTGGTAGCCGGGCACCGTGGTGTCGAGTGCCACGATCCGCAGGCCGTCGACCTCGTGCACGCGATCCTGCGGCCCGGTGTCGTCGGTGCCGAAGAGCGCCCGCGCATAGGGTGCCCGCTCGTCGTGGTTGCCCATGACCCAGACCACCTCGGCCCCGATCCCGCGTGCGAACGGCTCCACGAGCTCCCGCAGTCGGCGGTACGCCGCCGGCTCGGCGCGGTCGGCGAGGTCGCCGGTGAACACCAGGGCCTGCGGGGCGGGGTCGATCCGCGACAGCCGTTCGAGGGCCTGCACCAGTCCCGGCTCGGGGTCGATCGCGCCGTACTGCAGCGCGCCGTCGGCGAGCAGGTGGGGGTCGCTCAGGTGCGCGACGACGTGGCGTGGCTGCGGGTGCTGACCGAACTGGACCACGGTTCCACGGTAGGGCCTGCGATGATCCCGGCGTGACCGAACAGATCCACGACATCGGCCGGCGCCGGGCGTGGGTCATCTGGGTGGTCGGGCTGTCGGTCTACCTGCTCGCGGTCTTCCACCGCAGCTCGCTCGGTGTCGCGGGTCTGCTGGCAGCCGACCGCTTCGGGGTCGACGCCACCCAGCTCGCGTTCTTCACCGTGCTGCAGCTGCTGGTGTACGCCGGCATGCAGGTCCCGGTCGGGGTGCTGCTCGACCGCTTCGGCTCCCGCGCGCTGCTGCTGTGGGGCCTGGTCATCATGTCCGGCGCCCAGCTGGCCTTCGCGTTCGTCGAGTCGTTCCCGGCCGCGGTGCTCGCCCGCGCCCTGCTCGGGGCGGGTGACGCGATGGTGTTCGTCAGCGTGATCCGCCTGGTGTCGGTGTGGTTCCTCGTGCGGCAGGCGCCCCTGGTGACCCAGCTGACCGGACAGATCGGGCAGCTCGGCGCGATCGTGGCCGCTGCCCCGCTCTCCTCCGCCCTGCGCGAGCTCGGCTGGACCAGCTCCTTCGGGTTGGCCTCGACGGTGGGCGTGGTGCTGATGGTCGCCGTCGCGCTGCTGGTCAAGGACTCGCCGTACGCGCGTGGTGGCCCGACCCGCGTCAAGCTGCGGGCCCTGACCCGCTCGCTGCAGGCGGTCTGGGGCAACCCGGGCACCCGGTTGGGCATGTGGTCGCACTTCACCACCCAGTTCTCGATGACGGTCTTCGCGATGTTGTGGGGCTTCCCGTTCCTGGTGCGCGGGCAGGGCCTCTCGCCGACGCTGGCGAGCTCGCTGCTGATGGTGATGACCCTCTGGGTGATCGTCGGGGGCCTGACGCTCAGCTGGGCGGTCGGTCGCTTCCCCTACTACCGGTCCTGGATCGTGGTCGGCATCGTGCTGGCGATGGCGGCCGCTTGGGGGGCGGTGCTCCTGCAGGACGGGCCGGCCCCGATGTGGCTGCTCGTGGTGCTGCTGTGTGCGATGGGGACGGGCGGGCCGGCCTCCATGGTCGGCTTCGACCTCGCCCGCTCCTTCACCCCGCTCGACGAGACCGGACGGGCCAACGGACTGGTCAACGTCGGCGGCTTCTCCGCCTCGCTGCTGGTCACGCTGCTGATCGGGCTGGTGCTCGACCTGCGCGAACCCGGTGGCGTCGGCGCCTACGACCTCGACGACTTCCGGGTCGCCTTCGCGGTGCAGTACGCGTTCTGGGGGCTGGGCCTGGTGCAGGTGCTGCGCTACCGCTACCGCGGCCTCGACCACCTGCGTCGTCAGCACCCCGGCGCCATCGAGACCCTGCGCCGGGGCGAACCCTTCGTGCACCCCGGGTTCAGCGACCGTGAAGGCGTCTGACGGGTGATCCTCAGCGGGCGGGGAGAATCGTCCCGGTCACGTCGCCCAGCGAGATCCGACCGCCGGCGGTGCCGGGGGCGGTGTAGCGCAGGGTGACCGTGTCGCCGTCCTCGAGGAAGGTGCGGCCCTCCCCGAAGGGCTCCTGGCCGCCCCAGCTGAGCTCGAGGAAGGAGCCACGCTGGTCGGGCTCCGGCCCGGAGATGGTGCCGGAGGCGAACAGGTCGCCGGTGCGCAGGGAGGCGCCGTTGACGGTGAGGTGGGCCAGCATCTGCGCCGGCGACCAGTACATGGTGCGGTAGGGCGGCCGGGCGACGACGTCGCCGTTGAGCTCGACCTCCACCTCGATGTCGAGCCCCCGCGGCGAGCCCTCGGTCAGGTAGGGGAGCGGCTCGGGGTCCTGGCCGGGCAGGTCCACCCACGCCGCATCGAGAGCGGCCAGCGGCGTCACCCAGTGGGAGATCGAGGTGGCGAAGGACTTGCCGAGGAACGGCCCGAGCGGCACGTACTCCCACGCCTGGATGTCGCGCGCCGACCAGTCGTTGAGGCCCACCAGCCCGAAGACGTGGTCGGCGAACCCCGGGACGGGGACCCGCTCGCCCAGCGTGCTCGGCGTACCGACCACGAAGCCCAGCTCGGCCTCGATGTCCAGCCGCACCGAGGGGCCGAACGTCGGCACGTCCTCGGACGGCGGCTTGCGCTGCCCCTGCGGGCGGACGACGTCGGCGCCGCTGGCGACGACCGTGCCCGCACGACCGTGGTAGCCGACCGGCAGGTGGCGCCAGTTCGGCAGCAGCGGCTCGGCGTCGGGGCGGAACATCTTCCCGACGTTGGAGGCGTGGTCGAGGGACGCGTAGAAGTCGACGTAGTCGGCGACCTCGACCGGGAGGTGGAGGGTCACCTCTGCCAGGGGCACCAGGTGCGGCTCGACCAGGTCGCGCTCGGCCTCCTCGGTGAGCAGCCCGGTCAGCCAGGTGCGCAGCGACTGCCACACCTGCGGCCCCTCGGCCATCAGCGGGTTGAGGGAGCGCTCCTCGAAGACGTGGTGGACGTCGAGCATCTCGGCCGCGGCGACGGGGGCGACGTCGAGGACGTGCTCACCGATCCGGACGCCGACGCGCGGCTCCTCGCCGCCGCGCGAGAAGACACCGAAGGGCAGGTTGTCGACGTCGAAGAGGGAGCCGGCGGCCCCCTCCACCCAGCTGGTGGTCACGGCTTCTCCAGGAGTCCGAGGGCGAGCAGGTCGTCGAGGGGCTCGCTGACCGAGCAGGAGCCGAAGGAGGTGAACCAGCGGCGGCCGCGCGCGAGCTCCTCACCGGCTGCCGCGTCGGTGAGGGACCGGGGGTCGCGGTCGTCGAGGATCGCGACGACCTGCTCGGTCGTCGCACCGTCGAAGGCGCGCAGCGTCGCGAGGAGCACGTTGAGGAAGCCGTGGTGGTCGAACCCGTCGTCCGCGGTGTGGGCCACGGCGTTGTGCAGCCCGGCCGTGCACTTGAACGGCGTCTCGCGGTCGAGCGCCGCGTCGATCCAGGCGGCGAGCGTGGCGGAGCCCGGGAACAGGTGGGCGTCGAGGCCGCCGGTGCGGAACTTCAGCCGGTGCCCGCCCTCGGCCACGGCGTCGGCGGCCGCGAGCCAGGCCGACTCCTGGGGGACCGCCGGCAGCTCGACGTACGCCGGCACGTCCTCGGCCAGCAGCCCCTCGGCCAGGGCGGTGTCGAGGGCCGTGGTGACCCGGCGCGCGTTGCCGGCCAGGTCGTCGAGGTCGCGGAGCGCTATCTCGACGCCGGCGAGCTCGTGGCCCCCGCGTGCGGCGAGTCGGAGCGCCCCGGCGATCGCGCCGGCGCCGCCGGTCACCACCACCGAGAGCCGCAGCGGCTGGTCGATGTCAGGGATCCGCTCGTCGGTGACGACGAACGACCCGACCAGGTCGGCGTACCAGTCGCTCCGACGGGCCACGTGGGCGTTGACCGCGTCGGGCAGCGGTACGTCGCCGGGCGGGAACACCGCCGCGTCGTCGACCAGTCCGGTCCAGGCGTCGGGGAGGCTCACGCCGCCACTGTAACGACGGCCACAGCGGCCGCCCCACCGCCCGCGGGCACCCTGCCGGGAGAGTGGCCAGCGGTCAGCCGGCGAGCGCGGCGTCCAGCTTGTCCAGGGCCATCCGCCAGCCCATCTCGCCCGGCGAACCGGCCGGCACGCCCTCGTGGGTCAGCCGGAGGTGCGTCGCGCCACTGGCGTCGGCGAGGGCCACCGTGACCTGCGTGGTCGCGGGGTGCCCGGGCGGCAGGCCCGCCTCGCCCGGCTCCAGCACACGGCCGTCGGGGTCGCTCATCGACTCGGTGTAGCGCAGCAGCGTGGGCTGCTCCACGTCGAGGAACTCCCCGACGAACCACATCTGCGCCGGCCCGGACGGCTGCTCCATCGCCATGCTGAAGTGGCGCCGGCCACCGACCGCGACGTCCATCTCGACGATCCGGACCTCCGCCCCCGGTGGGCCGTACCACCCGGCGAACCGGTCGGGGTCCGCCCACATCTGCCAGACCTGCTCGATGGGGGCGCCGATCGTGCGGTCGAGGACCACCGATGCGCTCTCCGTGGATGCGTTGCCGGTCATGCTTCCTCCCTCTGTCGCTCGAGCCGGGTCTCCATCCGGTCCAGTCGCCGCTCCCACGTCGCGCGCTGCCGGTCGGCCCACGACGACACCTCGCCGAGCGCGTCCGGCCGCAGTGCACAGGGGCGGAACTGCGCGTTGCGCCCGCGGGTGATGAGGCCCGCGTGCTCGAGCACCTTCAGGTGCTTGGAGACCGCGGGCAGGCTCAGGGCGAACGGCGCCGCCAGCTCGTTGACGCTCGCCTCGCCCTCGGCCAGCCGGGCGAGCATCGCCCGCCGCGTCGCGTTGGCGAGCGCGGCGAAGACGATGTCGAGCCGCTGCTCCGCCGTCGGGTCTGCCGTCAGCGTCATCGTGCTGCCCTTCGGGTCTGGTGGAGCCCTACTTTGATCATCGGCTAATTAGCCGATTAGTAAAATACGCCGACATGCGCGGTGGCGCAAGGGTGTGCGGGGGACTCAGCTGGTCCAGGCGCGCCAGAGCGCGGCGTACTCGCCGTCCTCGCGGTCGACCAGCTCGGCGTGCGAGCCGAGCTCGGCGATCTGCCCGTCGATCACCACGGCGATCCGGTCGGCGTCGTGGGCGGTGTGGAGGCGGTGGGCGATCGCGATCACCGTGCGGCCCTCCAGCAGCGCGTGCATCGAGCCCTCGAGCGTCCGGGCGGTCCGCGGGTCGATGAGCGAGGTCGCCTCGTCGAGCACGAGGGTGTGCGGGTCGGCGATGATCAGCCGCGCCAGCGCGACCTGCTGGGCCTGGGCCGGCGTCAGCGCCTGCTGGCCCGAGCCGATCCGGGTGTCGAGGCCGCGGGGCAGCCGCTGCACCCACTCATGGGCGCCGACCGCCGCCAGCGCCGCCCACACCGCGGTGTCGTCGGAGTCCTCGCGTGCCAGCACGATGTTGTCGCGCACGGATCCGATGAAGACGTGGTGCTCCTGGGTCACCAGCGCCACCTCGGTGCGCAGCACCTCCAGCGGCAGGTCGACCAGCTCCACGCCACCCACCCGGGCCGAGCCGGTGCGGGGCCGGTTGATGCCCGACAACAGCCGGCCCAGCGTCGACTTCCCGGAGCCGGACGGGCCCACGACGGCCAGTCGCTCACCGGTGCGCAGGTCGAGGTCGACGCCGTGGAGGACGTCGTGCCCCGGGCGGTAGGCGAACCGCAGGTCCTCACCCACCAGCTCCGGCCCGGTGGGCAGCGCCTCGCCCGGCGTCCGGTCGGGCGGCACCTGGGCGATGCCGAGCAACCGGGCCGTCGACGTCGCGCCCACCTGCAGCCGGTCGAGCTCGCCGACCAGCCGGTCCAGCGGGCCGCTGAGCGCCTCGACGTAGAGCACGGCCGCGGTGATCTGGCCCAGGGTCAGGTAGCCGTAGGCGTAGCCCCACGCCCCGACGACCAGCGTCACCACGCGGGGAGTGTTGAAGGCGATGTCGATGACGGCGAACAGCAGGTTGCGCAGCGACATCGTGTAGCGCTCCGCCTGGGCCGAGACGTCGATGTCGTCGTCACCCTGGCCGACCCGGCGTCCGGCCAGGCCCAGCGCCTCGACCGTGCGGGCACCCTCCACCGTCTCGGTGAGGGTGGTGTTGATGCGCGAGTACGTCGCGCCCTCGGTGATGTAGCCCTTCGGGGCCGTTCGCAGGTAGCTGCGCACCGCGACGTAGCTGGTGGCGATCACCAGCAGGGACGGGACGGCGAGGATCACCGAGTTGAGCAGCATCGCCACCACGGAGAGGGCGACCGTGAGCAGCGAGATGATCGCCATCGGCAGGCCGAACTGCACCGAGCGGCTCATCGTGCCGACGTCGCGCGTGACGCGGGTGACCAGGTCGCCCGTGCTGGCGCTCTCGACCTGGCCCAGCGGCAGCCGCAGGATCACGCGCACGACGTACTCGCGCGCCGAGGCGAGCAGGTCCTGCCCGAAGAGCGTCGAGACCCATTGGGCGAAGAAGGTGAACAGCGCCTGCGCGCACACCACGGCCACGACGACCAGGGCGAGGGTGCCGAGGCCGGAACCGGCGCCTTCGACGGTCCGGTCGACGAGGTTCCCGAGCAGCCGGGGCACGACGAGGGCCGCACCCGCGGCGAGGGCGTTGAGAGCCACCAGGGCCACGAAGGTACGTCGGCGCTCGGAGATCAGCTGTCGGGCGAAGGCCAGCACTGCGCGGTCGTCGGCGACCGGCCAGCCCCGCTCGGGGTTCCGCGAGTCCTCGTAGACCTGCTCCGCCTCCTGCCGGCGCAGGTGGTGGCGCATCCGCCAGGCGGCGAGCCGCTCCACCGGCGTCGCCTCGGCGGGTGGCGTCAGGCGCGGGTCGACGGGCGGCCGGTCGGAGGCGTGGTCGGACCAGGTGGCGGCCGAATCGGCGAGCAGGTCCGTGCTCACGGGGTCACCTCCTCGTCGATGGCGCGGGCGACCACGGCGCGGTAGGCCGGGTGGTGGGCGATGAGGTCGTCGTGGCGGCCGCTCGCCGCGACGCCGCCGTCGACGAGCAGCACCACGCGGTCGGCGTGATGGAGCCACAGCGGCGAGACGGTGCAGACGACCGTGGTGCGGCCGGCGCGGAGCTCGGCCACCCGCTCGGCGATGCGGGCCTCGGTGTGGGCGTCGACGGCCGAGGTGGGGTCGACGAGCACCAGCACCGGCGGCTCGGACGCGAGCGCCCGGGCGAGCACGACACGCTGCCGCTGGCCGCCCGAGAGGCCGCGACCCCGCTCGTCGAGCACGCCCTGCCAGCCGCCGGGCATGGCGTCGTACACGTCCTCGGCGTTGGCGGCGCGCAGCGCCGTCTCGGCCTGCTCGCGGGTCAGCCGCCGGTGCGGGTCGACGGCGTCCTGCAAGGTTCCGGCGAAGAGCTGGCTGCCGGTGTCGCTGACCAGGATCGTGGCGCGGACGTCGGCCAGGGCGGCGTCGGCGAGGTCGACCCCGGCCAGGCGGACGCCCCAGGTCCCGCTCGTGCGGGCGGCGTCACGGGCCGCGAGCTCGGCACGCCGGCGGGCGCGCTCCGAGCGGGCCCGGCGGGCGGCCCGCCCCTTGAGGCCCTCCTCGTCCTCCTCGCTCACCGGATCGGTGTCGGCCGGGAGGTAGCGGCCCAGCCGGTCGGCGAGGGCCGCCGACTCCTCGGGGACCGCGCTCACGACGACGGTCAGCTCGCCCGCGCTCGCGACGAACCCGCTGGCCGCGTCGACCAGCTCCCCGCGCGGGTCGAGGGCGACCGGCTCGGCGGCGTCGCGCCAGGGCGGCTCGGGCTCGAAGATGGCGATCGCCTTGCGGGCGGAGACCAGCGACCGGGTGATCTTCTGCGCGAACTCGAAGAAGGTCCGGATCGGGCCGATCAGGTAGAGGCCGTAACCGAGGAAGCTCACCAGCTCGCCGATCGTCAGCCGGTCGGCGAGGACCTCGCGGGTCCCGAGCCAGAGCAGGAGCACGAGGAAGACGCCGGAGAAGAGCACGCCGAGCGCCTCGATGACCGCCTGCCAGATGCCGGCGGAGACACCGGCCGCGCGGGCGCTCTGGGACTGCTGGGTGTAGTTGCGCCCGAAGGTCCGCTCGCCCCCGATACCGCGCAGGATCCGCAGTCCGGCCACGATGTCGGTGGCCATCGAGGTCAGCTCGGAGTTGCGGGTGCGCTCGACCTCCTGGCGCCGGTGCAGCGGGCGCAGGAACGGCAGTGCCACCGCGAAGAGGATCGGCGCGGCGACGAGGACGACCAGCCCGAGTCGTGGCGAGGTGGCCAGCACGATCGCGGCGACCGCGAGGAACGAGATGAGCTGGGCGCCGGCGCGGGCGATGATCTCGTTCATCGCCCCGAACTCGTCGGAGTCGCTCGAGGCGACGCTGAGGATCTCGCCGGTGGGCGAGCGGCGCGGGAGGACGTGCCCCATCTGGGCGGCCTTGCGGGTCACCATCATCGTCGTGCCGTAGAGCGCGATCAGCCAGCTGCGGACCACCAACGTGTGGAGCGAGATGCCGAACACGGCGCCGATGAGGGTCACGAGCAGCAGCGCCCCCGCGCCGAGCGCGACGGCGTACGCGTCGCCCGGGACGATGCCGTGGTCGATGGCCCGGCCGAAGATCCAGGGACCCATGATCAGCGGCAGCTGCCAGAGGACGCCGAAGACGACGCCCACCCCCACGACCGCACCCTGCTGACGGATGATCCACCGCAGGAACCGCCCGGGTGTGCTGGTGTCGGGTACCCCGGAACGCTGGTCGCCGTCCGGTGACCAGTACGTCGAGACAAGGGGCGGGAAGTCGCGCATGGCCCGTCGAGCGTAGGTCCGCCCGTCTCTGCCCGGCGACTCGTTTTCGTCGCCGTCCGCCCGGCGCGTGGTCAGCGTCACGTGTTCGGACGCTAGGTGTTGAAGCGGACTTCAGGTCAAGCGACCAGGGGCGTACGGCGTCTGCCCCGACCACACAATGTCCACAAACGTGGGCCTGCCGGCTTTCTGCACAGTTCCGGGTCGTCTGGTTTCTTCGAACATGTGTTCGGGGAGAATGGATGCATGACGGCAGTTCTCGACCTCCACCCCGCGCCCGGCCACCCGGCCGCGCTGGTGGCGGCGGTGCACGAGGCGCTGGACGACGTCCGGGTGGACGGGTTGGGGCCGGAGGAGCTCGCGGGGACGATCGCCGAGCTCTCCCGCGCGCGGTCACGACTGCATGCGCTGGAGCTGAGGCTGGTCGCTGCCGCCGAGAGGTCCTCGGTGGCTCGGGACGCTGGGTGTGCGTCGACCGGGGCGTGGCTGTCACGCCAGACGCGGTCCGGCACGGCGGCCGCGTCCCGCGAGGTGAAGCTCGCCGCCGACCTGAACGCCAAGCTGCCCGCCACCCAGGCAGCCCTGGGCGCTGGTGAGGTCTCGACGGAGCACGCTGCAGTGATCGCCCATGCCACCCAGCGCCTCCCCGGCGGGCTCTCCGCCGACCAGGTCGCCACGGTCGAGCAGCGGCTGGTCGAGCAGGCGCGGCGCGTCGACCCCGGCCAGCTCCGCAGGCTCGCGCGTCGCGCACTCCAGGCCGTGGAGCGCGACACCACCCGCGTCGACGCCCACGAGAACGCGCAGCTCGTCGACGAGGAGACCCGGGCGTTGGCGAAGACCCGGCTCACCCTCCACGACAACGGCGACGGCACGCTGTCCGGTCACTTCACGGTGCCGCTGGTCGCCGGGTCGGTCCTGAAGAAGGTGCTGGACGCCCTGACGTCGCCTCGGAGGATCTCGACAAGCTCGACCGGCGTGGCGTCTGGCTCGGCGGACACGGCGTCAGGCTCGACGAGCGTGGCCGACCGCGACTGGGCCCACGAGCGCGGCCTCGCGTTCTCCCAGCTTCTCGAGCACCTCCCCACGGATCGGCTGCACGGCAAGACCGCGGCCACGGTCGTGGTCACTCTCGACCTCGAGACCCTCCAGGGACGGCTCGAGGCCGCGGGGCTCGACACCGGCGACGTGATCTCCGCATCCGAGGCCCGCCGCCTGGCGTGCGGGGCCGGCCTCGTGCCCGCCGTCCTCGGAGGCAAGTCCCAGCCCCTCGACCTCGGGCGGGCCAACCGGTTCTTCTCCGAGGCGCAACGCACCGCCGGCGCCCTGAGCCACACCAGCTGCACGGCCGAGGGGTGCGAGGTCCCCTACGCCTGGTGCGAGCTCCACCACCGGCAGCCGTGGAGCCAGCAGGGCAGGACCGACCTGGCCGACATGGTTCCGCTCTGCGGCTTCCACCACCGAGCCGTCCACGACCCCGGCCACCGCCACCGTCGACTACCCGACGGCTCGATCAGGTTCACGAGGCGGACGTGACCGACCTCCGGATTCGGCAATCCGGGTGGTCGTGCCCGGGGCGCTGGTGGTAGACGTTCATGGTGGTCTACTACCGGCGCGTCGGCGAGGTTCCTCGCCAGCGGCACACCCAGATGCGGGACTCCGACGGCAACCTCTACCGCGAGGAGCTGATGGGCGAGGAGGGCTTCTCCTCCGACTCCTCGCTGCTCTACCACCGGGGTGTGCCCTCGGCGATCGTCGACAGCCAGGTCTGGGAGCTCGGCGACCAGCGCCTCCAGCCCAACCACCCGCTGAAGCCGCGCCACCTCAAGCTCCACAGCCTCTTCGAGGGCGAGGGGGAGGGCGCCTGCCCCGTCGAGGGACGGCGGCTGGTCCTCGGCAACGGCGACGTCCGCATCGCCTACGTCGTCACCGGCACCGACCCCAGCCCGCTCTACCGCAACGCCATCGGCGACGAGTGCGTCTACGTCGAGAGCGGCTCGGGCACCGTCGAGACGGTCTTCGGGGTGCTGCCCTACCGCACCGGCGACTACGTGCTCGTGCCCCGGTCCACCGACCACCGGTGGGTCCCCGCCGAGCCGAGCCGGCTCTACGCCATCGAGGCCAACAGCCACATCCACGCGCCCAAGCGCTACCTCTCCCGGTACGGGCAGTTCCTCGAGCACGCCCCCTACTGCGAGCGCGACCTGCACGGCCCCGACGAGCCGCTGCAGGCCGAGGGCGCCGACGTCGAGGTGCTGGTCAAGCACCGCACCTCCGCCGGGATCGTGGGGAGCCGGCTAACCTACGCGACCCACCCCTTCGACGTCGTCGGCTGGGACGGCTGCCTCTACCCCTACACGTTCAACGTCGAGAACTACATGCCGATCACCGGCAAGGTGCACCAGCCGCCCCCGGTCCACCAGGTCTTCGAGGGCTGGAACTTCGTGGTGTGCAACTTCCTGCCCCGCAAGGTCGACTACCACGAGCTCGCGATCCCGGTGCCCTACTACCACTCCAACGTCGACTCCGACGAGGTCATGTTCTACGTCGGCGGCGACTACGAGGCACGCAAGGGCTCGGGCATCAACATCGGGTCGATCTCGCTGCACCCCGGCGGCCACGCCCACGGGCCACAGCCGAGCGCGATCGAGGCCTCGCTCGGCGTCGAGTACTTCGAGGAGTCGGCCGTCATGGTCGACACCTTCCGGCCGCTCGAGCTGGGCGAGGGTGGCGTCGCGGCCGAGGACCCGGCGTACGCCTGGACCTGGGCCGGACGCGGGCCCGACGCCGACGGCGAGGACGGCGGCCCCGCCGTCTACTCCAACTCCTGACGACGGCAGCGCCGCGAGGGCGGATCCTTGACGCGGGCGTGAGGATGGAGGCATGAGTCGGAAGCCGCCGGTGAACGACATCGACGAGCGGGACCTCGAGGTCGACGAGCCCGAGCAGTCGGCGGCGGGCGTGACGGCGGTGGCCGTGACGATGAAGCGGGCGATCGAGCAGATGGGCGTGGCCCGGACCGCGCGGACCCTGCTCAAGCTCAACCAGGTCGACGGCTTCGACTGCCAGGGCTGCGCGTGGCCGGACCCCGACGCCGGGCACCGTCACACGGCCGAGTTCTGCGAGAACGGCGCCAAGGCGGTCACCGAGGAGGCCACGAAGCGGCGCGTGGACCGCCGGTTCTTCGCCGCCCACCCGATCGCGGAGCTGCGGGAGAAGACCGACTACTGGCTGGGGCAGCAGGGCCGCATCATCGAGCCGGTGGTGCTGCGGGCCGGCGCGACCCACTACGAGCCGATCACGTGGGACAACGCGTTCGCCCTCCTGGCCGACCGCCTCAACGGGCTGGATTCACCCGACGAGGCGATCTTCTACACCTCCGGCAAGACCTCCAACGAGGCAGCGTTCTGCTACCAGCTGTTCGCGCGCGCCTTCGGCACCAACAACCTGCCTGACTGCTCCAACATGTGCCACGAGTCGACCAGCGTCGCGCTCGCGGAGGTCATCGGCATCGGCAAGGGGTCGGTCAGCCTCCACGACATCGAGACCGCCGAGCTCGTCGTCGTGATGGGCCAGAACCCCGGCACCAACCACCCGCGGATGCTGTCGGCGCTGGAGAAGGCGAAGCAGAACGGCGCGAAGATCCTGGCCATCAACCCGCTCAAGGAGGCGGGGCTGGTCCGCTTCAAGAACCCGCAGACCCCGCGCGGCCTGTCCGGCATCGGCACCGCCCTGGCCGACCTCCACCTGCCGGTCCGGGTGAACGGCGACCTCGCGCTGTTCCAGGCCATCGGCCACTTCCTCGTCGAGTGGGACGCCCTCGACCACGACTTCCTCAAGCACCATACCCACGGGTTCGACGCGTGGGCCGCCCACGTCCGCGACCTCGACTGGGACGTCGTACGCCGCTCGACCGGCCTCGAGCCCGAGCTGATCCGGCAGGCGGCGGAGATGTTCCGCGACTCCGGCGCGACCGTGACCTGCTGGGCCATGGGCATCACCCAGCACCGCAACGCGGTGGCCACCATCAAGGAGATCGCCAACGTCGCGCTCGCCCAGGGCAACATCGGCAAGCCCGGGGCGGGGCTGTGCCCCGTACGCGGCCACTCCAACGTGCAGGGCGACCGCACCATGGGGATCTGGGAGAAGCTGCGGCCCGCGTTCGGTGACGCCCTGCGCGACGAGTTCGGCTTCGAGCCGCCTCGCGAGGACGGTTTCGACACCGTCGACTCCGTTCGGGCGCTCCGCGACGGTCGCGCACGTGTCTTCCTGGGCATGGGCGGCAACTTCGTCTCGGCCGTGTCGGACACGGCGGCGACCGAGGCCGCGATGCGCAACGCGGACCTGACCGTGCACGTCTCGACCAAGCTCAACCGGTCCCACGTCGTGACCGGTCGCGAGGCGCTGATCCTGCCCGCCCTCGGGCGGAGCGAGAAGGACCTCACCGGTGGCAAGGCGCAGCGGGTCACCGTCGAGGACTCGGTCTCGGCGGTCCACGCCTCCCAGGGCCCGCTCGAGCCGGCCGCGCGGTGGCTGCGCTCGGAGGTCGACATCGTCTGCACCCTGGCGCTGGCCACCCTGGGCCCCCGGCACGTCGTGCCGTGGGCGACCATGCGTGCCGACTACGACGAGATCCGCCACCGGATCGCCCGGGTGGTCCCGGGCTGCGAGGACTACCAGGCGAGGATCGACCAGCCCGGCGGTTTCGTGCTGCCCCACCCGCCGCGCGACTCGCGGACCTTCCCCACCGACGTGGAGCGGGCGAAGTTCAGCGTCAGCCCGATCGAGGTGCTCCACGTACCCGAGGGGCGGCTGCTGCTGCAGACGCTGCGGTCCCACGACCAGTTCAACACCACCATCTACGGCCTCGACGACCGCTACCGCGGGGTGTCGGGTGGGAGGCGGGTGGTGTTCGTCCACCCCGACGACATCGAGGCGCTGGGGCTGTCGGCGGGCGCGACGGTCGACCTGGTCAGCGAGTGGACCGACGGCTCGGTACGCCGGGCGCCGGCGTTCCGCGTCGTCCCCTACGAGCAGCCGCGCGGCTGTGCGGCGGCGTACTACCCGGAGACCAACCCGATCGTCCCGCTCGACCACGTGGCGGAGGGCAGCCAGTGCCCCGCCTCGAAGTCGGTCGTCGTGCGACTGGAGGCAACCTCATGACCAACCCCGAGCGCGACCCGGACGAGATGGTCCTCGACCCGTGCGAGGTGACCCGGCAGGTCGAGGTGCTGCCGCCGCGCGAGGTGCCGCTCGGGGGGCCGCGTGCCATGCGCGTACGCCGGACGCTGCCGCAGCGGCACCGCTCCCTGATCGGGGCCTGGTGCTTCGTCGACCACTACGGGCCCGACCACGTCAGCGAGACCGGCGGCATGAAGGTCGCCCCCCACCCCCACACCGGCCTGCAGACCGTGAGCTGGCTGTTCACCGGGGAGGTCGAGCACACCGACAGCGCCGGACACCACGCCATGGTGCGGCCCGGCGAGCTCAACCTGATGACCGCCGGCCGCGGCATCAGCCACTCCGAGGTCTCCACCGGGGCCACCGAGGTGCTCCACGGCGTCCAGCTCTGGGTCGCCCTGCCCGACAGCGCCCGGTTCGTGGACCCCGGCTTCGAGCACCACGCCCCCGAGGCGGTGTCGGGGGAGGGCTGGCAGGCGCGGGTCTTCCTCGGCTCACTGCTCGGCGACACCTCGCCGGTCACCACCCACAGCGCGCTGCTGGGGGCCGAGCTGCTCCTGGAGGCCGGCACCACCCTCGAGGTCGACCTCGACCCGGACTTCGAGCACGGCGTGCTCGTCGACGCCGGCGTGGTGGTCGTGGCCGGTCAGGAGACCAAGCAGAACGAGCTCGCCTACCTCGCTCCCGGTGAGCGGTCGGTGCGGCTGTCGGTCGGAGCGGAGCCGGCGCGGCTGCTGCTGCTCGGCGGCATCCCGTTCGGCGAGTCGATCGTCATGTGGTGGAACTTCGTCGGCCGCAGCCACGAGGAGATCGTCGGCTACCGACGTGAGTGGCAGGAGCAGATCACCCGCGACGGCCACGTGGTCGATGACAGCCGCACGGTGGCCGACGGCCGGTTCGGCGTCGTCGACGACGAGCTCGCGCCGATCCCGGCTCCCGAGCTGCCCAACGCGCGCCTCAAGCAGCGTCGATGACGGGACCCGTCGTCGGCGAGGACGGCCTCGCCCGCTGTCCCTGGGCCGCCGGCGACCCCGTCAACCGGGCCTACCACGACACCGAGTGGGGCCGGCCCATCAGCGGCGAGGCCGCCTGGTTCGAGCGACTCAGTCTCGAGGCGTTCCAGTCGGGGCTGTCGTGGCTGACCATCCTCAACAAGCGTGACAACTTCCGGGCGGCGTTCGCGGGCTTCGACGCCGACGCCGTGGCGGCGTACGACGACGCCGACCGCCAGCGGCTGCTCGCCGATGCCGGGATCGTCCGCAACCGGCTCAAGGTGGACGCCACCATCAGCAACGCCCGGGCGGTGGTGGTCCTGCGCGACGCCGGCGGGCTGGAATCGTTCATCCACGGGTTCCGTCCCGCTGAGCAGCCGCGTCCCACCACGGCCGACGAGGTCGCGAGCACCTCACCGGAGTCGGTGGCGCTGTCCAAGGCCCTCAAGAAGCAGGGCTTCGTCTTCGTCGGCCCCACCACGATGTACGCACTGATGCAGGCCACGGGCCTGGTCGACGACCACCTCCTGGGCTGCCACCGACGTGGCGGGGGTTCAGCTCCTCATCGTCAGGTCGTCCAGTAGCCACACTCCATCGGGCTCGCTCGTCGCAGCGATGCGGACCGTGTCGAAGCCTCGGGAGCTCTTCACCTGGAGCTGGACCCATGCAGCGGTGCTCGTCGCGACGGTCGCCGTTCGGACGGTTCGGCCGTTGCGCTTCCCCACCAGTCGGAAGGCGGCGTCACCGAGGGCGCCGCCACCCTGCGACACCCAGACCGTGACGCTCTTCTGTCGCCGCGGCAACGTGATCGTCTCCGGCCCCACGGGGCGACCGTCGTTCGCCGTCCGCGCCTCGTCGTTGAAGGCCAGGAACCGGTCACCCGTGCGGGCATCCACGCCGAAGCTGCCGCACTCATCGAGTACTGCGCCGCCGTCCCGGGCAGCAGGGCCGCGGAACTTGGCTGCGGCATAGCGGTCGCGTAGTGGCTTGGTGGCCGAGAAGGAGCACTCTCGCGGCACGTCCTCGAAGCTGATGTAGGTGATGCCCGCACCGTGCGCCGGCGAGGATCCGGTGACGGTCACCACCACGGCAGTGAGCAGTGACATGACGCTGGCAGAAGCGATCCACGGTCTGTTCATGACGTCTCCTGTCTGCCCGCAGGGCCCGACGCCTGTGGCGGAACCAGACAAGACGATCGAGGGCCCTGGGGCAAGGCCCATTCGGGTCATGACCGGTCGGTAACCTCGCGCCATGACTCGCGTCCATGCCTTCACCGACGACGCCCTGGGCGAGCACGACGCGGTGGGACTGACCCACGAGCTGCGCCGGGGGCGGGTGGGGATCCCCGAGGTGGTCGAGGCGGCGATCGCCCGGGTCGAGGCGGTCAACGACCAGCTCAACGCGGTGGCGTACGCCGACTTCGACGGCGCCCGGCGCCGCGCGGCCGACCCCCACGGCGGCTTCTTCGCCGGCGTGCCGACGTTCGTGAAGGACAACGTCGACGTGGCGGGCATGCCCAGCCAGCACGGCACCGACGCCTGGCAGCCGCGTCCGCGCCCGCGCGACGGCGACTTCGCCCGGATGTACCTCGCGACGGGTCTGCTGCCGCTCGGCAAGACGCAGCTCTCCGAGTTCGGGTTCAGCGCCAGCGCCGAGCACGCGCGGCTGGGTCCGGTCCGGTGCCCCTGGGACCTGGAGCACACGGCGGGCGCCTCCTCCTCCGGGTCCGCGGCACTCGTCGCGGCCGGTGCGGTCCCGATCGCCCACGCCAACGACGGCGGTGGCTCGATCCGGATCCCCGCCTCGGTCAACGGCCTGGTGGGCCTCAAGCCCACCCGGGGCCGCCTCCCGCAGGACCGGATCATGCGCGAGATGCCCGTGCGGATCATCAGCGACGGCGTCCTGACCCGCAGTGTGCGGGACACGGCGGCCTTTCTGCGTGAGGCCGAGCGGATCTGGCACAACCTGCGGCTCCCCCCGGTCGGCGACGTACGCCGCCCCAGCTCGGCGCGGCTGCGGATCGCCGTGGTGACGGAGGGCATCGGCAAGGCCGCGTCGTCGGAGGTCACCGACCTCACCTGGCAGACCGCCAAGCTGCTCGAGCAGCTCGGCCACGACGTCCGCGGCATCGAGACCCCGGTGCCCTCGACGCTGCGCGACGACTTCCTCCTCTACTGGTCGATGCTCGCCTGGGCGATGGTGCGCTCGGGCCGCCGGACCTTCGGGCGGACCTGGGACCCCGGGCAGCTGGACAACCTGACCCAGGGCCTGGCCGAGCACACCGCCCGCAACCTGCACCGGCTGCCGATCGCGATCGCCCGGCTCAAGCGGGCGCCGCACTGGTCACGGCGCTTCTACCGCGACCACGACGTGGTGCTGACCCCGACGCTGGCGACCCAGACGCCGGAGATCGGGCACCTGTCGCCGACGCGCGACTACGACACGATCCTCGACCGGCTGCTCGACTGGGTGGCGTTCACGCCGCTGCAGAACGTCACCGGCGACCCTGCCATCAGCCTGCCGCTCGCCACCACCTCGGCCGGGCTGCCCCAGGGGATGATGCTGAGCGCCGGCGCCGGCCGCGAGGCGACGCTCCTCGAGCTGGCCTACCAGCTGGAGCAGGCCGCGCCCTGGGCGAGGATCACCGACGGCTGAGTCTCGCCGGCCCGCCCGCTCACGGCGTCAGCGCCGTGACACGAGCAGCGCCTGGTTGGACCGGGCCACGAGCCCCCGCGGGTCGTGCACCGTCGCGGACGCCAGACCCAGGCTGCCGCCGGCGAGGACGGTCTCCGCGTCGAGCAGCAGCCACTCGTCCTCCGGTTCGCGGACCACGTGGACCGTGAGCTCGGTGTTGAGGAATCCCCAGGTGCGCGGGTCGAGGACCGCACTCGCGCCGGAGGCCGAGTCGGCACACGCGAGCAGCCGCTGCACGGGGGAGGTCGGTTGGTCGGCGAACAGATCCGGCGCCCGCATCCACACCACTCCCGGTCCTGGTTCCTCCACCGCGCCCTCGACCCAGCGCCACTCCACGGCGTCGAGGTAGCCGCCCGACCAGCCCTCCGGGCGGGGGTGGTGCCGACCATCCGCGGGTGCGGTGGCCGGTGGTCTGCCCGGGGTGGCCGGGCCGTCGGTCGGCACCCGGGGGAAGAGCCACGCCCGGGCGTGCGCGACAGACCGGGCCGCCTGCTCGTCGTAGAGCTCGGCCGCCACCAGCTGCACCCGGCGGCCCTTGCGCTCGATGCGCGCGCTGACCGACAGGGGGGCGACCGGCACCGGTCCCAGCAGCTCCATCGTGAACCGCCCCACGACGCCGTCCGCGACCCCCTCCACCGCCCACGCGAGCAGGGCCGCGGGAGGCCCACCGTGCTGGGTCTGCGAACCCCAGGGGGAGGCCGTCGACGGCAGCGGTTCCACGCGCGCGCGACCCTCTCCGAAAGCGTCGATCAGGCGGTAGAAAGTGGTGTCCGGAGCCGATTTTTCGAACATGTCCCTCCGTGTGTACAGTTCTCCGTCGTTGCCCCTTTAGCTCAGTCGGCAGAGCGTCTCCATGGTAAGGAGAAGGTCTACGGTTCGATTCCGTAAAGGGGCTCTGGGTTGGGGTACCGGCGCCCACAGGTGCCGGACCACTCCGTCCCGGTGGCGGGGTAGCTCAGGTGGTTAGAGCACACGGCTCATAATCGTGGTGTCGCGGGTTCGAGTCCCGCCCCCGCTACTCAGACAGCAGTACGCCGCAGAACACAGCAGCACCAGACCCGAAGGACTTCCCGTGGCCAGCAAGAGCTCCGACGTTCGCCCCAAGATCACGCTCGCCTGCCAGGAGTGCAAGGAGCGCAACTACATCACCAAGAAGAACCGGCGCAACGATCCCGACCGGATCGAGCTGTCGAAGTTCTGCCCGCGCTGCCGCACGCACACGGTCCACAAGGAGACCCGCTGACGCGGACCCAGACTCACGCCGACGGGCGGTCACCCCAGCGGGGTGGCCGCCCGTCGCGCACTAGGGTGGAGAACATGCCAGTGGACCAGTCCCTCGTCGGCCGCAGCTTCCCGCCGACCGCCCCGCGCGAGGTCACCGAGGACCACGTGCGTGCCTTCGCCGAGGCCACCGGCGGCAGCTACGACGGCGGGCCGGCCCCGGCGACGTACCCGATCGTGCTGGCCTTCGACGCCATGAACGCCTTCCTCGCCGCCGAGGGCATCGACCTGTTCCGGATCGTCCACGGCGAGCAGAAGTTCTCCTACCGCCGACCGGTGGTCCCCGGCGACGAGCTCACCGCGACCCTGACCGTCGCCAGCCTGCGCCAGATCGGCGGTGCCGACATCGTCGGCACCAGCAGCGAGATCACCGACGCCGACGGCGAGCTGGTCTGCACCGCCCACGCCACGCTGGTCCACCGGGGTGAGCAGTCGTGAACCCGGGGGAGAGCCTCGAGCCGCGCGAGTTCGTCGTCACGCGCACCGACCTGGTCCGGTACGCCGAGACCAGCGGCGACCACAACCCGATCCATCAGGACGAGTCGGTGGCGCACTCCGTCGGCCTGCCCGGCGTGATCGCCCACGGGATGTACACCCTGGCCCTCGCCGCGCGCGCCGTGGCTGAGTGGACCGACGGGGCGGAGGTCGTAGACCTCGGCTGCAAGTTCACCAACCCCGTGGTGGTCCCGGGTGAGCACGGCGCCCACGTCAGCGTCGGCGGCACGGTGAAGTCGGTCGAGGACGGGCTGGTGACCATCGCCCTCGAGGTGACCTGCGAGGGACAGAAGGTGCTCGGGATGCCGAGGGCCGTGGTCCGTGGCTGAGCAGCTCCGCGACCACACGACGTTGCGGCTGGGCGGTCCGGCGCGCCACTGGGTCGAGGCCACCACCGAGGACCAGCTGGTCGACGCCGTGCGCCAGGCCGACGAGGCCGACGAGCCCGTGCTGGTGCTCGCCGGGGGCAGCAACGTCGTCGTGGCCGACGACGGGTTCCCCGGCACCGTCGTGCTGGTGGCCACGCGCGGGGTCGTGGCCGACCGCGATCCTGGCGACGACCCGTCGTGCTCGGGGGTGACGGTGACCGTCGCCGCGGGGGAGGACTGGGACGCCTTCGTGGCGCTCGCGGTCGAGCGCGGCTGGACCGGCATCGAGGCGCTCTCGGGGATCCCGGGCTCCGTCGGGGCGACCCCCATCCAGAACGTCGGCGCCTACGGCCAGGAAGTGTCGCAGACCATCGCCCGGGTCCGGGTCTGGGACCGGGTGCTGCAGGGCGTCCGCAGCTTCGCCGCCGCCGACTGCGACTTCGGCTACCGGCACAGCCGGTTCAAGGCCGACCCCGGTCGCCACGTGGTCCTCGACGTCACCTTCCAGTTCCGGGAGGGGACGCTGGGTGCGCCGGTGCGGTACGCCGAGCTGGCGCGCGCCCTCGGCGTGGAGCTGGGGGAGCGGGCCCCGCTGGTCGACGTCCGGGAGGCGGTGCTCGGGCTCCGTCGCGGCAAGGGCATGGTGCTCGACGCCGGTGACCACGACACGTGGAGCGCCGGCTCGTTCTTCACCAACCCCGTGGTCGAGCCGTCCCGGGTGCCCGCGGGGGCGCCCACGTGGCCGGTGGCCGACGGTCGGGTGAAGACCAGCGCCGCGTGGCTGATCGAGCACGCGGGCTTCGAGAAGGGCTACGAGCTCGAGCCGGGCGCGCCGGCATCCCTCTCGTCCAAGCACACCCTGGCGCTGACCAACCGCGGCTCGGCCACCACCGCCGACCTGCTGCGGCTCGCCCGTGAGCTGCGCGACGGGGTGGAGGCGGCGTACGGCATCCGGCTGGTGAACGAACCGGTGCTGGTCGGCTGCGAGCTGTGAGCGACGGGGTCGGCCGCCCTAGGTGGCGGCTCCTGCCCCTGGCGAGCCCGCCAGCCACTCGTCGATGTCGGCCAGTGCCTGCTTGACCAGGTCGGTGGGCGCCCGCGAGGCCCGGAAGGACATCCTCGCCAGCTCGGCGAGCTGCTCGTCGGTCAGCTCGTGGGCGGCCCGCATCGTGGCGTACTGCCCGGCCAGCCGCGAGCCGAAGAGCAGCGGGTCGTCGGCGCCGAGCGCGACGGTGGCGCCCGCGTCGAGCAGCTCCGGCAGCGGGACCGAGGTGAGGTCGGAGTAGACGCCGAGGGCGACGTTGGAGACCGGGCACACCTCCAGGGCGATGCCGGCCGCCACGATCCGGTCCAGCAGCTCCGGGTCCTCCACCGACCGGACGCCGTGGCCGAGCCGGCCTGGGTGCAGCGTGTCGAGGCAGAGCCGCACGTGCTCGGGTCCACGGAGCTCGCCGCCGTGCGGGACGAGCAGCAGGTCAGCGCGCTCGGCGATCGCGAAGGCGGGCCCGAAGTCCGCGGTGGAGCCGCGACGCTCGTCGTTGGAGAGCCCGAACCCGACGACCCCGCGGCCGGCGTACTGCGCGGCCAGCCGCGCCAGGGTGCGGGCGTCGAGCGGGTGCCGGGTCCGGTTGGCGGCGATCACCAGCGCGATGCCGAGGCCGGTCTCGCGTGACGCGTCGTCGACGGCGTCGAGCACCAGGTCCGTGAAGGCGGTGATGCCGCCGAACCGGGCTGCGTAACCGGAGGGGTCGACCTGGATCTCCAGCCAGCGCCCGCCGTCGCGCACGTCGTCCTCGGCCGCCTCCCGGACCAGGCGGCGCACGTCCTCGGGGGTCCGGAGCACCGACCGTGCGACGTCATAGAGCCGCTGGAAGCGGAACCAGCCCTTCTCGTCGGCCGCCGAGAGCCGGGGCGGCCACTCCGACACCAGGGCGTCGGGCAGGTGGATCGCGTCGCGCTCGGCCAGCTCCAGCAAGGTGCCGTGACGCATCGAGCCGGTGAAGTGGAGGTGCAGGTGCGCCTTCGGCAGCGCCGCGAGCGGCCGACGAGTCCTCATGACGACCACCGCGCGCAGTCGGTCACCTCAGGCGAAGAGCTTCTGCAGGCGGGTGATCCCCTCGACGAGGTCGTCGTCCCCCAGGGCGTAGGAGAGGCGGAGGTAGCCGGGGGAGCCGAACGCCTCGCCGGGCACCACGGCCACCTCGACGCGGTCCAGGACGAACTCGGCCAGCTCGGCGGAGGTCGAGAGGCGGACGCCGTCGTGCTCACGCCCCAGCAGGTCCTTGACCGACGGGTAGGCGTAGAACGCGCCCTGCGGCGTCGGGCAGACGACCCCCTCGATCTCGTTGAGCATCGAGACGATGGTCCGACGGCGCCGGTCGAAGGCATCCTTCATCTCGTTGACGGCCGACAGGTCGCCGGACACGGCCGCGATCGCCGCCCGCTGGGCGACGTTGGCGACGTTGGAGGTGGCGTGCGACTGCAGGTTGGTGGCGGCCTTCACGAGGTCGGCCGGGCCGATCATCCAGCCGACGCGCCAGCCGGTCATCGCGTAGGTCTTGGCCACCCCGTTGACGACGACGCAGTGGTCGGCCAGGTCCGGGCACAGCACCGGCAGCGAGCCCGTGTCGACGTCGTCGTAGACGAGGTGCTCGTAGATCTCGTCCGTGAGCACCCACAGCTGGTGGTCCTCGACCCAGCGGCCGATCTCGCGGATCTCGTCGCTGGTGTAGACGGCGCCGGTCGGGTTCGAGGGCGAGACGAAGAGCAGCACCTTGGTCCGCTCGGTGCGCGCGGCCTCGAGCTGGTCGACGGTGACCTTGTAGTCCTGGGTGTCGTCGGCCAGCACCTCCACCGGCACGCCGCCGGCCAACCGGATCGCCTCCGGGTAGGTGGTCCAGTACGGCGCGGGGACGATGACCTCGTCGCCCGGGTCGAGCATCGCGGCGAAGGCGTCGTAGATCGCGTGCTTGCCGCCGTTGGTGACCAGGACCTGGTTGGTCTCGACCTCGTAGCCGCTGTCACGCCGGGTCTTCTCGACGATCGCCTGCTTCAGCTCGGGAAGCCCCCCGGCGGGGGAGTAGCGGTGGTTGCGGGGGTCGCGGCACGCCTCAACCGCGGCCTCGACGACGTAGTCGGGGGTGGGGAAGTCGGGCTCGCCTGCGCCGAACCCGATCACCGGCCGGCCCTCTGCCTTCAGCGCCTTGGCCTTGGCGTCCACCTTCAAGGTCGCCGACTCGGCGATGCTGCCGAGCCGCTGCGAGACGCGACGGTCGCGGGGCGAGGAGGATCCGGTCGTCATGGGGCCATCGTAGGCACGGGAGGCGTTTGGACGCGGGTGAGGATCACCCCGTAGACTCAACCATCGGTGGTTTCTCCCCATGCTTCGGCATGCCCTGACCCGGGTGGCCCCGGGCCGGGAGTGGACACCGTGGAGGGCACTAGCTCAACTGGCAGAGCATCGGTCTCCAAAACCGAAGGTTGGGGGTTCAAGTCCCTCGTGCCCTGCAAGGACCTGACGGTCACCGTGAACGAGACGACACGACACAGGAAGGTGGCGAGATGACGGACAGCCGAGCAGATCGCCGCGAGACCACCGAGGAGCGGACCAGCCCGGTCACGTTCTACCGACAGGTGGTCGCGGAGCTGCGCAAGGTCGTCTGGCCGACGCAGGAGCAGCTGGTCACCTACTTCATCGTGACCCTGGTCTTCGTCACCTTCTTCATGCTGCTGGTCTCGGCCCTCGACCTGGGCTTCAACCGGCTCGTGTTCGAGGTGTTCACCGGCGGTGGCCAGTGACCGAGGCGAACCCGATGGACGACATGACGGAGCAGCAGGTGCCCGAGCAGCACGACGACGTAGACCAGGCCGAGCCGGCCGCGGACGAGGCCGCCGAGGAGACGGCCCCGGAGACCGCTGAGGAGACCCCCGAGGTCGACGAGGCCACCGCCGAGGAGCCGGTCGTCGAGGACGAGCCGGCCGCGCAGAGCGAGGCCGCCGAGGTCGCGGACGAGGAGCCGGCCGCCGAGTCGGGCGAGACCGAGGCCGACGCCGACACCGACGACGACCCGCTGGAGGCCTTCCGTCGCGAGCTGTGGGCCAAGCCGGGTGACTGGTTCGTGGTCCACACCTACTCCGGCATGGAGAAGCGGGTGAAGTCCAACCTCGAGAACCGGATCCACTCGCTCAACATGGAGGACTACATCCACGAGGTCGTGGTCCCCACCGAGGACGTCGCGGAGATCAAGAACGGCCAGCGCAAGATGGTCAACCGGACCCGCTTCGCCGGCTACGTGCTGGTCCGCATGGACCTCACCGACGAGTCCTGGGCAGCGGTCCGGCACACCCCGTCGGTCACCGGCTTCGTGGGCCACGCCCACCAGCCGGTCCCGCTGAGCATGGCCGAGGTCGAGAACTGGCTGGCGCCGACGTTCGCGGCCCCCGAGGCCGAGCCTGCCGCTGCCGGCGGTCAGGCAGCCGAGGGCGCGGTGGCGACGCAGAAGCGCACCGTCGAGGTCGCCGACTTCGACGTGTCCGACTCCGTCATGGTGGTCGACGGCCCGTTCGCCACCCTCCACGCGACGATCACCGAGATCAACGCCGAGTCCCAGCGGGTCAAGGCGCTGGTCGAGATCTTCGGCCGCGAGACGCCCGTCGAGCTCAGCTTCAGCCAGATCCAGAAGGTCTGAGCGGACGGAGCCTGCTCCGGCCCGCTCAGACGGCTGGATTTCGGGATGGAGCAGGACCCGGCCCACAATGGGCCACAGCAACACGGCAACACCAGTGGCAGGGGAGTCCCCCCGTCGTGACCACGAGAGAGAGAAGAAGGATGCCTCCCAAGAAGAAGGTGGCTGCGCTCGTCAAGGTGCAGCTCCAGGCTGGCGCAGCGACTCCGGCTCCGCCGGTGGGTACCGCACTCGGTCCCCACGGCGTGAACATCATGGACTTCTGCAAGGCCTACAACGCCCAGACCGAGTCGATGCGCGGCAACGTGATCCCCGTCGAGATCACGATCTACGAGGACCGCTCGTTCGACTTCATCACCAAGACCCCGCCGGCCGCCGAGCTGATCAAGAAGGCTGCCGGTCTGCAGAAGGGCTCGGGCGTCCCGCACAAGGAGAAGGTCGGCAAGCTGACCAAGGACCAGGTGCGCGAGATCGCCGAGACCAAGATGCCGGACCTCAACGCCAACGACGTCGAGGCCGCCATGAAGATCGTCGAGGGCACTGCCCGCTCCATGGGCGTCACCACCGACTGATCGCACCCTCCTGCACCGTGGCAGGGCCGCGCTGGCCCGACTGACCACACCCTCTTCGAGAAACGAGAACTGACATGCAGCGCAGCAAGACCTACCGCGCCGCGGCCGACCTCTTCGACAAGGACGAGCTGCACGCGCCGCTGGCCGCGATCAAGATCGCCAAGAACGGCTCCCGGAAGAAGTTCGACGAGACCGTCGACGTCGTGATGCGCCTCGGGGTCGACCCCCGCAAGGCCGACCAGATGGTCCGTGGCACCGTCAACCTGCCCCACGGCACCGGCAAGACCGCCCGGGTGCTCGTGTTCGCGAACGCCGACAAGGCCGACGCCGCCCGTGAGGCCGGTGCCGACGTCGTCGGTGGCGACGAGCTGATCGAGAAGGTGGCCGGTGGCTGGCTCGACTTCGACGCCGTCGTCGCCACGCCCGACATGATGGGCAAGGTCGGTCGCCTCGGTCGGGTGCTCGGCCCGCGCGGCCTCATGCCCAACCCGAAGACCGGGACGGTGACCCCCGACCCGGCCAAGGCCGTCTCCGACATCAAGGGCGGCAAGATCGAGTTCCGGGTGGACCGGCACGCCAACCTGCACTTCATCATCGGCAAGGCCTCCTTCTCCGAGGTCCAGCTGGCCGAGAACTACGCGGCCGCCCTCGAGGAGGTGCTGAGGCTCAAGCCTGCCAGCTCCAAGGGCCGCTACATCAAGAAGGTGACCGTCTCGACGACCATGGGCCCCGGCGTCCAGGTCGACCCGAACCGCACCAAGAACGTCGCCTCGGACGACGGCGGGGACACCGCCGCCGAGTGACCCCGACGTCCTCCACGACGGCCCGGCCCGCCCTGTGCGGTGCCGGGCCGTCGTCGTCCCGGCCCCGCGGATTTGGTCCGGCCTCCCGGCCGCCCGTAGAGTGCCGCCCGTAACCAGAGACCGCCGGTGATCCCTCCAGGGATCGAAGGTTCCGCGGACGCGGACGGCCAGCGCAGGTGACAGAGCCGGATCCCCCTGGGGATCGTGACGCCCTGAGCCTGTGCTCAGGGCGTTCGTCGTCTCCGGGGTCAGGTGGTCTCACCAGTCCGGAAGGAGACCCATGGCGCGGGCAGACAAGCAAGCGGCCGTCGCTGAGATCGTTGAGTCCTTCAACGAGGCGACCGGCGCCGTGCTGACCGAGTACCGCGGTCTCACCGTGAAGGAGCTGCAGGACCTGCGGCGCTCTCTCGGTGCGAACGCCAACTACGCCGTGGTCAAGAACACGCTCGCCAAGATCGCCGCCACCGAGGCCGGCATCGACGGCTTCGACGACCTGCTGACCGGCCCGACGGCCATCGCCTTCATCAACGGCGACATCGTCGAGGCGGCGAAGGGTCTGCGTGACTTTGCCAAGGCGAACCCCACCCTGGTCATCAAGGGTGGCGTCCTGGACGGCAAGCCCCTCGACCCGGCCGAGATCGCCAAGCTGGCGGACCTCGAGTCGCGCGAGGTGCTCATGGGCAAGCTGGCCGGCGCGATGCTGGCCTCGCTGACCCAGGCCGTGCAGCTGCTCAACGCCCCGATCTCGCAGGCTGCCCGGCTCGCCGGCGCCCTGCAGAGCGCGGCGGAGCAGGACCCCTCGATCCTCGCAGGTGGTGCGGGCACGCCCGTCGCTGACGCTGCCGAGGAGGCCCCGGCCACCGAGGAGGCCGCCACGGAGGACGACTCCGAGGCGACCGCCGAGGCCGAGGCCGACACCACCGAGGCCTGAGCCCAGGCCGACGTACACCACCTGATTCACAGCACTACTGGAAGGAACAGCCATCATGGCGAAGCTCACCACCGACGAGCTGCTCGACGCGTTCAAGGAGATGACCCTCATTGAGCTGAGCGAGTTCGTGAAGCAGTTCGAGGACACCTTCGGCGTCACCGCCGCCGCCCCGGTCGCCGTCGCGGCTGCCCCGGGCGCCGCTGCTGCCGGCGGCGACGCCGGTGCCGCCGCCGGTGAGGACAAGGACGAGTTCGAGGTCGTCCTGGAGTCCGCCGGCGACAAGAAGATCAACGTCATCAAGGAGGTGCGCGCGCTCACGTCCCTCGGCCTGAAGGAGGCCAAGGACCTCGTCGAGTCCGCCCCCAAGACGGTTCTCGAGAACGCCACCAAGGAGGCGGCCGAGAAGGCGAAGGAGGCCCTCGAGGGCGCCGGCGCCACCGTCACCCTCAAGTGACGACCTGCTGATCGCACGCCAGGGGCGGGCATCCCTCCGGGGATGTCCGCCCCTGTGTGTGAACCGTGTGTTTGAACCCTCTTCCCGCGGGGAAGCATTCGCCGCAGGCCACACGTGACGCGCGGGGGATTCATGCGTAACCTCGCGTCTCGGTCGACGTTGTTACCGACGAGTGGGACGCGCAGGGGGGATGTCGCGACCACATCCGGTGCTGGCAGCGGCACGACCCCGACGGCGATGGAGGGAGACGACAGGTGGGCGTGGAGATCCAGGTCGACGACCTGACGAAGTCCTTCGGCAAGCAGCTGATCTGGGGCGACGTCACCCTCACCATCCCGGCCGGCGAGATCTGCGTCATGCTCGGTCCCTCCGGCACCGGCAAGTCGGTCTTCCTCAAGACCCTCATCGGTCTGCTCAAGCCCGACCGTGGCTCGATCGTCATCGAGGGCACCGACATCGCCACCTGCTCCGAGAAGGAGCTCTACGAGATCCGCAAGCTGTTCGGTGTGCTGTTCCAGGACGGCGCGATGTTCGGCTCGATGAACCTCTACGACAACGTCGCCTTCCCGCTGCGGGAGCACACCAAGAAGTCCGAGTCCGAGATCCGCGACATCGTCATGGAGAAGATGGACCTCGTCGGCCTCCTCGGCGCCGAGGACAAGCTGCCCGGCGAGATCTCCGGCGGCATGCGGAAGCGAGCGGGTCTGGCCAGGGCGCTGGTCCTCGACCCCGAGATCGTGCTCTTCGACGAGCCCGACTCCGGTCTCGACCCCGTCCGCACGGCCTTCCTCAACCAGCTGATCGTCGACCTCAACGCCCAGATCGACGCGACGTTCCTCATCGTCACCCACGACATCAACACCGCCCGGACCGTCCCGGACAACATCGGCCTCCTCTACCACCGCCACCTGGCGATGTTCGGTCCGCGCGAGATGCTGCTGTCATCCGAGGAGCCGGTGGTCCGGCAGTTCCTCAACGCCCAGAAGGTGGGCCCGATCGGCATGTCGGAGGAGAAGGACGCCGACGAGCTCGAGGCCGAGAAGGACCAGGACCTCCCGCCGCTGCCGCCGATCCCGCACCAGCTCGAGCCCTCCAACGGCATCCCGCGACGTAGCCAGCGCGAGCCGGGCTCGTGGTGCCGTGAGAACGGCGTGACCCCGCCCCCGGGGTCCTTCGAGGAGAACATGTCCATGGCCACGGGTGGCTGATCGATGGCCTCCCTGACCGCCTCGCGGGCGCTGGCGCCCATCGGGACCGCCGGCAAGCTCTTCGCCTTCGGCCTCGACGTCGGCCGCAACCTGTTCCGCCGGCCCTTCCAGCTCCGGGAGTTCCTGCAGCAGGCGTGGTTCATCGCCTCGGTGACGATCATCCCCACCGCCCTCGTCGCCATCCCCTTCGGTGCCGTCATCGCGCTGCAGGTCGGCGGGCTGATCAAGCAGTTCGGTGCCCAGTCGTTCACGGGCTCCGCGTCGGTCCTCGCCGTGGTCCAGCAGGCGGCCCCCATCGGGACCGCGCTGCTGATCGCCGGCGCCGGCGGATCGGCGATCGCCGCCGACCTCGGTGCCCGCAAGATCCGCGAGGAGCTGGACGCGATGATGGTGCTGGGCATCGACCCCATCCAGCGCCTCGTCGTCCCGCGGGTGCTGGCCTGCATGCTGGTCGCCTTCTTCCTCAACGGCATGGTGAGCGTGGTCGGAGTCGCCGGTGGCTACGTCTTCAACGTCGTCCTCCAGGACGGCACCCCTGGTGCCTACCTCGCCAGCTTCACCGCGCTCGCGCAGCTGCCCGATCTCTGGATCGGCCTCATCAAGGCGCTGATCTTCGGCCTGATCGCCGCCATCGTCGCCTCCTACAAGGGCATGAACGCCGCCGGCGGACCCAAGGGCGTGGGTGACGCGGTCAACGAGTCCGTGGTCATCACGTTCCTGCTCCTGTTCATCGTCAACTTCGTCCTGAGCACGATCTACCTGCAGGTCGTGCCCCCGAAGACGGGCTGAGTCGATGGCGAACCTCAAGAGCACGGCCCAGAAGCCGCTGAACTCGCTCGACGACCTCGGCGAGCAGCTGTCGTTCTACATCGGCGTCGTCGCGGCCACGCCGCGCGCGGTGTCCCACTACCCCCGGGAGATCCTCCGGATCCTCGCCGAGGTGACGCTGGGCCGCGGGGCGCTGGCCGTCATCGGCGGCACCGTCGGCGTCATCCTCGGGATGACGTTCTTCACCGGGGCCCAGGTCGGGCTCTCCGGGTACGCCGCCCTCAACCAGCTCGGCACGGCGGCCTTCTCCGGCTTCGTGTCCGCCTACTTCAACACCCGCGAGATCGCACCCCTCGTGGCCGGCATCGCCCTGGCCGCCACGGTGGGGTGCGGCTTCACCGCGCAGCTGGGTGCGATGCGGATCTCCGAGGAGGTCGACGCGCTCGAGGTGATGGCGATCCCGTCGATGCCCTTCCTCGTCGCGACCCGGGTCGTGGGCGGCCTGATCGCGATCATCCCCCTCTACGTCGTGGGCCTGCTCTCGTCGTACTTCGCCAGTCGCGTGGTGGTCACGCAGTTCTACGGTCAGTCGGCCGGGACCTATGACCACTACTTCAACACCTTCCTGCCTCCAGGAGACGTGCTGTGGTCCTTCGGCAAGGTTCTGGTCTTCGCCGTCACCGTGATCCTCATCCACTGCTACCACGGCTACAACGCCAGCGGTGGGCCAGCCGGCGTGGGTGTGGCCGTCGGACGTGCGGTGCGGACCAGCATCGTGGCGGTGAACGTGCTCGACCTGTTCCTGTCGATGGCGATCTGGGGCACCACGACCACCGTCAGGTTGGCGGGGTGATCACGACATGAGACTCGCCGCCGTGCCCCACAAGGTGCTGGGGATCCTCTTCATCTGCCTGCTGCTGCTGGGTGTCTGGTTCACCTACGCCATCTTCAACAAGACCTTCGCCGACTACGACGAGGTGACGCTGCAGACCAGCAAGATCGGTCTGCAGCTGCCCGAGCGCGCGGACGTCAAGGTGCGGGGCGTCATCGTCGGCGAGGTCCTCGACTTCGAGCCGAACGCCGACGGCGCCGAGCTCACCCTCGGTCTCTACCCCGGCGAGATCGACCAGGTGCCCGCCGACGTGACCGGATCGATCATCCCCAAGACGCTCTTCGGCGAGAAGTACGTCTCCCTCGAGATCCCGGAGGGGAGCACCCCCAGCAGCAGCGAGTCGCTGCAAGTCGGCCAGAACATCGACCGCACCGAGGTCTCGATCGAGGTCGAGAAGGTCCTCTCCGAGCTCTACCCCTTGCTCCGCACGGTCCAGCCGGCCGAGCTCAACATGACCCTCAACGCGATCGCCACCGCGCTCGAGGGACGCGGTGAGATCCTCGGTGAGAACCTCGAGACGCTCGACAGCTACCTTAAGCGGCTCAACCCGCAGATCCCGCTGATCGTGGAGGACCTCCGGATGACCGCCGAGGTCTCCGACCTCTACGCCGACGTGATGCCCGAGATCGCCGCGATCCTGCGCAACAGCATCACGACGACGGGCACGTTCGAGGACCAGGACGAGAAGGTCCGGGCGCTCTACCAGGACGTCGGGGCCTTCTCCGCCACCTCGCGCGAGTTCCTCGACGAGAACGGCGACAACCTGATCCGGCTCGCCGACCTCGGCTCGCAGCAGCTGCGCACGTTCGCCAAGTACGCGCCGGGCTACCCCTGCCTGCTCAAGGGCATCGTCAACGCCGGCCCGTTGCAGGCGGAGGCCTTCCGCGGGTTCATGCTCCACATCGTGCTCGAGACGCTGCCCAACCAGCCGCGCGGCTACAACTCCAAGGACACCCCGCGCTTCGGTGAGGACCGTGGGCCGAGCTGCCTGCAGCTGCCCAACCCGCCGTGGTCCCAGAACAACCCGGTGCGCCACCAGCCCGACTTCGACGACGGCGTCGACGAGCCCACCGGCAAGGGCACCAGCCGGGTCGCCCCCGGCTGGAGCAGCGGCGCGGGCTACGCCGGCAGCACGTCCGAGGCGATGCTGCTGAAGTCGTTGCTGGCTCCGTCGATGGGCGTGGCCGCCGAGGACGTCTCCGACCTGGGCGTGCTGCTCGTCGCCCCCATGGCCCGCGGGGCGGAGGTGAGCCTGCGATGACCGGACTCGACGCGAAGACGATGGGCTCGCTGGTCAGGCTGCTCATCTTCATCCTGGTCACCACGCTCGCCACGGGTGTGCTGATCGTGACCATCGGCAACGTCTCCTTTGGTGGCACCAAGGAGTACAAGGCGGAGTTCGTCGACGCCACCGGCGTCGTGCCGGGCGACGACATCCGCATCGCCGGCGTGAAGGTCGGGGCCGTGGAGGAGGTCGAGATCGTCGACCGCACCCGGGCCCTGGTTACTTTCGCCGTCGACGAGGAAACCACGCTGAGCCGGGCCACCCACGCGGCGATCCGCTACCGCAACCTGGTGGGACAGCGCTACATCTCCCTCAGCGAGACCATCGGTGACACCTCCGCGATGGAGGAGGGGTCGACCATCCCGGTGGGGCAGACCTCGCCGGCGCTCGACCTCACCGTGCTGTTCAACGGCTTCAAGCCGCTCTTCCAGGCGCTCTCGCCCGAGGACCTCAACCAGCTGTCCTACGAGATCATCCAGGTCTTCCAGGGTGAGGGCGGGACGTTCGAGGGGTTGCTGGCGAGCACCGCCTCGGTCACGCAGACCCTGGCCGACCGTGACCAGGTCATCTCCGACCTGATCGACAACCTCAACGAGGTGCTGGCCAACGTCGGCGCCCGCGACGAGCAGCTGTCCGAGCTGATCGTGTCCTTCCGCACCTTCATCGGCGGGCTCAAGGACGACCGGCAGGCGATCCTCGGCTCGCTGGAGGAGATCTCCGCGCTGTCGGTGGAGACGGCGGGCATGGTCAAGGGCATCCGCAAGCCGTTCGTCGAGGACATCGCCCAGCTGCGGCGGCTGGCCGGCAACATCGACCGCAACAAGGCCGAGCTCGACCGGGCCCTGCAGGTGCTGCCGATCAAGCTGACCAAGGTGGGACGGACCGCGATCTACGGCTCCTTCTTCAACTTCTACCTCTGCGAGTTCACCGGCAGCGTCCGGGTGCCCGGCGTCGGCCCGCTCGACGTCAACTACCCGGCCGCCGGGACCAAGGTCGCCGACAGGTGTGATCTCTGATGAGCATCCCGTTCCGTGAGCGCAACCCCGTGGTGGTCGGCGCGATCAGCCTCGCCGTGATCGTCGCCCTCATCGCGATGGCCTTCAAGGCGTCCTCGCTGCCGGTCATCGGCGGCGGCGACGTCTACCACGCCGCCTTCAGCGAGGCCGGCGGCCTCAAGGAGGGCGACGAGGTCCGGATCGCCGGCGTCCGCGTCGGCAAGGTCGAGGAGGTCGCCCTGGCGGGTGACCACGTCCGGGTCTCCTTCCGCGTCGACCAGGACGCCGACTTCGGGCAGGAGACCAACGCCGCCATCAAGGTCAAGACCGTGCTCGGCGCCATGTTCCTGGCCCTCGAGCCCGCGGGCGACGGCCAGATGAACGAGGGGAGCGAGATCCCGGTCGAGCGGACCACCTCGCCCTTCGACACCGTCGAGGCCTTCACCGGCCTGGCCGAGACGTCGGAGGCGATCGACACCGACCAGCTGGCCGAGTCGCTCACGACGATGGCCGACCTGAGCCGCAACACGCCGGAGGAGTTCCGCGAGGCACTCAAGGGTGTCTCGGCGCTGTCGGCCAACGTGGCGGAGAAGAACGAGCAGATCGGCACCCTGCTGCAGAACCTGGAGAAGGTCTCGACCGTGCTCGACGAGCGCGACGAGGACATCATCGCCCTGATGCGCGATGCCGACGTCCTCTTCCGCGCGCTCGTCGCCCGACGCGACGCGGTCCACGACCTGCTGGTGGCGACCTCGGAGCTCTCGCGCGAGCTCACCGCCCTGGTGCGTCAGAGCCGCGAGGACCTCCGGCCCGCCCTCACCAAGCTCGAGAGCGTGGTGCAGGTGCTCAACAAGAACGAGGACAACATCGACAACAGCCTGCGGCTGATGGCGCCGTTCTACCGGGTGTTCGCCAACACCCTCGGCAACGGCCCCTGGTTCGACACCTACATCCAGAACATGCCCCCGGTGCCGCAGGTGGGGGGCTGAGGACCATGAAGAAGCTGATCGTCCCCGGCGTGCTGCTCGCCCTGCTCGCGGCCGCTGCCGTGACCATGCTCGGCGGCGAGGACCAGAAGACGCTGACCGCCAAGTTCCCGCGCACCATCTCGGTCTACGAGGGCAGCGACGTCCGCGTGCTGGGCGTCCCCGTCGGCACCGTCGACACGGTGACCCCGTCGGGCACCGAGGTGGTCGTCACCATGTCCTACGACCGCGAGGTCACCCTGCCCGCCGACGCGAAGGCCGTCATCATCTCCCCGTCGGTGGTCGGTGACCGCTACGTCCAGCTGACGCCCACCTACGGCGGTGGCGAGAAGCTCGCCGACGGCGCGACCCTGGAGGTCGAGCAGACCGCGGTGCCGCTGGAGCTCGACGAGATCTACGACAACCTCGACAAGCTCAACGTCGCGCTGGGCCCCACCGGTGCCAACCGGGAGGGTGCCCTCTCCGACCTGCTCCAGGTCACGGCCGACAACTTCGGTGGCCAGGGCGAGAAGTTCAACGAGACCATCCGCAACTTCGGCAGGTTCAGCGAGACGCTGGCCGACAACCGCCAGGAGTTCTTCGGGTCGATGCGGGCGCTGCAGGGGTTCATCAGCACGCTGGCCTCCAACGACGAGACCGTCCGCGACTTCAACGACTCGCTCTCCGAGGTCTCCTCGATGCTCTCCGGCGAGCGGCAGGAGCTCAAGGCGGCGCTGGAGAACCTGTCGGTGGCCATGGGCGAGGTCTCCACCTTCGTCCAGGAGAACCGCGACATCCTCGGGCGCAACATCCGGGGGCTCAACCGGGTCAGCAAGGTGCTCGCCAAGCAGCGCGGCGCGCTCGACGAGATCCTCTCGGCTGCCCCCGTGGCGCTCAACAACCTCGCGCTCACCTACAACCCGCAGGCGGGCACGCTCGACACGCGCGCCAACCTCGGTGAGCTCGACTACCAGATCACCTCCGACCCGGCCGTGTTCCTGTGCGGCATCGTCAACCAGGCCGACACCTCCGGTGACACCTGTGACGCCATCGAGGCGGCGTTCCCGCGGGCGGGTGCGCTGCGCACGATGCAGGGCAAGAACCCACGCTGGCAGGACGAGTCCGACCCGTCCCTCGGAGGACTGGTGGAGGTGACCCGATGAGGCGCGTCCCGCTCCTGCTCAAGGCGCTGCTGGGCACTCTCTGCGGTGCCCTGGTCCTGACCGGCTGCAGCTTCAGCGTCTACGACATGCCGCTGCCGGGTGGCACCGACGTCGGCGACGAGCCGATGGAGGTGACGGCCGAGTTCACCGACGTCATGGACCTCGTGCCGCAGTCGACGGTCAAGGTCAACGACGTCAGCGTCGGCAAGATCACCGAGATCGACCTCGACGGCGAGACCGCACTGGTCACCATGGAGCTGCCGCAGGACATCGAGCTGCCGGCCAACTCCACCGCGCAGATCCGGCAGACCAGCCTCCTGGGCGAGAAGTTCATCTCGCTGGAGCCTCCCGCGTCGGGGGCCAGCTCCTCCACGCTCGCCGACGGCGCGACCATCCCCCTCGACGCCACCGGTCGCAACCCGGAGGTCGAGGAGGTTCTGGGCGCGCTCAGCCTGCTGCTCAACGGCGGCGGCGTGGCGCAGATGAAGACCATCGCGACCGAGCTCAACAAGGCCCTGGAGGGTCGCGAGGACTCCGCGAAGTCGGTGTTCCGGCAGATCCGCCAGTTCATGGGCCAGCTCGACGACAACAAGCGCGACATCGTCGCGGCCATCGAGGGCCTCAATCGCCTCTCGATCGAGGCCAACGCGCAGATCGAGACCATCGACGCCGCGCTCGAGGAGCTGCCCAGCGCGCTGAACACCCTCGACGCGCAGCGCCGCGACCTGGTGCGGATGCTCAAGCAGCTCAACCGGCTGGGCGACGTCGGGGTCCGCGTGATCCGGACCTCCAAGAAGGCGACCATCGACTCCTTCCGGCAGCTCGTCCCGGTGCTGACCCAGCTCTCGGAGTCCGGTGACGCGTTCGTCGACGCCTTCCACGTGTTCCTGACCTACCCGTTCGTCGACGAGGTCGTGGGCCGCGACCCGCAGGTGGCCCGCAACCTCCACATGGGCGACTACACCAACCTGTCGGTGACGTTCGACATCGCGCTCAACGACGACGAGGGCGACACCGTCAATCCGCCGGTCGACCCGGGCGAGGCCTGCACCACCCTGCGTGACGTACGCCGGGAGCTCGGCAAGAACGTGCCTCTCGACGAGCTGATCGACTACCTCGAGAGCCTCGAGGACCTTTGCGACGGCGCCGAGCAGGCCATCAACAAGTGCCTGGCCAAGCCGGACATCGACAAGCTCGTCAACTGCCTGGAGAAGCGGCTGGGCGTCACGATCCAGAAGGTCACCCAGGGCGTGCTCGACAACACCTGCCAGCTCCTCGGCATCCCGCAGAACCAGTGCCCCGACGTCAACGGCGGTGGCGGCGGTGGCGGCGGTGGCGGCGGTGGCGGCGGCCTGCCCGACCTGCCCGACATCCAGCTGCCGCGTGCGCCGTTCGGTCCCGACACGTCCGTCGACGCCGACCGGGGTCCGACGATGGGCCAGCTCAGCGCCCACTACGACCCTGCCCTGGTCTCGCTCCTCGTGCCCGGGATGGTGGTGACCCGATGATCGACAGTCGTACCAAGACCCAGCTGCTGATCTTCGTGATCATCACCTTGGTCGGTGTGAGCTTCGTCGGCGCGCGCTACGCCCGCCTCGACCGGCTCGTCCGCGACGACACCTTCACCGTCGTGGCGCACTTCGCCCAGTCCGGCGGCATCTTCTCCGGCGGCGAGGTGACCTACCGCGGGGTCAAGATCGGGCAGGTCGAGCGCATGGAGCTGACCGACGACGGCGTCGACCTCCACCTGGCCATCGACAAGGACCACGACGACATCCCGGCCGACGCCGTGGCGCTGGTCGGCAACCGCTCCGCTGTCGGTGAGCAGTACGTCGAGCTGCAGCCGCAGAGCGACGGCGAGCCCTTCCTCGCCGAGGACTCCGAGATCGCGGTCGAGAACACCCGCACGCCGATCCAGGTCAAGACGTTCCTGACCAACCTGTCCAACACGGTGGAGTCGGTCGACAAGAAGGCGCTGCGCACGACGGTGACCGAGCTCGGCGCCGCGTTCGGTGGCACCGGCGAGGACCTGCAGCGCATCATCGACACGGGCAACGCCTTCATCGAGGACGCCAACGCCAACTTCGACGTGACGACCGCTCTCATCCGAGACAGCAACGTCGTGCTCAAGGGTCAGCTCGCCAAGGCGAGCGCCATCCGGAACTTCGCTCGGGAGATGTCGCGGTTCACCGGGACCCTCGCGGCCAACGACGACGACCTGCGCAACGTCATCGACGCCGGGTCGACGACGGCCAACGAGCTCCGTCGCTTCCTCGAGGACAACGAGGTCGACCTGGCCGAGCTGGTCAACAACCTGGTGACCACGGGTGAGGTGACCGTCGCCAACCTCGACGGCATCGAGCAGGTGCTCGCCATCTACCCCTACGTCGTCGAGGGCGGCTTCACGGTGGTCTCGAAGTCCCCGGACGGTCTCTACGACGCCCACTTCGGGATGATCGAGACCTCCGAGCCGCACGTGTGCACCCACGGCTACGAGAGCACCGACCGGCGTCCGCCGCAGGACGGCAGCAACCGGCCGATGAACATGAAGGCGCGCTGCGCCGAGCCGGCGACGAAGAGCAACCCGCGCGGCGCCCAGCACGCCCCACGTCGGGCAGCCGCCGACTACGAGGCGCCCGTGGTCGCCTACTACGACCAGGGCACCGACGAGGTCCTGTGGGGTGACGACGTCCCCGCCGAGTTGCGGACTCCCGGTACGTTGGCGCCCAGCACGTTCGGAGAGGAGTCGTGGAAGTGGCTGTTCCTCCAGCCCATGACCTAGGCGACGGAGCAACGGACCCCACCACCCCCCACGGCACGGCACGCCCGAGCGGGCTGCGGCCCGTCCTGCTCGCGGTGTGCGCCGTGGTGGCCGTGGTCGCACTCGCCACGAGTGGGTGGCTGATCTCCTCGCGGGGCTTCTCGGCCGTCGGCATCGACGCCGGACCCAGCCAGGTGCAGGCCGAGCGGGACGCGGTGATGTCGCAGTCACGGCAGTTCATGCTGCGGATGGGCACCTACGGCCCCGACCAGCTGGAGGACGGACAGCTCCCCGAGTACCGCGAGCTGGTCACCGAGGTGATCACGCCCAAGTTCGCCACCTCGTTCGAGCAGTCGGTGACCGCAGCGGAGCAGATCGTGGCCCAGGCGGGTGCGGCACGGGAGACCGAGGTCCTCTCCACCGGGGTGTCCACCCTCTCCGACACCTCCGCCACCGCCCTCGTGGCCGGCGCCTTCGTCAACTCCTACCCCAGCCGGGGCGGCGAGCTGGTCCCCCAGGAGCCGGTGCCGTTCCGGATGGAGCTGACGCTGCAGAAGATCGACGGTGAGTGGCTCGTGGACGACTTCACCCCGGTGACGGGAGCCGAGCAGTGACCAGCGGCCCGAACTACTACGACGTCCTCGACGTCGACCCCGGTGCGAGCAGCGAGGAGATCCGCGACGCCTGGCGAGCCGCGATCGCCGACCTCACCCCGGCCGACCGGCGCTTCCGCCTCTACAACCAGGCTGCCGAGGTGCTGCTCGACGACGAGCGGCGGGCCGCCTACGACGCCCAGCTGGCCGCCGAGGTGGCCGACCGGCCCGAGGCCACGCAGGACGCCGACGAGGCCGGGGCCACGGTGCCGGCCGAGCCTGCGGCGCCTGCCGCTGCCGCGCCCGCAGCCGCCACCGGACCGGTCGCCGAACGACCCACGCCTGCGTGGCGCGATCGTCCGGTGCCCACCTGGCTGCTGGTCGCCGTTGCCCTGCTGGCCGTGCTCTCCGTCGGCCTGATGTCCTACCTCTTCACCCAACCGTCGGAGGCCTCGGTCGAGGAGGCGGCCGCCAGTGCCCGCAGCGCCGCCGAGGAGGCGATCGTGCCGGTGCTCTCCTACGACTACCGGACCCTCGAGGAGGACCAGGCGGCCGCCCACGCCTTCCTGACCGACGACTACCGCCAGGAGTACGACCGGTTCATGGAGGACGTCGTCACGGCCAATGCCGAGCGGACGGAGGCGGCCGTCGAGGTGGAGGTCGTGACCTCCGCGGTCGTGCGTGCCTCGGCGGACCGGGCAGAGGTGCTGCTCTTCGTCAACCGGCCCACCACCAACGCCGAGACCGAGGAGCCGAAGGTCTTCAAGGACCAGGTCCGGGTCCGGCTGGAGAAGGTGGACGGCGAGTGGCTGGTGGACTGCCTTATCACCGCACCGGACGGCAGCTGCGGATCCTGACCACACGCCCGGGATCCGCCGCTGCTTGACCTGGACGTGGGCCTGCGTCCATCATCTACGCAACGTCGCGGACCGCTGGCCGGGAGCACCGAGCGCGGTCTTGACGCCGATGTTGTGTCGTGCCCACGGCTGGGGTACTCTTCACGTTCGCACCCGTTCTCAAATGCGCTTCCGCCTGCCCGGTGGCGGATGTGTGGTGATCGGGTGTCACTTCCCAGAGCGACCCGTGAAAAGGACACCTCTTGGCTGCGCGCACCGCCACTGGTCACACGCTTGGCTCCCAGCGAATCTCCTTCGCAAAGATCACCGAACCGCTCGAGCTCCCGCAGCTCCTCTCCCTCCAGACCGACAGCTTCGACTGGCTGATCGGCAACGAGGCCTGGAACGCCGAGGTCAAGCGGCGCCGGGACGCCGACGAGGACGTCTCCGCCAAGTCGGGGCTGCAGGAGATCTTCGAGGAGATCTCCCCGATCGAGGACTTCAGCGAGACCATGTCGCTGTCGTTCGACAACCCGGTCTTCTACGACCCGAAGTACACCGTCGAGGAGTGCAAGGAGAAGGACTTCACCTACTCCGCACCGCTCTACGTCTCCGCCGAGTTCACCAACAACGAGACCGGTGAGATCAAGGGCCAGACGGTCTTCATGGGCGACTTCCCGCTCATGACGCCCAAGGGCACCTTCATCATCAACGGCACCGAGCGCGTCGTCGTCTCGCAGCTCGTCCGGTCGCCCGGCGTCTACTTCGAGCGCACCCCCGACAAGACGTCGGACAAGGACATCTACACCTCCAAGCTGATCCCGTCGCGCGGTGCGTGGCTGGAGTTCGAGGTCGACAAGCGCGACCTCGTCGGCGTCCGCCTGGACCGCAAGCGCAAGCAGAACGTGACCGTGCTGCTCAAGGCGCTGCAGGCCGTTGCCGAGGAGACCGGCGAGGCCTACGACTACGACGCCGTCATGGCGGAGCTGCGCGAGTTCGAGTCGATCCAGCTCACCGAGGAGAAGGACCACACGCAGGGTCCCGACGACGCGCTGCTCGACATCTACCGCAAGCTCCGCCCGGGTGAGCCGCCGACGCGCGAAGCCGCCCTGACGCTGCTGAAGAACTACTACTTCAACCCCAAGCGCTACGACCTCGCCAAGGTCGGCCGCTACAAGATCAACAAGAAGCTCGGCCTGACCGAGGCCTTCGACCAGCAGACGCTGACGATCGCCGACATCGTGGCGACCATCAAGTTCATCGTCGCCCTCCACGACGGCCGCGAGTCGCTCGAGGCGCCGGCCGGCGAGATCGTGATCGACGCCGACGACATCGACCACTTCGGCAACCGCCGGATGCGGACGGTCGGCGAGCTCATCCAGAACCAGCTGCGCACCGGCCTGGCCCGGATGGAGCGTGTGGTTCGGGAGCGGATGACCACCCAGGACGTCGAGGCGATCACGCCGCAGTCCCTCATCAACATCCGGCCCGTGGTCGCGGCGCTGAAGGAGTTCTTCGGCACCTCGCAGCTCTCGCAGTTCATGGACCAGACCAACCCGATCGCCGGTCTGACGCACAAGCGTCGCCTCTCGGCGCTCGGCCCCGGCGGTCTGTCCCGTGACCGCGCCGGCATGGAGGTCCGCGACGTCCACCCGTCGCACTACGGTCGGATGTGCCCGATCGAGACGCCGGAAGGCCCCAACATCGGCCTGATCGGGTCGCTGGCCTCCTACGGTCGGATCAACCCCTTCGGCTTCGTGGAGACCCCCTACCGGGTCGTCAAGAACGGCAAGGTCACCGACGAGGTGCACTACCTCACCGCTGACGACGAGGACCGCTACGTCATCGCGCAGGCCAACGCCGCGCTCGACGACAAGGGTCGCTTCGTCAACGAGCGGGTGCTGGTGCGCCAGCGTGACGGCGAGGTCTCGGAGATCCTGGCCGGCGAGATCGACTACATGGACGTCTCGCCGCGGCAGATGGTCTCGGTCGCCACCGCCCTGATCCCGTTCCTCGAGCACGACGACGCCAACCGCGCGCTCATGGGCGCCAACATGCAGCGCCAGGCTGTCCCGCTCATCAAGAGCGACAGCCCGCTGGTCGGCACCGGCATCGAGTACCGCGCCGCGGTCGACGCCGGTGACGTCGTGGTGGCCGAGAAGGCCGGTGTGGTCAAGGAGGTCTCGGCCGACATCGTCGAGACCATGAACGACGACGGCACCTACACCACCTACAAGCTGGCCAAGTTCCGCCGGTCCAACCAGGGCACCTGCATCAACCAGCGGCCGCTGGTCAGCGAGGGCGACAAGCTCCAGGTGGGCTCGCCGATCGCCGACGGTCCGTGCACCGACGACGCCGAGATGGCGCTGGGCACCAACCTGCTGGTCGCGTTCATGCCGTGGCAGGGCCACAACTACGAGGACGCGATCATCCTCAGCAACCGCCTGGTGCAGGAGGACGTGCTCACCTCGATCCACATCGAGGAGCACGAGGTCGACGCCCGCGACACCAAGCTGGGCCCCGAGGAGATCACCCGCGACATCCCGAACGTCGGCGAGGACATGCTCGCCGACCTCGACGAGCGCGGCATCATCCGGATCGGCGCGGAGGTCACCACCGGTGACATCCTCGTCGGCAAGGTGACCCCGAAGGGCGAGACCGAGCTCACCCCCGAGGAGCGCCTGCTCCGCGCGATCTTCGGCGAGAAGGCGCGCGAGGTGCGCGACACCTCGATGAAGGTGCCCCACGGTGAGTCCGGCACGGTCATCGGCGTCCGGGTCTTCGACCGCGAGGACGGCGACGAGCTGCCCCCGGGTGTCAACCAGCTGGTGCGCGTCTACGTCGCCCAGAAGCGGAAGATCTCGGTGGGCGACAAGCTCGCCGGCCGCCACGGCAACAAGGGCGTCATCGCCAAGATCCTGCCGATCGAGGACATGCCGTTCATGGAGGACGGCACGCCCGTCGACGTCGTGCTCAACCCGCTGGGTGTCCCGCGACGCATGAACATCGGCCAGATCCTCGAGCTGCACCTGGGCTGGCTGGCCAAGCAGGGCTGGGACCTCGACCTCCACGGCGACAAGGGCTCGCAGGCGTGGAAGGACCGACTCATGTCGATCCACGCCCAGAAGGCCGAGCCGGACACGAAGGTCGCGACCCCGGTCTTCGACGGTGCCCGCGAGGACGAGATCACCGGCCTGCTGGGTGCCACGCTGCCCAACCGTGACGGTGACCGGCTGATCGACGAGACCGGCAAGGCCAACCTGTTCGACGGCCGCTCAGGCGAGCCGTTCCCGGACCCGGTCTCGGTCGGCTACATGTACATCCTCAAGCTGCACCACCTGGTGGACGACAAGATCCACGCGCGCAGCACCGGCCCCTACTCGATGATCACGCAGCAGCCGCTGGGCGGTAAGGCCCAGTTCGGCGGCCAGCGGTTCGGCGAGATGGAGGTGTGGGCCATGGAGGCCTACGGTGCGGCGTACGCCCTCCAGGAGCTGCTGACGATCAAGTCCGACGACGTGCCCGGTCGCGTCAAGGTCTACGAGGCCATCGTCAAGGGCGAGAACATCCCCGACTCCGGCATCCCCGAGTCGTTCAAGGTGCTCGTCAAGGAGATGCAGTCGCTCTGCCTGAACGTCGAGGTGCTCAGCCAGGACGGTTCGCAGATCGAGCTCAAGGACGCCGAGGAAGACGTCTTCCGGGCGGCCGAGGAGCTGGGCATCGACTTGTCCCGCCGCGAGCCGAGCTCGGTCGAAGAGGTCTGAGGGACTACGGGTTTTTAGGAGAGTTGGACGACAGTGCTCGACGTTAATTTCTTCGACCAGCTGAAGATCGGCCTGGCCACCGCGGACGAGATCCGCGCCTGGAGCCACGGTGAGGTCAAGAAGCCGGAGACCATCAACTACCGCACGCTCAAGCCCGAGCGCGACGGCCTGTTCTGCGAGAAGATCTTCGGTCCCACCCGGGACTGGGAGTGCTACTGCGGCAAGTACAAGCGGGTGCGCTTCAAGGGGATCATCTGCGAGCGCTGCGGCGTCGAGGTGACCCGCTCGAAGGTCCGCCGCGAGCGGATGGGCCACATCGAGCTGGCCGCCCCGGTGACCCACATCTGGTACTTCAAGGGTGTGCCGTCGCGGCTGGGCTACCTGCTGGACCTGGCGCCGAAGGACCTCGAGAAGGTCATCTACTTCGCCGCCTACATGATCACCTCCGTCGACGAGGACGCCCGTCACCGCGACCTGTCCTCGCTCGAGGGCAAGGTGCAGCTGGAGCGCGAGCGCCTCGAGAAGCGTCGCGACGGCGCGATCGAGGACCGGACCAAGAAGCTGGAGGAGGACCTCGCGACCCTCGAGGCCGAGGGCGCCAAGGCCGACCAGCGGCGCAAGGTGCGTGACGGCGCCGAGCGGGAGATGAAGCAGCTGCGCGACAAGGCGCAGCGCGAGATCGACCGTCTCGACGAGGTCTGGGACACCTTCAAGTCGCTGAAGGTCCAGGACCTCATGGGCGACGAGATGCTCTACCGCGAGATGAAGGCGTGGTTCGGCAAGTACTTCGAGGGCCACATGGGCGCCACGGCGATCCAGAAGCGCCTGGAGTCCTTCGACATCGAGGCCGAGGTCGAGGCGCTGCGCGACGTCATCGCCACGGGCAAGGGCCAGCGCAAGGTCCGTGCCCTCAAGCGGCTGAAGGTGGTCGACGCCTTCCGCAAGACCGGCAACCAGCCGATCGGCATGGTGCTCGACGCCGTCCCGGTCATCCCGCCGGACCTGCGGCCGATGGTCCAGCTGGACGGTGGCCGCTTCGCGACCTCCGACCTCAACGACCTCTACCGCCGGGTGATCAACCGCAACAACCGTCTCAAGCGGCTGCTCGACCTCGGTGCGCCCGAGATCATCGTCAACAACGAGAAGCGGATGCTCCAGGAGGCCGTCGACTCGCTGTTCGACAACGGCCGCCGCGGTCGTCCGGTCACCGGCCCGGGCAACCGGCCGCTGAAGTCGCTGTCCGACATGCTCAAGGGCAAGCAGGGCCGGTTCCGCCAGAACCTGCTCGGCAAGCGCGTCGACTACTCCGGCCGTTCGGTGATCGTGTCGGGTCCGCAGCTGAAGCTGCACCAGTGCGGTCTGCCCAAGCAGATGGCCCTGGAGCTCTTCAAGCCCTTCGTCATGAAGCGGCTCGTGGACCTGTCGCACGCCCAGAACATCAAGTCCGCGAAGCGGATGGTGGAGCGTGCCCGGCCGGTCGTGTGGGACGTGCTCGAGGAGGTCATCACCGAGCACCCGGTGCTGCTCAACCGGGCACCCACGCTGCACCGCCTCGGCATCCAGGCCTTCGAGCCGCAGCTGGTCGAGGGCAAGGCCATCCAGATCCACCCGCTGGTCTGCACGGCGTTCAACGCCGACTTCGACGGTGACCAGATGGCGGTGCACCTGCCGCTGTCCGCCGAGGCGCAGGCCGAGGCGCGGATCCTGATGCTGTCGACGAACAACATCCTCAAGCCGTCCGACGGCCGGCCGGTCACCATGCCGACGCAGGACATGATCATCGGCCTGTTCTTCCTCACCACGCAGCGTGAGGGCGAGCCAGGCGAGGGCCGGGCGTTCGCCTCGACGGCCGAGGCCGTCATGGCCTTCGACCACGGTGAGATCAGCCTGCAGAGCAAGGTCAGGATCCGGTTCCCCGACCTGGTGCCGCCGCTCGACCTCGAGCTGGGCGAGGACTGGGAGGAGGGTCGCTCGATCACCCTCGAGACGACCCTGGGTCGGGCGCTGTTCAACGACACGCTGCCCGCCGACTACCCGTACGTGAACTACGAGGTCGGCAAGAAGGCCCTGGGCGCGATCGTCAACGACCTCGCCGAGCGCTACTCCAAGGTCGAGGTCGCGGCGTCCCTGGACGCCCTCAAGGACGCCGGTTTCCACTGGGCCACCCGGTCCGGTGTGACCGTCTCCATCGACGACGTCACCACCCCGGAGGACAAGGCCGGCATCCTCGCTGACTACGAGAAGCAGGCCGAGAAGGTCCAGAAGCAGTACGAGCGGGGCCTGGTGACCGACGACGAGCGCCGCCAGGAGCTCATCGAGATCTGGACGCAGGCCTCCAACGAGGTCGGCAAGGCCATGGAGGGCAACTTCGACCGGTCGAACCCGATCTACATGATGGTCGACTCCGGTGCCTCCGGAAACATGAACCAGATCCGGCAGGTCGCGGCCATGCGTGGTCTGGTGGCCAACCCGAAGGGCGAGATCATCCCGCGTCCGATCAAGTCCAACTTCCGTGAGGGCCTCACGGTGCTGGAGTACTTCATCGCGACGCACGGCGCCCGGAAGGGTCTGGCGGACACCGCGCTGCGGACCGCCGACTCCGGCTACCTGACCCGTCGACTGGTCGACGTCTCCCAGGACGTCATCATCCGCGAGGACGACTGCGCCACCGAGCGCGGCCTCGACAAGGTGATCGGCGTCAAGGGCGAGGACGGTGTCGTCCGCAAGGACGACAACGCCGAGACCGCGGCGTACGCCCGGACGGCGGCCGTCGAGGTCACCCACCCCGACACCGGCGAGGCGCTGGTGGCTGCGGGCGAGGACCTCGGCGACGTCAAGATCGGCGAGCTGGTCGCGGCCGGCATCGAGACGGTCAAGGTCCGCTCCGTGCTGACCTGCGACGCCCGGACCGGTACCTGCGCCAAGTGCTACGGCCGGTCGCTGGCCACCGGCAAGCTGGTCGACATCGGCGAGGCCGTCGGCATCATCGCGGCCCAGTCGATCGGTGAGCCCGGCACGCAGCTGACGATGCGGACCTTCCACACCGGTGGTGTGGCCTCGGCCGACGACATCACGCAGGGTCTGCCCCGTGTGGTCGAGCTGTTCGAGGCCCGTCAGCCCAAGGGTCTGGCGCCGATCACGGAGTTCGCCGGCCGGGTCGAGATCGAGGAGACCGACAAGGCCCGCAAGGTCCTGGTCACCCCCGACGACGGCTCCGAGGTCCAGGAGTACTCCGTCAGCAAGCGGGCCCGGCTGCTGGTCGCCGACGGCGACCACGTCGAGGTCGGCCACCAGCTGACGGTCGGTACGCCGGACCCGAAGGAGGTGCTCCGCGTGCTCGGTATCCGTCGGGCGCAGCAGCACCTCGTCGACGAGGTCCAGGCGGTGTACCGGTCGCAGGGTGTGTCGATCCACGACAAGCACATCGAGATCATCGTGCGGCAGATGCTGCGCCGCGTGACGGTCATCGAGTCGGGTGAGACCAACCTGCTGCCCTCCGACCTGGTCGACCGGGTGATCTTCGAGGAGGAGAACCGGCGCGTGGTCACCGAGGGTGGCAAGCCCGCCTCGGGTCGTGCGGAGCTGATGGGCATCACGAAGGCGTCGTTGGCCACCGAGTCGTGGCTGTCGGCGGCCTCCTTCCAGGAGACGACCCGCGTCCTCACCGACGCGGCGATCAACGGTCGCAGCGACTCGCTGCGCGGCCTGAAGGAGAACGTGATCATCGGCAAGCTGATCCCGGCCGGCACCGGCCTGGAGCGCTACCGCAACATCCGGGTCGAGCCGACCGAGGAGGCTCGCGCGGCGGCGTACTCCGTCACCGGGTACGACTCCTACGACTACGAGTTCGGCGGCGGAAGCGGCCAGGCGGTCGCCCTGGACGACTTCGACTTCGGTTCCTACCAGAACTGAGCGAGTCTGCGTCGACGACGGCCCCCTCCCGCCCGGCGGGAGGGGGCCGTCGCGGTCCACCGACGCCGAGCCGTCATTCCAGGTGGTTGAGATGGCGCCGAGCCGTCATTCCAGCTGGTTGAGATGGCGCCGAGCCGTCACGTACAGGGGATCGGTCCCGACGCGGTCGACGGCTTGGGGAGAAGCGCACCAGCAGGAGTGACGGCTCAGCGGGTGGTGAACCTGCAGAAGTGACGGCTCAGCGGGTTGTGAACCAGCAGTGGTGACGGCTCGGCAGGTCAGAGGGTGCGCGGGCGGTAGCCGGAGCACATGATGCGCAGGTGACCGATGCCGTCGGGACCGGTGCGGTAGTAGGCCTGCTGCTCGGCGACGTGCGCGCCGTCGGGGTTCTCCAGGGCGAACCGGTAGCCGATGCGCCGGGTGTCGGCGACCTCGTCCTCGACCACGCCGAGCAGCTCGACGATCCGGTCCTTCTCGCCGAACCAGTGGCCCAGCACGACATCGACCACACCCTGCGGCGAGGACGCCTCCCAGAGCCTGCCCGGGGTGAGACCCTTGAAGTCGACGGTCGGGGACAGCGGGCGCGCCAGCCCTTCCGGGTCGTGCCTCACGATCGCTGCCACGAACTGCCGTGCCTCGTCCACGAGGACATCCAAGCACCGCCGGGGTCTCGGCGGGAGGCTGCCAGCAGGTTCAGCTGCTGACCCGAGCCCTACGCTGGCGCCCATGTCGCGGCGTGTCGTCCTCGGGGTCGACGGCTGCCGCGCCGGCTGGGTCGGCGCGCTGCTGGTCGGCAGTGAGGTCAAAGTGCTGGTGGAGCCCGACATCACGACCCTGGTGGCCACCGCGGGGCGGACGCACCCGCCGGCGGTGGTCGGGATCGACATCCCCATCGGGCTGCCCGACGACGGGCCCCGGGTGGCGGACGTCGCCGCGCGCCGCGAGCTGCCGGTCGGACGCAAGTCCTCGGTCTTCCCCACGCCGGTCCGGGCTGCGGTGGCGTCGGCGAGCCACCCCGAGGCCAACGCCGCCCAGCGGGCTGCGACCGGCAAGGGGCTCAGCGTCCAGGGGTTCCACCTGTGCGCCAAGATCGCCGAGGTCGACCGGTGGGTGCGGCTCGGCCCCGAGGTCCCCGTGCTGGAGGTCCACCCGGAGGTGAGCTTCGCGGCCATGGGGGCCGACACCGTCCCCTCGAAGCGGACCGCGGCCGGACGCGCGGTCCGGCTGGCCGCGCTGCGCGGGGCCGGCATCACGCCACCGGCGCGGCTGGACGGCCCCGGTCACGGCGCCGACGACCTGCTGGACGCCTGCGCCGTGGCCTGGACCGCCCGACGTCACCTCACCGGTGCCTCACGCTCGCTGCCCGCCGACCCCGAGGTGTTCTCCGACGGGCTGCCGGCCGCCATCCACGTGTGAGCGGGCCCGGATCTCGAGGGCGAGTGCCCAGAAGGCGGCACCGAGGAGCAGCACCGCGAGGTACGACGCCAGCGGGCTGACGGCGCTCAGCCCGAACTCGAGCACGAGGAACGCCCAGACGGCGGGCCCCACCCACCGCGGCCCGGTCCGGGTCCGGAACAGGCCGATGGAGAGCAGCAGCTCGCCGAGGACCGTCCCCAGCAGCCCGGCGACGGCGAAGACCATGACCGGCGAGCTCTCGACGTCGGCCATCAGCCCGGCGTACGTCGCCCGGTTGGCCTCGTCGTGGGCCATCACGAGGTAGGCCATCGAGAGGCCGCCGAACACCACGTGCCCGAAGCAGCCGACGACCGCGAGGGCGGTGCCCCAGGCCGAGAGGCGGCGGGCGCCCGGGAGCAGCAGCCGACCGATCGCCAGGAAGGCCACCAGCATCGGCAGCTGCATCACCGTGAAGGCGGTGGCCGAGACGGTGGGGGCCCACCCGTCGGCGAACCCGGCCAGCCGGTCGACGGGGTCGTCCGGGAAGGGCGGGCTGAGGGCCACGAACAGCAGGGCGAGGACCGGGCTGGCCAGCAGCGACAGCTCGGCGGCGAGGCGACGGGACGGGGTGTCGGGCAGCATGGCGGCTCCTCGTTTCGGTGGCCCGGCGGGCCGGTTGGCACCCAGCACACCGGGCGTGGCCCGTTCCGCGCATCGGCCGCAGGTCGCGGCAGGTGTCGACTCCAGATGACTGTCCGGACCCCCTCGGGAGCACTACCGTCGACGCGTGGAGATCCTGCGGGGGAGGCCCCGTCTCGTCGAGCTGGTGGCCGCCGGGCTGCTCGGCGTGCTCGGCGTCGGCGAGGTGCTGGTGCCCTTCGGCTCCCGGGTCGGGTCGGGGTCGGAGGTCGCGTCCGCGGCCGCCGCGGCCGTCGTCGCGGTCTCCCTGCTGTGGTGCCGGCGCGTCCCCTGGCTGCCGGCCGTGGTGTTCGCCGTCGCCTGGCCGCTGGCGCTGCTGCCGACCGGTTCGGTCTTCATCCTGTTCTACGGTCAGCTGGCGCCGCTGCTGGTGGTGCTCTTCCTCACGGTGAGGTACGGCGAGGGACGGGTCCCGGCCCTGGGGGCCGGCGTGGTCGTGGCGTCGTTCGTGGCCATCGACGTGTTCAGCACCGAGATGCGGTCGCCGGGCGAGCTGTTCTTCCACTGGACGGTCGGGCTGCTGACCGCCAGCGCCGCCGTCGGGCTGCGTCGGCTGGAGGGCCGGGCCCGCGCGTCGACCCGGCGGGCGATCGAGGCCGAGGTGGGGGCAGCGGAGCAGGCGATGCGCGCCGTGGTCGACGAGCGGACGCGGATCGCACGGGAGCTGCACGACATCGTCGCGCACGCGGTGACCTCGATGGTGGTGCAGGCGGGAGCCGCGCAGCAGGCCGACGGCGACCGCGCGTTCGTGGACACCGCCCTCGACGCCATCCGGCGCACCGGCAACGACGCGCTGGCCGAGATGCGTCGGCTCGTCGGCATGCTCCGGGAGGAGAGCGATGCGCCGCTGGCACCGCAGCCCCGGCTCGAGGCGCTCCCGGCCCTCATCGCGGCTGCCTCGACCGAGGGACCGGCGACGAGGCTGGAGGTGGTCGGAGCCGAGCGGGAGCTGCCGGTCGGCCTCGACCTCGCCGTCTACCGCATCGTGCAGGAGGCGCTGACCAACGTGCGCAAGCACGCGCAGGCCAGCGAGTGCGTGGTCCGGCTGGAGTACCACCCCGACGAAGTGCGGCTCGAGGTCGTCGACGACGGCCGGGGCGGGTCGGCGCGGGAGCCGGGTGGGCACGGGCTGGTGGGCATGCGCGAGCGGGTCGGCATGTACGGCGGCCGGTTCACGGCCGGCCCGGAGCGCGACCGCGGCTTCGCCGTCCGGGCCGTGCTGCCGGTGGCCACGTGACCGCGGCGGCGACCCGGGCGCTGGTGGTCGACGACCAGGAGCTGGTGCGGGTCGGCTTCCGGATGATCCTCGAACGCGGGGGTGTGGAGGTCGTCGGGGAGGCGGCCGACGGCCTCGAGGCCGTCGAGGCCGCCGCCACCCTGGCGCCGGACGTGGTGCTCATGGACGTGCGGATGCCCCGGCTCGACGGCATCGAGGCCACCCGCCGGGTGGTGGCCCACGACCCCGCCGTGCGGGTCGTGGTGCTGACGACGTTCGACCTCGACGAGTACGTCATGCAGGCCGTGCGGGCGGGCGCCAGCGGCTTCCTGCTCAAGGACATCCCGCCGGCCGACCTGGTGCACGCCGTCGGGGTCGTGGCCCGCGGTGACGCCCTGCTCGCCCCGGCGCTGACCCGCCGGCTGCTGGAGCGCTTCGCCGAGCAGCCCGAGACGGTCGCCGACCCGCGGGTCGAGGGTCTCAGCGCGCGCGAGCGCGAGGTGATGCTGGCCGTCGCGTCGGGGCAGTCGAACGCGGAGATCGGCGGTCGGCTCCACCTGAGCGAGGCCACCGTGAAGACCTACGTGTCGCGGCTGCTGACCAAGCTCGACGTCCGCGACCGGGTGCAGCTGACCGTCCTGGCCTACGAGTCGGGGCTGGTCGTGCCCCGCGGCGGGTGAGCGGCGCTCACGGCGCGAGGGCGTCGACCCACTCGGCCAGCGTCCGCTGGATCCGGGCGGCGAGGTCGATGACCGGGTCGGCGGGGTCGTCACCGCCCAGCACGCGCAGCTCCCAGGCGCCGTACCACGCCACGTAGGCACCGACCACGAGCAGCAGCACGCCGGCGACCCGCGGCACCCACCGACCGGTGCGCCGCAGCCCCGTGACCAGCCCGCGACGGGCGACCGCGACCGCCACGGCCGCGACGCCGACCAACAGGCCCATGCCGGCCGCGTAGCCGACGTAGAGCAGGACGCCCTCGCCGACCGAGCCTGCCCGGAAGCCGGCGACGACCACCGCCAGGAACGGGGCGATGGTGCAGGTCAGCGACGCGACGGCGTACGACGCCCCGAAACCCACCATGGCGGGGGCGGTCCGGGTGACGGCCTTGCCGCTGCCGGTGCCGATCCGCAGCTGCGGCAGCTCGCGTCCGAGCGCCAGCCACACGCCGGCGAGGGCGACAAGGACACCGAAGACCACGGTGAACCAGGGCAGGTACTGCTGGACCTGGGAGGCCACCGGCGAGATGACCAGTCCGAAGATGCCGAAGACGGCCACGAAACCCAGGGTCATCCACCCGGTGAGGGCCAGCGCACGACCGACGGCGCGTCCCGTGCCGGGGGAGTCGTCACCCAGCACCAGCACCGAGAGGTACGCCGGCAGCAGGGCGAAGCCGCACGGGTTCACCGCGGCCAGCATGCCGGCGGCCACCGCCAGCGTCAGGGTGTCGCCCACGCGGTCACCCCACGGCGTCGGCGACCCGGTCGCCGAGCTCGTCCGAGCCTCCGTACCCGGTCCGGAAGGCCTCCGACCCGTCGCTGTCCAGGAGCACGAAGGAGGACTGCTCGCTGACGCCGAAACGCTTCCAGAGCTCGCCGTCGGCGTCCTCGAGGTGGGTGACGCCGTCGACGTCGCCGGCGAACCCCGCGATGGCCTCGGCGCTGTCGAGCGATCCCACGCCGACCACGTTGAGCTCGCCGTCGTACTGCTCGGCGAGGCCCTCGACCTGGGGGATCTGGCCGCGGCAGCTGGGACACCAGGGCGCCCAGAACCACAGCAGGGTGGGTCGACCCGCGAGCGTCGCGCCCTCGAACTCGGCCCCGGCCACGGTGGTGCCCGTGAAGTCGAGGGAGTCGGGGACCGCCTCGGGCTCGGCCTCGGGCTCGAGCTGCTGGCCCCCGGTGGACTCCTGCGCCTCGGGGGACTCCTCGGGGCTGGCCGAGGTCGCTGACGGGGTCGGCTCGGCCGCCGTCTCGGTGGCGGAGCCACCGCACCCGCTGAGCACGAGCACGGCGAGGATCGCGAGGACGAGGGGCCGCGGCATGGACCCATCCTGACAGCCGACGTCGGCGGGGAACCGTGTCCGCGCTCACTGTCAGCGCTTCGTAACACTGTCCGGGTCGGTGGCTCCGTGGCAGGGTGACAGGCATGGGTGACAGGCATGGGTGACAGGGACACGCTCACCGGCGACCAGGTGATGGCCGAGGGGCTGGCCGACTGGCGGCCGATCCTCGGCACCATCCGGGCCCGCTTCGCTACCGGCGACTTCGTCACCGGGCGGACGCTCGTCGACCGGGTCACCGACGCCGCGGAGGAGATGAACCACCACCCGGACCTCGACCTCCGCTACCCCTACGTCGACGTCACGCTCTCCAGCCACGACGTCGGCGGGATCACCGACCGCGACCTGCGGCTCGCCCGCCGCATCAGCGAGATCGCCGCCGAGCTCGGCGCGTCCGCCGACCCGGTGGCACGGCAGCTCCTGGAGCTGACGATCGACACGTGGGACGCCGAGCAGATCCGTCCCTTCTGGGTGGCGGTCCTCGGCGGCGAGGTCCGCGACGGCGAGGTCGTCGACCCCTCCGGCCAGCTGCCGACGCTCTGGTTCCAGGGGACCGACCGGCACGACGTCCCGCGGCAGCGCTACCACCCCGACGTGTGGGTGGCGCCCGACGCGGCGCGGGAGCGGGTCGACGCCGCCCTGGCGGCGGGCGGGGTGCTGGAGTCCGACGACGAGGCGCCCAGCTTCTGGGTGCTGGCCGACGCCCAGGGCAACCGGGTCTGCGTCTGCACCAGCCTCCAGCGCGGGTCCTGACCCCGGCACCGCCGGCGTCCGGATTGGGTGCGCCCTTCGGGCCCCTGAGAGAATCGGGGGGTGAGCACCCCCACCCGCACCGACGTCCTCGTCGTCGGCGCCGGCCCCGCCGGGTCGGCTGCCGCCGCGTGGGCCGCCCGCGCCGGGCTGGACACCGTGCTGGTGGACGCGGCCGTCTTCCCGCGCGACAAGACCTGCGGCGACGGCCTCACCCCGCGCGCGATCGGCGAGCTCCAGCGGCTGGGCCTCGAGGACTGGCTGCGGGCCCACGCGGTCAACCAGGGGTTGCGGGCCCACGGCTTCGGCCAGACCCTGCTGCTGCGCTGGCCGGGTGGGTCGCTCCCCGACTGGGGCTCCGCCGTCGCGCGCACCGAGCTCGACGACCACCTGCGCACCACGGCCATCAAGGCCGGCGCCACCGCCGTCGACGGCGTGCGGGCCGTCGACGTCCGGATGGACGGCGGCCGGGTGGCCGCCGTCGTCCTGCAGGGCGCCGAGGAGCGGTTCGAGATCGCCTGCGAGCGGCTGGTGGTCGCCGACGGCGTGCGCTCGCCGTTGGGCAAGCGGCTGGGGCGGGAGTGGCACCGCGACACCGTCTACGCCGTCGCCGGCCGGACCTACGTCGACTCGACCATGTCGGACGACCCGTGGATCAGCTCCCACCTGGAGCTGCGTGACGAGGCGGGCCAGATCCTCAGCGGCTACGGCTGGGTCTTCCCCCTCGGCAACGGCTCGGTCAACCTCGGTGCCGGCACCCTGGCCACCGCGAAGCGGCCGGCGGAGGTCGCGATCAAGCCCCTCATGCAGGTGTACGCCGACACGATCCGCGACGACTTCGGTCTCGCGGAGGAGCTGCGGGCTCCCACCTCCGCGCTGCTCCCCATGGGCGGGGCGGTCTCCCGCGTGGCCGGCCGCAACTGGGCGCTGGTCGGTGACGCGGCCGCGCTCGTGAACCCGCTCAACGGTGAGGGCATCGACTACGGCCTGGAGTCGGGCCGTCTCGTCGTCGACACGATGCTGGCCCACGACGACCTCGCCCGCTCGTGGCCCGCGCTGCTGAGCGAGCACTACGGCGAGGCGTTCTCGATCGCCCGCCGGCTCGCCGGGCTGGTCACCGTCCCCGGCGTCCTCAGGGCGCTCGGCCCGGCGGGCATGCGCTCGGACTGGCTGATGACGCTGGCGCTGCGGTGGATGGGCAACCTCGTGACCGACGACGACCGTGACCGGGCTGCCCGGGTCTGGCGCTGGGCCGGTCGCCGGTCCCTGGCGCGCGACGCCCGGCCGCCCTTCGCCTGAGCGCCGCGACGGTGCCTGACGACGGGTGGTACCGCGCCACCGTGCTGCTCGGACGGCTCGCCCTGCGCGCCGTCGACCTGCGCACCAGCGTCGAGGGCGCCCACCACCTCCCCGCGAGCGGGCCGGTGATCCTGGCGGCCACCCACGTGGCCTACCCGGACTTCCTGACCCTGGCGCAGGCCGCCCTGACCCGGGGCCGCCGCGTCCGGTTCCTGACCCGGCACGACGTTTGGGACGTGCCGGTGGTGGGACGGGCGATGACCGGCATGCGACACGTGCCGGTGGACCGGGAGGCCCCGGCGGCGGCGTACCTGGGGGCCCGGCGGCTGTTGCGGGAGGGAGAGGCCGTCGGGGTCTTCCCGGAGGCGGGCATCAGCTACTCCTACACCGTCCGGTCGCTGATGCCCGGGGTGGCCCGACTGGCGCAGGAGACCGGTGCGCCGGTGGTGCCGGTGGTGCAGTGGGGCATCCAGCGGCTGTGGAGCGTCGCCCGTCCGGTCGACGGCCGCCAGCCACGGCCGCGACCCCGCCGGGGGATCCGCAACGACCTGCGTTTCGGGCCCCCGCTGCGCGTGCCGCCCACCGCGGACCCGCGGGAGTGGACCGCCCGCCTCGGAGGGGTGCTCACCGAGCTCCTCGAGGACCTGCAGCGTCGGCCCCACCACCGGCCGCGGCCCGGCGAGCACGCACCGTGGTACCCGGCCCACCTCGGCGGCCACGCTCCCGACCGGGTGGAGGCCCGGGGCCTGGACGTGGTGCCGCGCAGCGCCGTGCCGCCCAGCTGGGGCCCGGCCCACTAGGTTGTCAGGGTGGCCCGGACCCCCAAGCGGCAGCGCGTCGCGGCGTACGCCGTGATCGTGCGCGACGACGAGATCCTGCTCAGCAGGCTCTCGCCGCTGGTCACGACCGACGAGCTCTGGACGCTGCCCGGGGGCGGCGTCGACCACGGGGAGGACCCCCGCGACGCCGTGGTCCGCGAGGTCGCCGAGGAGACCGGGCTGACCGCCCGGATCAGCGACACCGCCCGCGTCTACTCCGCCCACATGCCCTCGGCGTGGCGGGGCGGTCGCCGGGTCAATGCCCACGCGCTGCGGATCGTCTACGAGGGCTGGGTGCCGCCCGGCTCGCCCGCCCCGCGCGTGGTGGAGGTCGACGGATCCACGATCGAGTCGGCGTGGCAGCCGCTCTCGCGGATCCTCGACGGCAGCCTGCCGGTCGCGCCGCTGGTGGCCGAGGCCCTCGCCGACCACCAGCTCCACCGGCGGCAGCGGGTCGCGGCGTACGCCGTCGTGCGGCGGGGGTCCCGGTTGCTGCTGACCAGGATCTCCGAGCAGGGCGCCCACACCGGCGAGTGGACCCTTCCCGGGGGCGGTGTCGACCACGGCGAGACGCCGGCGACCGCGGTGGTGCGCGAGGTGCACGAGGAGACCGGGCTCGTCGCGACCGTCGACCACCTGCTGGGGGTCCACGACACCCACTTCACCGGCACCGCGCCCACGGGTCGGCGCGAGGACTACCACGGCATCCACCTGGTCTACGGCGCCACGGTGCCGGACGGCGCGGAGCCGGTCGCGGAGCACGACGGCACCACCGACGCCGCCGCGTGGGTCGAGGTCGCCGACATCGAGTCGGGCGCGGTCCCCGTCCTCGACCTGGTCAGGCACGTGCTGGGACTCACCACGGACAGTCGCTGACCCCCTCGGGAGGACGCATGAGCGAGACGGTCTTCACCTACGCCGCGCCGGGCCTCAAGTTCGGTCCCGGCGCCTCTGCCGAGATCGGGCACGACCTGGCGGCGCTGGGCGTGCGCCGGGTGCTGCTGGTGACCGACCCGGGGGTCGCCGCGACCGGCCACCCCGCCCGGATCGCCGAACAGCTGGAGCGTCACGGGCTCACCGTCACGACGTACGACGCCGCGCGGGTCGAGCCGACCGACGCCTCCCTCGCGGACGCCATCGCGTTCGCCCGCGACGCCGGTCCGCTCGATGCCGTGGTGGCGGTCGGTGGCGGCTCGGCGATCGACACCGCCAAGGCCGTCAACCTGCTCACCACCAACCCCGGCGAGCTGATGGACTACGTCAACCCTCCGGTCGGCGGCGGCCGCGCGCCGAGCCGGCCGCTGCTGCCGCTGGTCGCGGTGCCGACCACCACCGGGACGGGGAGCGAGAGCACCACCATCTGCGTCCTCGACGTGCTGGCCCAGCACGTGAAGACCGGGATCAGCCACCCTGCCCTGCGGCCCACCCACGCCGTCGTCGACCCCGACCTCACGCTCACCCAGCCGCCGATGGTGACGGCGGCCGCGGGGATGGACATCCTCTGCCACGCGCTGGAGAGCTACACCGCGCGCTGGTTCGCCGACTTCGACGCCAAGCAGCCCGAGGAGCGGGTGCCCTACTGCGGGGCCAACCCGATCGCCGACCTGTGGTCGGAGCGGGCGATGTCGCTGCTGGCCGGGGCCTTCCGCGCCACGGTGCGCGACGGGTCCGACCGTGGGGCGCGCGAGCAGATGGCGCTCGCGGCGACCTTCGCCGGGCTCGGGTTCGGCAACGCGGGCGTTCACGTCCCGCACGCCTGCGCCTACCCGATCGCGGGCCGGGTCCGCGACTTCCGCCCGGCCGACTACCCCGGCGACGAGCCGATCGTCCCCCACGGCATGGCGGTGTCGCTGACGGCGCCGGCGGCGTTCCGGTTCACCTTCGCGGCCGCGCCCGAGCGCCACCTGCGTGCGGCCCGGCTGCTCGACCCCGGCTGCTCCGGCGAGGGGCCGGAGACGCTGCCGGACGTCCTGGTCGACCTGATGCGCGACGTGGGCCTGCCGCGCGGGCTGGCCGAGGTCGGGTACGCCGAGGCCGACGTGCCCGACCTGGTCGAGGGCACCCTCAAGCAACAACGGCTCCTCGCGACCGCGCCGCGGGAGGTCACGGCCGAGGACCTGGCCGGGATCGTCGGCGCGTCGCTGGAGAACTGGTGAAGCCACAGCCGGCCGAGCTGCTGGCCGAGCTGCGCCGCCGCGGGGTCACCGACACCTCCGACGCGACGCTCGACCGCGCGCTCTACTCCTCCGACGCCTCCCTCTACCGGGTGGTGCCGCAAGCCGTCGCCCGGCCCCGGCACCCCGACGAGCTGCACGCGATCCTCGACGTCGCGCGCGAGTACTCGGTCCCGGTCACGATGCGGGGGGCAGGCACCTCGATCGCCGGCAACGCGGTCGGCCCGGGGCTGGTGGTCGACACCGTGCGCCACCTCGGGCGGATCCTCGAGGTCGACCCGGAGGCACGCACCGCCCGGGTGGAGCCGGGCGTGGTCCACGCGTCGCTGCAGCGGGCCGCCGCACCCCACGGGCTGCGCTTCGGGCCGGACCCGTCGACCCATCCCCGCTGCACGATCGGCGGGATGATCGGCAACAACGCCTGCGGTTCACGGGCACTCGGCTACGGGCGGACCAGCGACAACGTGGCCGACCTGCGCCTCGCGTGGCTCGTCGACGACGCCACCGACCGGCTCGCCGGGCTCGTCGACGCCCGGCTCGCACACGTGCGGACGCACTTCGGACGCTTCTCCCGGCAGGTGAGCGGCTACGCCCTCGAGCACCTGCTGCCCGAGCGCGGGCGGCGGCTCGACCGCTTCCTCGTCGGGTCGGAGGGGACGCTGGCGGTGGTGACCGAGGCGACGGTGTCGCTGGTGCCTGAGGAGCCGCGCCGGCTGACGGTGCTCGGCTACCCGTCGATGGCCGAGGCGGCCGACGCGGTGCCGACGCTGCTGGCCGGCGGCAACCGGCTCGTGGCGTGCGAGGGCCTCGACGCGCGCATCGTCGACCTGGTGCGCGCCGCCGGGAGACCCGTGCCCGCCCTGCCGCGTGGCGCCGGCTGGCTCTTCGTCGAGGTGGCGGGGGAGGAGCCGGTGGTGGCGGCCGGCGAGCTCGACCGGCGCACCGTCGACGACCCCCGCGAGGCCGCCGCCCTGTGGCGGATCCGGGAGGCCGGGGCGGGGCTGGCCGCGCGGAGCCTGGCGCGGCCGGCGTACCCCGGCTGGGAGGACGCCGCCGTCCCGCCCGAGCACCTCGGGGCGTGGCTGCGTGATTTCGAGCGGCTCCTGGCCGACCACGGCCTCACCACCGTCCCCTACGGGCACTTCGGCGACGGCTGCGTCCACGCCCGGATCGACTTCCCCCTCGGCGACGACCGGGGCCGGCAGCGGTTCCGGGACTTCCTCCTCGCCTCCGCGTCCGCGCTGCGCACCTACGGCGGCTCGATCTCCGGCGAGCACGGTGACGGGCGGGCCCGCTCGGAGCTGCTGCCGCTGATGTACGACGCCGAGTCGCTCGCCCTCTTCAGCCAGGTCAAGCGGGCCTGCGACCCCGACGGCTTGCTCAACCCGGGAGTGCTCGTGGACCCGGCGCCGGTCGACGCCGACCTGCGGCCAGCCCGACCGGTCGGCTCCGTGCGCACCGCGCTGCGGCTCACCCACGACGAGTCGCTCGGGGCTGCCGTCCACCGGTGCACCGGCGTCGGTGCGTGCGTGGCGCCTGCGGCCGTCGGGGTGATGTGCCCGTCCTACGTGGCCACACGGGAGGAGAGGGACAGCACCCGGGGACGCGCCCGGGTGCTGCAGGAGGCGCTCGACGGGACCCTCGTCCAAGGGCTGCGCGACCCGGCGGTGACCGAGGCGCTCGACCTCTGCCTGTCCTGCAAGGGGTGCGTGTCCGACTGCCCGACCGGCGTCGACATGGCCACCTACAAGGCCGAGGTCCTGCACCAGCAGTACGCCGGACGACGCCGTCCCCGGAGCCACTACACCCTCGGGCGGTTGCCGGCGTGGCTGGACCGGACCCCGGGGTGGGCCCGGCGGCTGGCGGGTGCCGGCCCGGTCGCAACGGTCGCCAAGGCGGTGGCCGGCGTCGACCGGCGACGGACGCTGCCGCGTCCCGCGCCACGCCGGCTGGCGCGTCCGGCGTCCGGACCGCAGCCCGACGTGTGGCTGTGGGCCGACACCTTCACCGACCACTTCGGTCCGGGGATCGCCGCCGCTGCCGGCGCGCTCCTCGACCGGGCGGGGCTGTCCGCCCGGGTGATCCCCGAGCCCGCCTGCTGTGCCCTCACCTGGATCACGACCGGGCAGCTCGACCGGGCCCGGGAGATCGTCGCCGGGACGGTCTCGACGCTCGCGCCGTACGTCGCCAGCGGGATCCCGGTGGTCGGGCTCGAGCCGTCCTGCCTGGCCACGCTGCGGACCGACGCTGCCGAGCTGGTCGACCCGGGCGGGGCTGCCGCCCTCGCGTCCGGTGTGATGACCTTCGCCGAGCTCGCCGAGCGGCTCGACCTGCCGTTGCCCGACCTCGCGGGCACCCGCGTCGTCGCCCAGCCCCACTGCCACCACGCCTCCGTGCTCGGGTGGGAGGCCGACGAGCGGCTGCTGAGGCGCGCCGGCGCCACGGTGGTCCGGGTCCCGGGCTGCTGTGGCCTCGCCGGGAACTTCGGCATGGAGCGCGGCCACTACGAGGTCTCGGTCGCGGTGGCCGAGTCCGCGCTGCTGCCGGCCCTGCGCGCCGACCCCGACGCGGTCGTCCTGGCCGACGGCCTGTCCTGTCGCCACCAGCTGGCCGACCTCGCGGGGGTGAGGGCGCTGCACCTCGTGGAGCTGCTGGCGGACCGGCACCCCGCACTGCCTCGATAGGATCGCGGCGTGAATCCCCGCCACCGCCGCCTCGTGATCCCCGTGGCGCTGGGGGCGCTGCTGCTGCTCGTCGTCGTCGCGGCGGTCCTCTAGTGGCGCAGCCGCTGACCGACGTGCTGGAGCAGGTCCGCGGGATGGCCCTCGACCCGGCCACGCTGGTGCGGGTCGTCGCGGCCGGACGGCAGAAGGGGGCCCGCCCGCCGTGGCGACGGGTCGAGCTGCGCTACGTCGACCTGAAGGCCGGGCGACACCTGCAGCTCACGGCCTACGACGACACCCAGGCCCACACCAGCAACCACCCGCTCGGGGAGCCGGCGGCCCGCGCCGTCGACGACCTGCTCGGCCAGCCCTTCGGCAACTGGCACGTGGACACCGTCACGGCGTCCCACCAGGTGCGGGTGACCAAGAAGGGGGACGCCCACGTCCACACCCGGTCACGTGCCGAGGTGGTGGTGGCCGACCGCGAGCACGACCGCGAGAAGCGACGCCTGCTGCCCGAGGGCGACCCGGTGCTGGCGGCCCTGGGCATCGCCGACGACCGTGGTCGCATCAAGCCGAGCCGGCAGGCCAAGTACCGCCAGGTGGAGGAGTTCCTCCGGATCCTGGAGGCCTCCGTGTCCGACGCGCTCGAGCAGGGTCACCTGCGACGGCCGACGCCGGAGGACCCGCTGCGCGTGGTCGACCTCGGCTGCGGCAACGCCTACCTGACCTTCGCCGCCCACCGCTACCTGGCCGACGTGCGCGGGCTGCCTGTCCGGCTGGTCGGGGTCGACGTGAAGCAGCAGTCCCGCGACCACAACACGCGCGTGGCCGCCGACCTCGGCATCACGGCCGACTTCGTCGTGGGTTCCATCGCCGACGCGGAGGTCGACCCCGCACCCGAGGTGGTGCTGGCCCTCCACGCCTGCGACACCGCCACCGACGAGGCGCTGGCCCGAGCGGTCGAGTGGGAGGCCACCCTGGTCCTGGCCGCCCCGTGCTGCCACCACGACATCGCTGCCCAGCTGCGCCGCAGCGAGACGCCGGCGCCGTACTCGATGCTGACCCGTCACGGAATCCTGCGCGAGCGGTTCGCGGACACCCTCACCGACGCCGTTCGCGCCTCGCTGCTGCGACTGCAGGGATACCGTGTCGAGGTCATGCAGTTCGTCGAGAGCCGGCACACGCCCCGCAACACGCTGGTGCGCGCGACCCGGACCGGCGAGCCACCGGGGGGAGGTGCCGTGCGCGAGGAGTACGACGAGCTCGTCCGGAGCTGGGGCATCGCGCCCCGGCTCGCGGAGCTGCTGGAGCGCGATGGGCGCGCGTGAGGCGGTCGTGGCGCTCGCCGTGGCGGCGCCGTTCGCCCTCGGGCTGAGCGCCGCCTCGGTCGAGCAGGAGCCGCAGCCGTGGTTCCGGTTCGAGGACCCCGCCATCGTCGAGTCGAGCGGTGTCGCCCTCGTCTTCGGGATGATGGTCACGGTCAACGACTCCGGTGACGAGGCCCGGCTCTTCGTCGTCGACCCCGAGACCGGGGAGACCGTCGGCACCACCCGGTGGGACGCGGAGGTGGAGGACGTCGAGGCGCTCGCGCCGGCGCTGGACGGCCGCGTGTGGGTGGGCGACATCGGCGACAACGCCAAGGCCCGCGACACGATCTCCCTCACCCGGCTCAGCGTCGGGAGCGGCGACTTGACCGTCGCCGGCGACACCTTCGAGCTGGCCTACCCCGACGGTCCTGCCGACGCCGAGGCGCTCCTCGCCCACCCGACCACGGGCCGGCTGGTGGTGGTCACCAAGAACCCCCTCGGCGGCCGCTTCTTCCTGGCACCCCGCAGCCTCGACCCCCGGGCGACCAACGAGCTCCGGCCACGCGACCGCGCACTCCCCCTCGTCACCGGCGGTGAGTTCTTCCCCGACGGGCGCCACCTGGTGCTGCGCAACTACGGCAGGGCGCAGGTCTACTCGTGGCCCGGGCTGCAGCCGGTCGGCGACCTCATCGACCTGCCCAGCCAGGAGCAGGGCGAGGCCCTGACGGTCCTGCCCGACGGCACCCTCGTCCTGACCTCGGAGGGTGCGCGGGCCCCGGTGCTGCGGGTGCCGCTGCCGGCGTCGGTGACGCGCGAGGTCGGCCTCCAGCCGACCGACGCAGCCGAGCCGTCGCCGCTGCCGGAGGACCCGAGCCCGTCGACCCGGTCCCGCGTGGGAGAGGAGCTGCCCGAGGAGGAACCGGGACCGCGTGACCCCACCCAGTGGCTCATCGGTGGCGGCATCCTCGCCGCCGTGCTGCTCGTGCTGTGGCGGGCGCTGCGGCCCCGCTGATCCCGACGATCGGGTGAGCCGTCCTCGCCCACGGCCCGTCTACGCTCCGTGGCATGCCGCGGTTGCGACGTACCTCCCCCGACGACCCGGGCTGGACCCGCCGCCGGTCCGGCCGCGGCTTCGTCTACCTCGACCAGGACGGCAACCGGCTCGCCGAGGTCGACGTCGAGCGCTGCAAGAAGCTCGTGATCCCGCCAGCCTGGCGCGAGGTGTGGATCTGCCCGGCGGAGAACGGCCACCTGCAGGCGGTCGGGACCGACGACGCCGGCCGCCGCCAGTACCTCTACCACCCCGTGTGGCGCGAGCAGCGCGACAGCGCCAAGCACGTGCGCGTGCTCGGCTTCGGCAAGGTGCTGTCGCGGGCGCGCGAGAAGATCCTCGTCGACCTCGGAGCCGCCGGGATGACCCAGGACCGTGCCTGCGCGGTCGCGGTTCGGCTGCTGGACCTCGGCTACTTCCGCATCGGCAACGACGTCTACGCCGACCAGCACGGGAGCTTCGGCCTGACCACGCTGCAGCGGCGGCACGTCCGCCGGCGGGGGGACCGGCTGCAGTTCCGGTTCGAGGGCAAGTCGGGGATCGAGCACCAGATCGAGATCGACGATCCCGCGGTGGTCGAGGCTGTCGAGGCGATGCGCCGCCGTCGCGGCAGCGAGCAGCTCATGGCCTGGAAGGACGGCCGCCATTGGCGCGAGCTCGACTCACGCCAGGTCAACGACTACCTGCGGCGGACGACGGGGGACGACTACACCGCCAAGGACTTCCGCACCTGGCACGCCACCGTGCTCGCCGCCACGGCGCTCGCGATGTCCGACGAGCCGGGAGAGACCAAGGCGTCGCGCAAGCGGGCCGTGGCGGCGGCCATGAAGGAGGTCGCGGAGTTCCTGGGCAACACGCCCACGCTCGCCCGCAACTCCTACGTCGACCCCCGGGTCGTCGACGCCTACGAGGAGGGGCGGACCATCGCGACCACCGCGCGCCGCCGGCACCGCACCCCCGACGAGCGGCAGTCGGCCCTCGAACGGGCCGTCCTGAGGCTGCTGCGCGACGCCTGACCCGTGCCACGATGGCGGGCATGGACCTCACCGTGGTGCACGGCGACATCACCGAGCAGGTGGTGGACGCGGTCGTCAACGCCGCCAACCGGGCGATGCGCGGCGGGGGAGGCGTGGACGGCGCGATCCACGCGGCCGGGGGACCGGCGGTCCTCGAGGACTGCGTCCGCCGGTTCCCGGACGGCCTCGCGACGGGCGAGGCCGGCTGGACCACGGCCGGCGCGATGGCCGCCCGCTGGGTCATCCACGTGGTCGGGCCGAACTTCCGGGCCGGCGAGACCGACCGGGGGTTGCTGACCTCCTGCTACCGGCGGGCGCTCGAGGTCGCCGACGAGCTCGGCGCGCGGACGGTCGCCTTCCCGCTGGTCAGCGCCGGCATCTACGGCTGGCCCAAGGACGACGCGGTCGCGGCAGCCGTCGAGACGCTCCGGACGACGCCGACGGAGGTCAGCGAGGCCCGGCTGGTGGCCTACGACCGTGCCACCCACGACGTGATCGCGGCAGCGCTGGGCGGCTAGCCACCCCCGCTGCCGCTCGTCAGAGGTGGTCGACGACGTGGTCGATGCAGCGGGTGAGGGCCTCGACGTCGGCGGGGTCGACGGCGGGGTACATCGCGATCCGCAGCTGGTTGCGGCCGAGCTTGCGGTAGGGCTCGGTGTCGACGATCCCGTTGGCCCGCAGCGTGGCCGCGACTGCGGCGGCGTCGATCTGCTCGTCGAGGTCGATGGTGCCGATGACCAGCGAGCGGTGTGCCGGGTCGGTGACGTACGGCGTCGTCCACGACGTCTTCTCGGCCCAACCGTAGAGGGCGTCCGACGACGCGGTGGTCCGCTCGACCATGCCGGTGAGGCCGCCGTTGTCGTTCATCCAGTCCAGCTGCTCGGCCATGAGGAAGAGCGTCGCGACCGAGGGGGTGTTGTAGGTCTGGTTCTTCGCCGAGTTGTCGATGGCGGTGGGCAGGTCGAAGAACGGCGGCACGTAGCGGTCGCTCGCCGCAATCTCCTCGGCGCGGCCGAGCGCCCGGGGGGACATGATCGCGATCCACAGCCCGCCGTCGGAGGCGAAGCACTTCTGCGGCGCGAAGTAGTAGGCGTCCACCTCGGCCAGGTCGACCGGGAGGCCGCCGGCGCCGGAGGTGGCGTCGACGAGGACCAGCGCGTCGTCGGCGACACCGGTCGGCCGGCGCACGGGGGCCATGACGGCCGTCGAGGTCTCGTTGTGCGGCCACGCGTAGACGTCGACGCCGTCCTCGGCGGCCGGCTCGGGCCGCGAACCGGGCTCGGAGGCGATGACCGACGGCTCGGCCAGCCACGGCGCCGCCGCTGCGGAGCTCGCGAACTTCGAGGAGAACTCCCCGAAGGAGAGGTGCTGGCTCTTCTCGCGGATGAGGCCGAAGCAGGCGATGTCCCAGAAGGCCGTCGCGCCGCCGTTGCCCAGCACCACCTCGTAGCCGTCGGGCAGGTCGAACAGGGCGGCGAGGCCCTCGCGAACCCGACCGACGGTCTCGCGGACCGGCGCCTGGCGGTGGGAGGTGCCCAGCAGCGATGAGCCGGTCGCTGCGAGCGCCTCGACGTGACCCGTCTGGATCTTGGACGGACCCGCTCCGAAGCGGCCGTCGGCGGGCAGCAGGTCGGCGGGGATCTGGAGGGCGTCGCTCATCGGGCAACCTTCCGGTGGCAGTGCGTGGCCTTTGAGTGGCAGTGCCTGACGACGCTGTCGGCGGGGCCTATTCTGGCACCCGCTCCATCCGGAGCACGACCTGAGGGGGAGACATGGACACCAATCCGGGGCTGCGCAACCAGGCCGGCGTACGCGCGTTCTTCCGCGTCACCGGACCGCTGGTGCTCCTCGGCGCGGTGGTGCTGGGGATCATCGGCTTCGTCGACTTCATCGGCTCCATGAACTCCTTCGGGCCGCCCACCCGGTTCTGGATGCTGATGGTCGCGATCCCGATGCTGGCGGTGGGCGGCTGGCTCACCCAGGCCGGGTACGGCGGTGTGGCGGCGCGCTACGCCTCCGGCGAGCTCTCGCCCGTCGTCAAGGACTCGGCGGCCTACCTGACCGACGGTGAGGGCCTGCTCGGCGTGGGTCGTACCGTCGACGACGAGCGCGCCTCCGGGCCGTTCTGCCGCTCTTGCGGGACCCGCAACGACGGCGACGCCCGCTTCTGCGACGGGTGTGGCACCTCGCTTGCCTGAGCTGCGGATCGAGCAGGTGGGCTTCGCCCACCCGGACGCGATGCGGCTGATCGAGGCCGTGCAGGGGGAGTACGTCGTCCGCTACGGCGGCCGCGACGACACCCCGCTCGACCCGCTGATGTTCGAGCCGCCCGACGGCAGCTTCTTCGTGGGCTACGTCGGCGAGGAGCCGGTCGCGTCCGGGGCGTGGCGGCGACGCGACGACGTCGAGGCCTTCGGCACCACCAACGCCGCGGAGATCAAGCGGATGTACGTCGTGCCCGAGGCCCGCGGCGCGGGTCACGCGCGGGCGATCCTGGCCCACCTCGAGCGCACGGCCACCGCAGCCGGCGCGGCGGTGATGATCCTGGAGACGGGTGCGGAGCAGCCCGAGGCGATCGCCCTCTACGAGTCCTCGGGCTACGTCCGGATCGGGTCGTTCGGCCACTACGGCTGGTCACCCCTGCAGCGCTGCTTCGCCAGGCGGCTCCCCTCGATCTCCTGACACGAGCGGCGACCCGACATACCCTCGATGGGCCCCAACACCCCCCGGAAGGGCTTCTCATGTCACGCCTGCTCGTGGCCGCCGTGACGGCCGCGCTCCTGCTCTCGTCCGCTCCCGCCCTCGCTCAGGACATCGAGGGCTACGCCGGCTACCAGCCGCAGACGAAGTGCTCGCCCAAGGCCAAGGCCGGCACCAAGGTGCTGGCCCGCTGGATCGTGCGGAACCAGGGTGGCGGCTACGGCCCCATCTCCCGCAAGTGCCGCATCGGCGGCACCTCCGAGCACAAGGAGGGCCGGGCGTTCGACTGGATGCTGGACGCGGACCGGAAGCGGGACCGCGTGCGGGCCCGCGAGCTCCTGACCCTCGTGCGGAAGCAGGACCGTGCGGGCAACGCCGACGCCAGGGCGCGCCGGATGGGCATCATGTACATCATCTGGAACGACCACATGTACGCGTCGTGGAACGAGTTCGCCAAGGAGGACTACCTCTCCTCCTCGTGCAAGAAGCGCAAGAAGTGCTCCAAGACCCTGCGCCACCGCGACCACATGCACATCTCGCTGAGCCGCCCCGGCGGCAAGGGTCGGACCAGCTGGTACGACGGCCGGCTGGGCTGACCGTCACCGGGTGGGCGTCAGGGGCCGCTGACCACGAGGTAGCGGTCGTCGCTGACCGGACCACCCCAGAAGACCGGCTCGGGCATCCGGCGCAGCCTCGCCTCCCGGCCGGCTGCCTCGACCAGCGCCACCGTCTCCTCGGCGGTGAGTCCGGCCCCGGTGGACCAGCTGCCCTCGACCAGCACCAGGCGTCCACCCGGGGCGAGCAGGTCGATCCATCGCGCCAGCGCCGCGGCGGGGGACGGCATGGCCCACAGCACGTGGCGGCTCAGCACGACGTCGTGGGCCGCCGGCTCCAGCGGCGGGCTGGCGGCGTCGCCGACGACGAACTCCGCCAGCGACCCCGCCTTGGCCCGGGCCCGGCGCACCATCTCGGGGGAGAAGTCGACCCCCGTCACCGTGTAGCCCTCCTCGGCCAGCAGCCTCGACAGCGTGCCCGTGCCGCACCCGAGGTCGGCCACCCGTGCGGGAGCCGGCGGCAGGGCCTCCAGCAACAGCTCGCGCCACGCCGCCCGGCACGTGGGGTCGGCCAGGCCGTGGTCGGCCGCCTCGTCGAACGTCTCCGCCTCGCGGTCCCACAGGGCGATCTGGGGGGCGATCTCGTCGGTCACGGCGCCAGCCAACCACGCCCCGCCGACACGGCTACGGTGGGTCGATGATCACCGCGCTCCACACCCTCGTCTACGCCGACGACCCCGACGCCGCCCGCGCCTTCTTCCGCGACGTCCTGCGGCTGCCCGGTGTCGACACCGGTGGCGGCTGGCTGATCTTCCGGACCGGCCCGAGCGAGCTCGGTGTGCACCCGGCGTCGTGGGAGGACGTCGGCGGCGGCTCGATCGGCACCGGGCAGCACTTCGACCTCTCGCTGATGTGCGACGACCTCGAGGCGACGATGGCCGAGCTGGGGGAGCGCGGTGCGGAGTTCGACGGCGAGGTGGAGCAGCAGCCCTGGGGACGCACCGTCCGGCTGCGCGTGCCCGGCGCCCGGTCGATGCTGCTCTACCAGCCGGCCTACCGGCCGCCGGCCTTCGAGGACGAGCCCGAGCCGATGTGGTGACCGCCCGGGTCAGGACGGCGTGATCTCGTAGACCACCTCGCCGCGCCAGGCTCCGGGCAGCGGGTCCTCCCACTCGCCCTGGTAGGTGCGCACGTGCCGCATCCCGAGCCGCTCCATCACGCCCCGCGAACGGGTGTTCACCGCCATCGTCTGCGCCCACACCCGCTGCAGGCCGAGCGTCTCGAACGCGTGGTCCAGCAGCACCCGTGACCCCTCCGTGGCGTAGCCGTGCCCCCAGGCCGTACGCCGCAGCCGGTAGCCGAGCTCGGCGGCCGCCTCGTCGGTCTCGTCGACGGCGAGGCACCACCACCCGAGCCAGTCGCCGTCGGCGTCGTACCCCATCTAGGTGCCGCGACCGAGGTCGTCGGTGCGGAGCCGCCGCGGGGCGGAGTCGGTCAGCACCTCCTTCCGCGTCAGGGCCCGGCCGACGATGTGGCGAAGCACCTCCGGGTCGCTGTCGAGCTCGACCAGGAGCTCGAGGTGGTCCTCGGTGAGCGGTTCGAGCCGCAGCCGCTCGGTGTGGAGGGTCGGCCTCAGCGTGCCCACGCCTCGTCCCAGCCGTCGACCTCGGCGGCGGGACGCTCGGTGGGCCCGGCGTAGACGGCGGAGGGGCGGATCAGCCGACCGGTCTGCTTCTGCTCCAGGATGTGGGCCGACCAGCCACCGGTGCGGGCGCAGGTGAACATCGCGGTGAACATCGGGGCGGGCACCTGGGCGAAGTCGAGGACGATCGCCGCCCAGAACTCCACGTTGGTCTCGAGCACCCGGTCCGGTCGTCGTTCGCGCAGCTCGGCGAGCGCGGCCTGCTCCAGCTCCTCGGCGACCTGGTAGCGCGGCGCGTCGAGCTCCTTGGCGGTGCGCCGCAGCACCCGGGCCCGCGGGTCCTCCGCGCGGTAGACCCGGTGGCCGAAGCCCATCAGCCGCTCCTTGTTGTCGAGCAGCTCCTTGACGTAGGCCCGGGCGTCTCCCCGCTGCTCGACCTGCTCGATCATGCCGAGCACCCTCGAGGGTGCGCCGCCGTGGAGCGGGCCGCTCATGGCGCCGATCGCCCCGGAGAACGCCGCGGCGACGTCGGCGCCGGTGGAGGTGATCACCCGCGCGGTGAAGGTGGAGGCGTTCATGCCGTGCTCGGCGGCCGAGGACCAGTAGGCGTCGATGGCGCGCACGTGGGCGGGGTCGGCCTCGCCGCGCCAGCGGATCAGGAACCGCTCGGCCAGCGACGTTCCGCGATCGACCTCGCGCTGCGGCACGACCGGCTTGCCGATGCCGCGGGCCGCCTGCGCGGCGTAGGACAGCACCATCACCGCCACGCGTGAGAGGTCCTCGCGGGCGGCCTCGTCGGAGATGTCGTAGGTCTGCCCCATGCCCAGCAGCGGCGCCAGCATCGCCACGCTCGCCTGCACGTCGGCGCGGACGTCGCCGGTGTGGATGGCGATGTTGTAGGGCTCCGCCGGGGGCAGCCCCGGCGTGTAGCTCCCGTCGACCAGGAGCCCCCAGACGTTCTCGAAGGGGACCCGACCCACGAGCTCCTCGATGTCGACCCCGCGGTAGCGCAGCGCGGAGCCCTCCTTGTCGGGCTCTGCGATCTGCGACTCGAAGGCGACCACGCCCTCCAGGCCGTGGTGGACGGTCGGCTGCTCGGGCATGGGACTCCTTCGTCTCGGTGCGCTGGAGCATTCTGCACCCCGCTCGGGGTGGCGTCACCGTCTAGGGTCGCCGACATGGACGACGAGATCGCCGGGCTCCGACGCGAGTACGCCGACGCGGGTCTCACCGAGGCCGACCTGGACCCCGACCCGATCGCCATGTTCCGGCGCTGGTTCGAGGAGGCCCGGGAGGCCGGGCTCTACGAGCCGAACGCGATGGTCGTCTCGACGGTCTCGGTCGACGGGAGGCCCTCGTCGCGGATGGTGCTGCTCAAGGGTGTGAGCGAGGCGGGGTTCGTCTTCTTCACCAACACCGGCTCCCGCAAGGGGGTCGAGCTGGCGGCCAACCCGCGGTGCGCGCTGCTCTTCCCCTGGCACCCGCTCGAGCGCCAGGTGCGGGTCGACGGGACCGCCACCCGGCTGCCCCAGGAGGCGGTCGAGGCCTACTTCGGGTCGCGCCCCGAGCGCTCGCGGCTCGGCGCGCACGCCTCGCGCCAGTCGCGGCCGGTGGCGGACCGGGCCGAGCTCCAGGCGGCGTACGACGCCGCGGAGGCCAGGTACGCCGACGGGGAGGTCCCGGTGCCCGAGGAGTGGGGCGGCTACCGGGTGGCGCCGGCGGCGATCGAGTTCTGGCAGGGGCGGCCGGGCCGGATGCACGACCGGCTCGTCTACACCCGTGGCGGCGAGGGCTGGACGGTCCAGCGGCTCGCACCGTGAACAAATCCCTTGTCGCCCCTTGAACCGCCGACCTACCGTGGTCGCACACGGGAAAGGAGGTGGTCCGAGGAATGAATTCTTGTTGGACGCGTGAGGTGGCTGCCCGTTAGCAGCCCGTAGCACCGTCGGGTGGGACCACCCGACACGGCTGCTGCGAATCCACAGCAGTCACCCGGCCCGCAGGTGATCCGGACACGTCCTCCGGAGCGGCGACCCTGTCCTCAGGGGAGCCACACCTGCGGGCTGTCCGCATTTCCGGCGTCTCAGGCCCCGCGCAGCCAGACCGCGGTGTCCCCCGGCAGCTTGTCGCCCTCGACCGGGCCGCTGGCCACGAGCACCTCGGTGCCGGCGGGCAGCCCGACCGGGCTGTCGCCGCAGTTGAGCACCACCTGCAGCGCGCCGCGCGTGAACGACAGCACCTCTCCGTCGACGTCGGCCAGGTCGACGTCGGGCCCGGCGGGCACGGCGTGCTCGCGACGGCACCGCAGCGCCTCGCGGTAGAAGGCCAGCGTGGAGTCGTCGCGCTCGGCCTGGGCGGCGACGGTGACGGTGGCCCAGTCGTCGGGCTGGGGGATCCACGGCTGACCCTCGCCCGGCCCGAACCCGTACGGCGCCTCGCTGCCGCCCCAGGGGAGCGGGACCCGGCAGCCGTCGCGGCCGGCCCGGCCCATCCGCAGCGCGGCGGGGTCCTGCCAGTGCTCCTCGGCCACGTCGACCTCCTCCAGCCCGAGCTCCTCGCCCTGATAGAGGTAGGCAGAGCCGGGGAGCGCCAGCATCGCCAGCGTCGCGGCCCGGGCCCGGGCCAGGCCGCGCTCGCCGCCGCCGTACCGGGTCACGTGGCGCACCACGTCGTGGTTGGACAGCACCCAGGTCGGGGCGGCGTCGACCGGAGTGAGCGCGTCGAGGGTGCCGCGGACGACGTCGTGGAACTGGTCGGCCGACCACTCCGCCAGCAGCCAGGCGAAGTTGAAGCTCTGCTGCAGCTCGTCGGGCCGGACGTAGCGGGCCATCGACTCGGCGGTCCGGGTCCACGCCTCGGCCACGGCCATCCGGTCGCCCTCGTAGTCGGCGAGGACGCGGTGCCAGCGACGGTAGACGTCGTGGACCTCGGGCTGGTCCCACATCGGCTCGTCGTCGCCGACGCGCTCGACCATCGAGTGCTCCTCCTCGGCTGCGTCCTGCTCGGGCAGCACCTGGTCGCGCAGGCTCTCCTCCTTGAGCAGGCCGTGGGCGACGTCGATGCGGAAGCCGTCGACGCCGCGGTCGAGCCAGAAGCGCAGCGCTCCCTCGAGCAGGTCACCGACCTCGGGGTTGCGCCAGTCGAGGTCGGGCTGCGTGGTGTCGAAGAGGTGGAGGTACCACTGGCCGTCCGGGACACGGGTCCAGGCGGGGCCGCCGAAGACCGAGGCCCAGTTGTTGGGCGGGAGCTCGCCGTGCTCGCCGCGACCGTCGCGGAAGAGGTAGCGGGCACGCTCGGGGCTGCCCGGCGCGGCCGCCAGCGCGGCCTGGAACCAGGCGTGCTCGTTCGAGGTGTGGTTGGGCACCACGTCGACGATCACGCGGAGCCCGTGCTCGTGCGCGCGGGCGATGAGCCGGTCGGCGTCGGCGAGCTCGCCGAAGAGGGGGTCGACGTCGCAGTAGTCGGCCACGTCGTAGCCGTGGTCGTGCTGCGGGCTGGTGTAGAAGGGCGTGATCCAGAGCGCGTCGACGCCGAGGTCGCGCAGGTAGGGCAGCCGGGCAGTGATGCCCGGCAGGTCGCCGACGCCGTCACCGTCGGAGTCCGCGAAGCTGCGCACGTAGACCTGGTAGACCGCTGCGTACTGCCACCACGGGTTTGGATCGTTCAAAGCCATGGGGGGAGTCTTCTCGTCGGGGGCGGGTCCGGTCAAACCCGCAGTCTCAGGAGAAGGCCGCGGGGTCGACCGCGAACCACACGTGCTCGGCCGTCCCGACCAGGCGTCCGTCGCCGTCGTAGAGGGAGGCGGCCGTGAAGGTCTTGCGGCCGTCGCGGCCGCGCGCGCCCCCGACGACGACGTGCTCCACGCCGACCCGCGGCAGGTCGGTGAGGCGCGCCGTCATCCGGCCGAGCACCATCAGCCGCTCGGTCAGGTCGCCGGCCCACCCGCCGACGCAGTCGAGCGCTGCCCAGGCGACCGCGACCGGGACGCGGCCCCGCTCGTCGAGGCTCGGGTCGGGGGTCCACGTCGAGGCCACCCGGGTCCGGCCGGAGGGGTCGGCCGTGACCTCGCCGGGGAAGATCCGCAGCCCGTCACCGGGCCCGCGGCCGGTGCCGCAGGCGAAGCAGGACGGGAAGGGGTGGCTGGTCAGCCCGGGGTAGGTCGCCATCGCGGCCGAGGCCTCGGTGACAGGGACCGGGTCGACCGGCTCCAGGTCCCGCTCGAGGGGGACCGCCTCGGCGACGACGTCCTCACCGTCGCGCGCGGCGCCGTCGGCGACGGGCATCGAGGTGTCGAGCGGCGGCGGGCCCCGCAGGGTCACCTGCACCGCCGGAGCCGCCTCCCCCACGGGGTCGGCGACGGCCAGCGCGGCCAGGGCACCGGCGGTCCAGCCGCCGTTGCCGGAGGAGGCCGGGCCGCGGAACCGGGTCGGCACGAGCAGCTCGGTCATCCGCGGATCCGCTCCCAGCGGTCGAGCGCCTCACGGCGCTCCTCGGCGTGGTCGACGATCGGGTCGACCGGCTCGTGGGGGTCCTCGGCGTCGGCGAGCTCGGGCACCCACCGGCGTACGTAAGCGCCGTCGGGGTCGAACTTGCGGCCCTGGCTGACGGGGTTGAAGACCCGGAAGAACGGCGCCGCGTCGGTGCCGCACCCCGCGGTCCACTGCCAGCCGTGCTGGTTGGAGGCGAGGTCACCGTCGACGAGCCACTCCATGAAGTGGCGGGCGCCGTGCTGCCACTCGACGTGGAGGTCCTTGACCAGGAAGCTGGCCACGATCATCCGGGCCCGGTTGTGCATCCAGCCGGTGGCGCGCAGCTGTCGCATCGCGGCATCGACGACCGGGAAACCGGTGCGGCCCTGCTGCCACTTCTCGAACAGCTCGCCCGGCTCGTCGTACTCCATGCGCGCGAACTCCTGCTTGTAGTAGTCGCGCGCCGTCTCGGGCCGGTGGTGCAGGACGTGGGCGTAGAACTCGCGCCACGCCAGCTCCGACCGGTAGGTCTGGGTGCCCTTGCCGCCGCGCTCGCTGATGTCGGCGAGCATCGTGCGCGGGTGGATCTCGCCCCACTTGAGGTGGACACTCATCCGCGAGGTCCCGTCGACCCCCGGCTTGTCGCGGTCACGCGCATAGTCGGTCAGCGGCCCGTCGAGGAACGCCCGCCACCGCCGTCGCGCCGCGTCCTCGCCGGCGGTCGGGAGGGACAGCCCGTCGGGCCGCTGGAGATCGGGGATGCCGCTGGTGTCGGCGAGGGTGAGGTAGCGCACGCGGCGCGGCGGGTCGATGGGGCCGCGCCAGCCGTGCTCCGCCCAGGCCCGGCTGAAGGGCGTGAACACCCAGTAGGGGGTGCCGTCCTTCTTGAGGACGCGCCCCGGCGAGACGGCGTACGGCGATCCCGTGCGCACCAGCTCGATGTCGTGCCGCGCCAGTGCCTCCTCGACCGCCGCGTCCCGCTCGGAGCCGTAGGGGCCGTGGTCGGCGGCCACGTGGACCCGCGAGGCGCCCACCTCGCGGGCCGCCGCCACCACCCGGCGCACCGGGTCACCCCGGACCACCTGCAGTCCACCGCTGCCGCCCTCGCGGTCGCGGAGGGAGGCGTCGAGCGCGCGCAGCGAGTCGCCGAGGTAGAGCCTGCGGGAGATGCCCGCCGTCCCCCACAGCCGCGGGTCGAGCACGAAGAGCGGCAGCACCCCGCCGTCCCCGCCGTCAGCCGCGGCCTCGACCAGGGCAGGGTTGTCACCGAGGCGCAGGTCGCGCCGGAACCACATCACCGCCGTCATCGGTGTCCACTCTGCCATCGCTGTGGGCGATGGGTGAGAATGGCGAGGTGAGCGACCTGATCGACACCACCGAGATGTACCTCCGGACCATCTACGAGCTGGTCGAGGAGGGCATCGTCCCGCTGCGGGCCAGGATCGCCGAGCGGCTCCACCAGAGCGGCCCGACGGTCTCGCAGACCGTGGCCCGGATGGAGCGCGACGGGTTGCTGACCGTCGAGGGCGACCGCCACCTCGAGCTGACGGCCGAGGGCGAGCGGCTGGCCACCCGCGTGATGCGCAAGCACCGCCTCGCGGAACGGCTGCTGGTGGACGTGATCGGTCTCGACTGGGAGCTCGTGCACGCCGAGGCGTGCCGCTGGGAGCACGTGATGTCGGAGACCGTCGAACGCCGGCTGATCGAGCTGCTCGACCATCCCACCGAGTCGCCCTACGGCAACCCGATCCCCGGCCTCGACGAGCTCGGGGAGACGCCCCACGACGAGGAGTTCATGTCCGGCGTCACGCCGCTCTCCGACGTCGGGGCGGACGGGGAGGCCCGGGTCCACGTCCGGCGGATCTCCGAGGAGATGCAGAAGGACGAGGAGCTCATGGGTGCGCTGCGCCGCGTCGGCGCCCTCCCCGACAAGACCGTCACCGTGGCCCGCACCGAGGAGGGGGTGCTGGTCGGCTCCGGCGGCGAGACCGCCGAGATCCTTCCCGACGCGGCCGACCACATCTTCGTCAAGGTGCTGTGAGGCTGAGCTCGTCGAGGAACTCGCTGCACCCCACCTCGAGCTTGCAGGTCGCCAGCGGGTCACCCCGGGTGGGCCCGCGGTTGACGACGACGACCGGGACCCCGGCCTTCGCGGCCCGCTTGACGAAGCGCAGTCCTGACATCACCGCCAGCGACGAGCCCGCCACCAGCAACGCCCCTCCGGTGTCCGTCAGGGCGTCGACGGCCGCGTAGCAGCGCTCGACCCGCGGCCCCGGCACGTTCTCGCCGAAGAAGACCACGTCGGGCTTCAGCACCCCGCCGCAGTCCTCGCAGTCGGCCACGACGAAGCCCGCCCAGTCGACGAGGTCGACGTCGCCGTCGGGACGCAGCGCGAGGTCGGCGTACCGCTCCGCCCAGCCGTGGTTGAGGTCCGCGAGGCGGCGTTCCAGGGCGGCGCGCGACGAGGTCGCGCGGCACCCGAGGCAGATGACGTCGGAGATCCGGCCGTGCAGCGCGACCAGCCGCCGCGAGCCGGCGGCCTCGTGGAGACCGTCGACGTTCTGGGTGATCAGCAGCTCGGGGTCGAGCCGTGCGAGGGCGAGGTGCCCGGCGTTGGGGGTCGCGGCGTGGAACCGGCCGAAGCCCGTGTGGACCCGCGCCCAGTACCGCTGCCGCGCCTCGGGGCCCGCGACGAACTGCTGGTAGGTCATCGGCGTCCGGGGCACGGACCCGGGTCCGCGGTAGTCGGGGATCCCCGAGTCGGTGGACAGGCCGGCGCCGGTGAGCACGACCAGCGGCCGGTCCCGCAGCAGGTCGAGGGCGGCCGCGACGCGGTCGGCCGCCGGGGCCAGGGTCATCCGGCGTACCGGGCCGCGGCCCGGGCTCGGCGCTTCTCGGCCTCGACCTCGCGGTTCTTCGGCGGCGCCTGGGTCACCAGCTCCTCCAGCAGGTGCCGCGTGGCGTGGGTGATCTCCGCGACCGCCCGGTCGAAGGCCGCCTGGTTGGCCTGCGACGGCTTCGTCGAGCCGCTCACCTTGCGCACGAACTGCAGTGCGGCGGCCGCCACCTCGTCCTCGGTGGCCGGCGGCTCGAAGTTGTGGAGGGGTCGGATGTTGCGGCACATGCTCACGAGCGTACGCCGACGAGGGTGGCGCGGCCCCGGGTCAGCCGTCGGGTCGGACGTCGGGTCAGACCTCGAAGAAGGAGATGTCGTCGCCGGTGAGCAGCACCACCCGGTCGTCGGGGAGCGGGACCAGCCGGATCGCGTCGACGTCGGAGCCGTGGGCCACCTCGACCATCCGGTTGTCGAGCTGGTCGCCCGCGACACGCAGCACGGAGACCCAGCCGGTACGACCGGTCCAGCCGTCGGTGACCACGGTGAGGGCGGTCTCCCGACCCGGCAGCCAGGTGAACTGCCGCGGGTCCGTGGCCGCTCCGGCGACCGAGCCCTTCCGATAGGTGACGACGTCGGTCCGTCGCGGGTCGGTGAGGTCGCTGATGTCGAAGAGCGCCGCCTGCGCCCCGCGCAGGCGGCCTTGCAGGGTGGCGTCCTGGCCCATGCCGATGAGCCGCTGCCCGGAGATCGGGTGGAGGTACTCGGAGAAGCCGGGGATCTTCAGCTCACCGAGCAGCTCGGGGTCGGCGGGGTCGGTGAGGTCGATCGCGTAGAGCGGGTCGATCTGCCGGAACGTCACCACGACGGCGAGGCCGTCGAACCACCGGACCGACTTGATCTCCTCGTTCACCCCCAGCTTGTCGACGCGGCCGATCTCCTCGAGGTCGTCGCCGTCCTCCCGGAGGGTGAGCACCGAGCTGAAGTTCCCGGTCTCGTGGCTCGGACCCACGGCCACCCGCAGCACGCCGTCGTGCTCGTCCATCGACCAGCGGTCACGGATCACCCCGTCGACCACGCCCGAGGCGACGTAGGTGGCGTCGGTGCCGTCGAGCTCGAAGGCGTAGAGGCGGCTGCGGCCCTGGTCGCCCGGGACGACCGGCCGTCCGACCGGCCCTCCGACCGGGCCGTCCCAGCAGCAGCCCCAGCCGCTCCATCCGCTGGTGGCGAGGTAGAGCCGGGTCGGCGAGAAGTAGGCGAGCCCCGTGTCGGTGGCCACCGCGAGGGTGTCGGTGTCGGCCGGGTCGTCGGCGTCGAAGCCGACCAGCGTCATCGTGCCCAGGGCGGCGTCCTCGTGGCTCGGCACGGTGACCCGCGAGCAGTCGACGAGTCGCTGGGTGCCGGTCTCGGAGCCGTCGGCGTCGTACGTCGTCACCGAGGGGAGCCAGTCGTCCAGGGTGCTGCGCCGGACGGCGTCGCGGTTGCGCTCCAGGGCGCCGTCGTCGTCACGCCACCAGCGGGGCTGGACGAAGTCGAGGTCGGGCAGCCCGCTGGTCAGCACCAGTCGGACGTCGTCGCCGTGCTGGACCGCGCGCACCAGCCCGGCGTCGACGGAGCGGTGGTCCACCAGGCGCGGCGAGGCCGGGTCGGAGATGTCGTAGGTCACCACGTGGGTGGTCCGCTCGCGGACGTGCCACGGCGCGTCGGTCGACTCGCCGGTGACCACGACCGTCCCGCCCGCGAGCAGCAGCTCTGCGGCGGCGAGGCCGTCGGGGAGGTCGGTGTCGCCCTGGCCCACCGGGCGCGTGCCGGTGACGTCGTGGACCAGCAGCTCACCGTCCCGGACGCGGACCAGCACCTCTCCGTCGGTCTTGACCACGTCGGGCTCGTCCACCCCGGTCTCCTGCACGTTGGTGCCGGTGGCGCTGCTGCCCTGCTCGACCACGCCGCGGTCGACCGGTGCCGCCTCCTCCGCCACCGCGCCCGAACCCACGCTCGCCTCCGCGCGGCCCATCAGCTCGACCACCGAGTCCCAGCCGTAGGGCCCCACCCGGTCGAGCCCGCGCTCGACGTAGGAGTCCAGCAGCGCCTCGCACGATCCGGGCGCGGTCAGGTCCGCGTTGACGAGCCGGATCGGCAGGTCCGCGCTCGTCGGGGCCCGGCCGATCGGGGGGTCCGCCACCGGCTCGAAGGCGCCGGCCACGACCATGCCCGTGAGGAAGGACGCGCCGAGTCCGGCGACGGCGGCGACGGCGAGTCCGGCCTGTCCGGGTGTGCTGCTCATGGTTGCTCCCTCCACTGGCCGTTGTCGGCTGGGCAGTTCGGGGATCGGACGCCCCGGGCGCCGGATCGGTTCCACGGCTGGGAGCATGAACCCATGCCGACCCCCCGCGACCTCGACCTCGTCCTCGTCGGAGCCACCGGCTTCACCGGCGGCCTGACCGCCGACTACCTGGCCCGTCATGCACCGTCGGGGCTGCGGTGGGCCCTGGCGGGACGCAACGCCGAGAAGCTGGCCGCCGTCCGCGACCGGCTCGCCGGCATCGACGCGGGACTGGCGAAGCTGGAGTTGATCGAGGCCGACGCGGGTGACCGGAGCGCCCTGGACGCCCTCGCCGCCCGCACCCGGGTCGTGGCCACGACCGTGGGGCCCTACCTCGAGCACGGCGCGGAGCTGGTCGCCGCCTGCGCGGCGGCCGGCACCGACTACGTCGACCTGACCGGGGAGTCCGAGTTCGTCGACCGCATGTACGTCGAGCACCACGAGACCGCCCGCCGCTCGGGGGCGCGCCTGGTGCACAGCTGCGGCTTCGACTCCATCCCCTACGACCTCGGCGTCTACTACACCGTGACGCAGCTTCCCGACGACCAGCCCATCAGCGTCCGCGGGGTCGTGCGTGCCGGCGGGAGGCCCTCCGGCGGGACGTTCCAGTCCGCCCTGACGCAGCTGGGCCGCGCCCGCCAGATGCGGGCCGCCAGCACCGCTCGACGGCAGGCCGAGGAGCGCACCGGGAGCCGGTCCTCGCGGGCGGTCCGCGGCAGGCCGGGGCGTGACTCGCTGCTCGGTTACTGGCTGCTGCCGCTGCCGACCATCGACCCGTTGGTGGTCGCCCGCAGCGGCCGGGCACTGCCGGCGTACGGGCCGCGGTTCCGCTACTCGCACTTCGCGGGCACGAAGACCCTGCGGCACGCCGCGGCCGGCGCAGCCGTGGCCACCGGCATCGGTGTGATGGCCCAGCTCCCGCCGTTGCGCAAGCGGGCGGCTCGACTGATCCCCGCGGGTGAGGGCCCTGACGACGCCGTGCGGGAGAAGTCGTGGTTCACCGTCGACATCGTGGCCGAGTGCGGCGAGCGGGTGCTCCACACGCGGGTGTCGGGTGGCGACCCCGGCTATACCGAGACGGCGACCATGCTCGCCGAGTCGGCGCTCTGCCTCGCGCTGGACGACAACCCCGACACCTCCGGTCAGGTCACCCCCGCGGTGGCGATGGGGGACCGGCTGCTCGCCCGCCTCCAGGAGGCCGGCATCCGCTTCGACAACGTGGAGTAGGCAGACATCACCCAGAGTGGGCTTGTGGGCGCCGCACCCGGGGTGCAGACTTCCCGTGCGCACCTGCGACTGACGTGGCGGTGGGCCCGAGTCGGGGGGCTAGGGCCTGCCGCCCTCTGACGTCGGGGGCCGTCACTCCAGCGACGAGCGCAGGCGCACCAGCATCTCCCCGACCTCGGGGCCCGGGGTCGCCGTGCCGGCCCGGATGTGCTGCTCGAGCTCCAGGGCGATCTGCGAGCCCTCCGGTCTGCCGTAGGAGCCGAGGGACCCGGCCAGCTTGTGGGCCGCCGTCAGCGCCTCGTCGTCCGCGCCGTGCCCGTCCGCCCAGGACTCGAGGACGGCGAGGTGGTCGGTCGCCCGGTGGCGGAAGCGCTGCCAGAGCGCCGCGATGATCGCCTCGTCGTTCATGCCGCACTCCTGGTCGGTACCGCTTCCGGGCGTGTGGAGACCTGCCGTGGGGTCACGACCCAACGGCGTTCGCCCGCCAGCTCCTTCAGCTGGGCGACCCGGGCGATGACGTTCTTGAACTCGGTGTAGAAGAGGGAGGCGACCACCAGGTAGGCCCAGAACCAGGCACGGCGCTGCCGGATCTCGGGTGCGCCGAGCAGGTAGGCGAACAGCACCTGTCCGGGACCGACCGACAGCGTGAAGATGGTGGTCAGCACGAAGACCGGGATGACCCAGTCGAGCTGCTCCTGACCGCCCTCGCGCCAGATCATGAAGGCCACGAGCGGGAACATCTGGATCGACAGCCACGGGTAGATCTCGCGCCAGCCGAGCAGGAAGAAGAGCCCGAGCTTGTTGCGCAGCGAGAGGTGGGAGGCCTTCCACCCGCGGAGCAGGTGCCGCATCGACACCTGGAACCAGCCCTGGGCCCACCGCATCCGCTGGTGCCACAGGGCCTTCCACGTCGTCGGCGCCAGCTCGCGGCTGAGCAGCCCCGGGTCGGAGGCGATCCGACGCCCGTTCTGCAGGGCCCGCATGCTCGAGTCGATGTCCTCGGTGAGCATCCGTCCCTGCATGCGCGCGTGCCGCAGCGCCTGGGTGCGCCAGTAGCCGTTGGAGCCACCGAAGATGCCGAAGCCGTGCAGGCGGGCGCGGCCCGGGTGGCTGACGGCGTAGATCGCCTCGAACTCGACCGCGACGGTCTGCGCGGTGAGCGTGGTGTCGCCGTTGCGGACGACGCAGTGTCCCTGCACGACGTCGTAGCCGTGGGAGAGCCAGCGCCAGGCGCGCTGGAAGGAGCCGGGGTCGGGGTGGTGGTCGGCGTCGAAGACGCCGGTGATCTCGCCGTCGACGATCGCCAGGGCGGTGTTGACGTTCTGGGCCTTGGAGGTGCTGCCGTCGACGCGGAAGGGCACGAACCGGTGGTCGCGTCGGGCGAGGTCGGCCAGGCGATCCTCGATCGGCATCGGGTGCGGGGTGTTGTAGGCGAGGACGACCTGCAGCCCGCCGGGGTAGTCCAGGGACAGGAAGTGCTCGACGGTGTCCATGACGGTGGCGGCCTCGTTGGGCAGGTAGGCCGCGATGATGGCCGAGGCTCGCGGTGGGGGACCGGCAGCCTCCCGCGGTGGTCCGGTGGCCCCGAGGGCCAGGAAGCCCTCGGTCCAGATCAGTGCGGCGGTGACCACCAGCGAGAGCACGACCACCGGGTAGGCGACGCCGACCGGGTCGATGCCGAACCTGTGCAGCAGCAGGTAGCCGGCGAACGGCACCGCGAGCCCGATCATCAGCGTCACGAGGACCTGCACCGGGGTGGCGAGGTTGACCCGGTCGCGCCGCCCGGCCCGGGTGGCCTCCACGAAGGCCTGGAGCTCCGGCGACCAGCGGATCGGCATCAGGTCGAGGTGGGCGCTGGCCTGGTCGGCCGCGAGGGCGGCGCGCTCGATCGCCCGGCTGGGGTCGCGGTCGAGCGGCACGTCGCCGGCTGTCGTCCACCCGGTCACCGGCGTGACGTTGACGTGCTCGTCGTGCACGGTGAACGGGTCGGCGGCGATCGCCGAGGCGACCTCGGCCAGCCGGCGGGCGGCGTCCTCCGCCGGGGTGTCGGGCAGCACGAGCAGCAGCCCGAGCTCGCCCGATCCCCGACCGGGCAGCAGACCCGCCAGGTCGAGCGGACCGAGCCTGCCCTGCGCGACCTGTGCCGCCATCCGGACCACGTCCACCAGGCCCTGGCGCCCGAACCTCTCGGCCAGTGCCTGCTGCTCGGCGAAGTGCAGCACGGCGACCGCGGCCGACCGGAGCCCACCCTCGGAGCGACGCAGCTCCCGCTCGAGCTCGAGGACGATCCGGTCCGCGGTCAGCACCCCGACCTTGCGCGCCTCGGAAAAACCCGCCACGGACACTGGCGGCCGGTCGATGCGGGTCTGGACACGCGCCACGAGCTCGCCGAGGTCGAAGGGCTTGCGCACGTAGTCGTCGGCACCGAGCCGCAGCCCGCTCACGACGTGCTCCGGGTCGCTGAGGGTGGTCATCACCACGACGGGGACCGCGCTGGTCTCCGGGTCGGCGCGGACCTGCTCGAGCAGGCCGAACCCGTCGAGCCGGGGCATCTGGACGTCGGTGACCACGAGGTCGACGGGCGTGGAGCGCAGGTGCGCGAGCGCCTCGACGCCGTCGCCGGCGAGGAGGACGTGGTGGCCCTTGTCCTCGAGCCCGGCCGCGACGAGCTCCCGGATCATCTCGTCGTCGTCGACGACGAGGACCCGGCCGTGGCTGGCCTCGCGCTCCATGTCGACAGCGTAGACAGCGTCTTTGCCGTCGCGTGCCGAATCGCGGCATCGCGCCTGTGCCCCAGGTAGGAGTCGAACCTACGACCTTTCGCTTAGGAGGCGGCTGCTCTATCCACTGAGCTACTGGGGCTGGGACGGCGCACTGACCCGCACATCCTGTCAGGCCGCCCGCGGGTTTGTCGGATCGAGGTCACCCGGGCGATATTGGGACCTTGCACCCTAGGGTGCACGTGACCGCCCACACACCGAGGTACCACCGATGACCGATCCCGTCGCGCCCGAGCCCGAGCGCGAGGTCGACGGTCCCAAGCGGCGGGGGATGACCCGCCGCAAGCACACGGTGCTGAAGGTGCTGCTGGCCAGCTCGCTGGTGCTCGCGCTGCTCACCAGCCTGGGCGTGGTCTACCTCTACCGCCACCTCAACGGGAACCTCACGGTCGTCGACATCGAGGGGCAGCTCACCGACCGGCCCGACAAGGAGTCGGTGGACGAGCCGCAGCAGCCGCTCAACATCCTGGTCATGGGGTCCGACGACCGCGACCAGGAGGGCAACAACATCGACGGCCTCACCGGTGGGGGGCAGCGGTCGGACACCACCATCCTCTTCCACCTCTCCGGCGACCGCGAGCGCGCCTACGGCGTCAGCATCCCCCGCGACACCATCGTCGACCGGCCCGACTGCATCGACGCCCAGGGAGAGACGATCCCGGGCGCCACCGACGCGATGTGGAACGAGGCCTTCAACGTCGGCGGGCCGACCTGCACCGTCCAGCAGTTCGAGGAGCTCACCGACGTCTTCATCGACCACATCGTGGTGGTCGACTTCGCCGGGTTCGAGGACATGGTGGACGCCATCGACGGGGTGCCGGTCTGCATCCCCGAGGACATCAACGACCCCGCCCACGGCATCAACATCCCCGCCGGCACCCGCGAGATCGAGGGTCGCGAGGCCCTCAACTACGTGCGCGCCCGCTACACCCTCGGCGACGGCTCCGACATCAGCCGGATCAAGCGGCAGCAGGCCTTCATCGCCGCGATGGCCAAGAAGGTGATCTCGGCCGACACCCTGGCCCGCGTCGACCGGCTGGTCGGCTTCCTCAACGCGGCCACCCAGTCGCTCACGGTGGACGAGGACCTCGAGAACGTCGTCAAGATCGCCCGGATCGGCGTCGGCTTCAACGGCATCGGGCTCGACAACATCAAGTTCCTCACCGCACCCAACGCCTACTACCCGACCGACTCGGAGTTCTCCGGCCGGGTCTACCTCGAGAAGTCGGCCGACCGGCTCTGGCGCGAGCTCGCGGCCGACGAGCCGCTGAGCAAGCGGTTCACCGGCGACGCCATCAGCGCAGGCAAGGTGCCCGGCCAGGGCGGCAAGAAGGACAAGGCCCGGCCGAAGAACCCGGACAAGGCGGCCGAGCGGGCGGAGGAAGCCCAGCGGAACGGGCTCTGCGCATGAGCCGTCCCCCCTCCCCGGAGGACCGTCGCGACGAGACGGCCGCGCAGCGGCGGGCCCGGCTGGCGGCGGTCTTCGGCGAGGTGCTCCCCGAGACCACCAGCGACGAGCGGGACACCGACGCCTCCGGTGAGCGCGACACCGACGAGTGGCTGCGCGGCCAGGTGCCGCCCCACCACGGGTCCTGACGCGTCAGGCCCCCGGCGTACCGCCACGCTGGGCGGCGAGCAGGTCGCGGATCTCCTGCAGCAGGGCGATGTCGTCCGGGGTCCCCGGCTCCTCCTTGGGGAAGTACCGCTCCTGCGCCCTCGTGTAGGGCATGACGACGGCGAAGTAGACGACCGCCGCGAGCAGGAGGAAGGCGATCGCGGCGTTGAGAAAGGCCCCGAAGCTCTGCTCCTGGGTGGAGAAGATCTCCGAGGTGGTGTCGGGCATCAGGCCGGTCACCCACTCCACGAACGCCGTGACGACGGTCGCGAAGGCGGCGCCCATGATGAAGGCGACGGCCAGCTCGACCAGGTTGCCGCGCAGGATGAAGTTCTTGAAGCCGGTCACGTGTTCCTCCTCGGCGCCCCGTGCGGGCGCTCGGTGCCAGGTCGTGCCCGGGACCCTAGTCGGCGTAGGACCAGCTCAGGAACCACCGGGCGCTGGCGCCCGCCACGTCGGTCGCGGTCGTGACGGGGACGCCCAGCACCACCAGTGCCCCTGGCGCCGCGCCCGACGCGGTGTCCGTCGAGCCCGAGGGAGTCGCCAGCACCAGGACGTCCGGGGCCACCACCTCGGTGGTGCCCCCCTGGGGGTCGGTCGCGATCAGGTCGATCCGGTCGCCCGGCGCCAGGAGGTCGACCAGGCCCGCGTCCGGGAGTCTGACCGGCATCGTCGTGAGCCCCGGGTGGGCCGCCGCCAGCCGGTCGCCCACGAGGCGGACGTCGGTGATCGGCTCACCGGCGCGGACTGGGGCGGCGAGCACCTCGCCGACCGCCCGGGTCACCACCCCGGCGGGGACCGAGCCGTCGGGGAGCGTCAGGGGTCGCAGGTCGGAGGCGGCGAGGGTGGTGCCGGCAGGGAGGTCGCGGGCAGCCGCCTGCACGCTGACCGTGGGCGGCGGAGGTGCCGCGACGGCGCGGAGCGCGGCGAGGAGCGCGACGGCCGCGCACAGGGCGGCGAGCAGCCGGCGCCGGGCCAGCAGTGCGCGGCGTACGGCGCGGCGGAACCGCGTCAGTCGAGGAACGCGGGGCTGCGTGGTGGGCACCACGCGACGGTAGGCGAGGACGGCGGTCCGGCGGGCTCGCCGTCCACAGGGTCTGCCCGGGGCTCAGCTGCCGGAGGTCGCGGGCGCGGTGGCCTTCTTCTCGGTGCCCTTGGAGTCCGAGGAGCCCTTGTCCGAGGAGCCCTTGTCCGAGGAGCCCTTGTCGGACGAGCTCTTGTCGGAGGACGCGGTCGACGCGCTCTCGGCGGACCCGCTGGAGCGGCTGTCGGTCCGGTAGAAGCCGGACCCCTTGAAGACCACGCCGACGGCGTTGAACAGCTTGCGCAGCCGGCCCGAGCACTCCGGGCACTCGGTCAGCGCGTCGTCACTGAAGCTCTGGAACTGCTCGAAGCGGTGGCTGCACTCGGTGCAGGCGTACTGGTAGGTCGGCACGTCTGATCCCTGGACTCGCGGTGGCGGGAGCTGGCACTCCCGGTCTTCGACTGCCAATGATACGGCACAATGTCAGCGCGATGACTGAGTCCGAGGCCGAGCACCCGTCCGACGACCGCAGCTGGTGGCAGGCCTTCCGCGGGCTGCCCCGGGCCGTGCGGGTCTCCGCCTACATCTCCGCTGCCGTCGTGCTGGTCCTCGTCACCATCCTGCTGGCCGGCATCGTGCTCATGAGGCAGCCGCTGCCCGAGACCTCCGGCGAGCTGGAGCTGCCCGGGCTGGAGGGGTCGGTCACCGTCGTGCGCGACGACCACGGCATCCCGCACGTCTACGGCGACAGCGTCGCCGACCTGATGCGCGCCCAGGGCTTCGTCCACGCCCAGGAGCGCTTCTGGGAGATGGACGTCCGCCGCCACGTCACCGCCGGGCGGCTCTCGGAGCTCTTCGGTGAGTCGACGCTCGAGACCGACACCTTCATCCGCACCCTCGGGTGGCGCGACGTCGCCGAGCGCGAGGTGGCGCTGCTCGAGCCGGCCACCCGCGACGCCTTCGCTGCCTACGCCGACGGTGTGAACGCCTACCTCGACCAGCACTCGACCGCGGAGCTCGGTCTCGAGTACTCCGTGCTGCGGATGACCGGGCTCACCTACGAGCCGGAGCCGTGGACGACCCCCGACTCCGTGGCCTGGTTGAAGGCGATGGCCTGGGACCTGCGCGGCAACATGACCGAGGAGATCGAGCGGGTGCTGGCGCTGTCCCAGAACACCCCCGAGCAGGTCGCGGAGCTCTACCCGCCCTACGACGCCGAGCGCCATGAGCCGATCGTGGGCCGGGGCGCGGTCGTCGACGGCGTGTTCGACCAGGACGCCACCGGCGGCTCGCGGCTGCCGACCCGTCCCGGCTACCTGGAGTCGCCCGACGCCGTCGACGCCCTCACGGGCGTGCGGGAGCGGCTGCGCGCCCTGCCGGCGTTCCTCGGCAAGGGCGACGGCATCGGGTCGAACTCCTGGGTCGTCGACGGCGACCACTCCTCGACCGGCCAGCCGATCCTCGCCAACGACCCGCACCTGGGCGTGAGCGTGCCGGGCATCTGGATGCAGATGGGGCTGCACTGCCGCACCGTCACCAACGCCTGCCCGCTGGACGTCGCCGGCTTCACCTTCTCCGGCATGCCCGGCGTCATCATCGGCCACAACGCCGACATCGCCTGGGGCTTCACCAACCTCGGGCCCGACGTCACCGACCTCTACCTCGAGAAGGTCCTCGACGAGGACGACGACTGGATCCACGACGGAGAGCGGCGACCGCTGCAGGTGCGCGAGGAGACGATCGAGGTGCGCGGCGGTGAGGACGTGCGGCTGCGGGTCCGGTCGACCGCCCACGGGCCGCTGCTGTCCGACGTCTCCGAGACCTTCGAGGAGGTCGGCCGCACCGCCCGGCCGGAGCACCCCGTCGGGGGCCGTACGTCGTTCGGCGTCTCGCTGGCGTGGACGGCGCTGGAACCCTCGCCGACCGCCGACGCGATCCTGGCGCTCAACACCGCCTCCGACTGGGACGAGTTCCGCGACGCGGCGGCGCGCTTCGACGTCCCGAGCCAGAACCTCGTCTACGCCGACCGGGAGGGCCACATCGGCTACCAGGCGCCGGGACGGATCCCGATCCGGCAGTCCGGCAACGACGGCTACCTCCCGGCCGAGGGGTGGCGGCCCGACGACGACTGGACCGGCGAGGTGGTCCCCTTCGACGGCCTGCCGAGCGTGCTCGACCCCGAGGAGGGGTACGTCGTGACCGCCAACCAACAGGTGATCGGCGGCGACTACCCCTACTTCCTCACCGACGACTGGGACCAGGGCTACCGGGCGCAGCGGATCCGGGAGCTCCTCGAGGCCGAGGGCGAGATGTCCGTCGACGAGACCCTCGAGGTCATGCTCGACACCCGCCACCCGTTGGCCCCGACGCTGGTGCCGCTGCTGCTCGAGCAGCCGCTGCCCCCGGGCTACTACAGCGACGGACAGCGGCTCCTGGCCCGCTGGGACTTCGACCAGCCGCCCGACAGCGCCGCAGCGGCCTACTACAACGTGGTCTGGCGCAACCTGCTCGAGCTGACCTTCCACGACGACTTGCCCGAGGAGGCGTGGCCCGACGGTGGGGACACCTGGATGGCTGCCGTCGACGGCCTGCTGCGCGACCCCGACGCGTCGTGGTGGGACGACCGCACCACCGAGGACGACGTCGAGCTGCGTGACGACATCCTGCGCCAGGCGATGATCGACGCGCGCGACGAGCTCACCCGCATCGAGGCACGCAACCCCGAGCGGTGGGACTGGGGCCACCTCCACCAGCTCGACCTCGAGCACGCCACCCTCGGCACGTCGGGGATCGGTGTCGTCGAGTGGCTCTTCAACCGGGGCGACTGGGAGGTCGGCGGTGGCGGCGCGATCGTCAACGCCACCGCGTGGGACGCCCGCGAGGGCTACACGGTCAGCGCGTCGCCGTCGATGCGGATGATCGTGAGCATGGCCGACCTCGACGAGTCGGAGTGGGTCAACCTGACCGGCGTCAGCGGTCACCCGGCCTCCGACCACTACACCGACCAGACCGAGCTCTGGGTCGAGGGCGAGATGCTGCCCTTCCGCTTCACCCGCGAGGCGGTCGAGGAGGCCGCCGAGGACACCCTCGAGCTCGTCCCCGCCGACGGCTAGGTCGCCGGGGTCAGCCGGACCACGCCACCCCCGGGCGTGACCGCGGCGGTGACCGGCCGGTCGTGAGGTGCCACCGGCACGGGCAGGCCGACCTCGCCGTCGTGCAGGAGCACGCAGGTGAACGTGCCGGCCGGGACCCTCGCCAGCGCCCGGTCGTAGCAACCGCCGCCGCGGCCCAGCCGGTGGCCGGCGGGGTCGACCGCCAGGCCGGGCACCAGGACGGCGTCGGCGGTGGCGACCGCCGCCGCGCCGAGCCGGGGAGTCGTGGGTTCGAGCAGGCCGCGGCCGGCGGACGCGAGTGCCGCCTCACCTGCCCACGTGGCCCAGTCGAGGTCGAGGTCGGGCAGCACCACCGGCACGATGACCCGCTTGCCGGCCGCGGCCAGCTCCTCCACCAGCAGCGAGGTGCCCGGCTCCCGGCCCACCGAGACGTACGCCGCCACGGTCGCCGCCCGGCGTACCTCGTGGGTCGCGAGCAGGTGCCGCGCGATCGCCCGCGCGTGCTCACCGAGCTCGGCCAGCGGGATCTGCCGCCGGGCGGCCAGCACCTGGTCGCGCAGCGCCGTCTTGGCGGCCGCGGTGCCGTCGCGGGGTGCTTGCGGGGACTGCACGGCACCAGCCTACGATCGCCACATGGGTAGTGCTGGGTTGAACCGCGCCCGCCAGAAGATGGCCGACGCCGGGGTTGACGAGGTCGCGATCGAGACGTTCGCGCACTACTACCGGCTGCTCGAGCACGGCGAGACCGGCATGGTCCCCGAGGACTCGATCGAGCCGCTCGACATGGAGAAGCTGGCCGACGTCGACGTGTCCGAGGACGACGGGGTCGAGGCGCTGCGAGCGACGGTGGTGATCAAGCTCAACGGCGGGCTCGGCACGTCGATGGGCATGGACCGTGCCAAGTCCCTGCTGTGCGTGCGGCGGGGCCTCTCCTTCCTGGACATCATCGCCCGCCAGGTGCTGCACCAGCGTGAGCGCCACGGCGTGACGCTGCCGCTGATCTTCATGAACAGCTTCCGCACCAGCGAGGACTCGATGGCCGCCCTCGCCCGCTACGAGGACCTCGCCGTCGAGGGGCTGCCGCTCGAGTTCCTGCAGAACCGGGAGCCCAAGCTCCTCGTCGACGACCTCGCGCCGGTGTCGTGGCCCAAGGACCCGGACCTCGAGTGGTGCCCGCCCGGCCACGGCGACGTCTACACCGCGCTGCGCGGCACCGGCCTGCTGGACAGCATGATCCAGGCCGGCTACCGCTACGCGTTCGTCGCCAACTCCGACAACCTCGGTGCGGTCGCCGACCCCCGGGTGGCGGGCTGGTTCGCCGCGAGCGGCGCGCCGTTCGCGATCGAGGCGGTGCGTCGTACGCCCTCGGACCGCAAGGGCGGTCACTTCGCGCGCCGCAAGCTCGACGGGCGGATCGTGCTGCGCGAGACCGCCCAGACGCTGCCCCAGGACCAGGAGGCGCTCGCCGACCTCGACCGACACCGGTTCACCTCCACCAACAACCTGTGGTTCGACCTGCAGGCGATGAAGGAGGCGCTCGACGTCCGGGGCGGCATCCTCGGGCTGCCGCTGATCCGCAACGTCAAGCACGTCGACCCCGGCGACGCCTCCAGCCCGAAGGTGATCCAGGTCGAGACCGCGATGGGCGCGGCCATCGAGGTCTTCGAGGGCGCCCGCACCATCGAGGTGGGCCGGGACCGCTTCGTGCCGGTGAAGACGACCAACGACCTGCTGGTGCTGCGCTCCGACGTCTACGACATCGGCGAGGACTTCCAGCTCGACCAGACGGCCGAAGAGGTCCCGTTCATCGAGCTCGACAACCACTACAAGCTGGTGGGTGAGTTCGACAAGCGGTTCCCGGAGGGTGCGCCGTCGCTGAAGGAGGCGACCCGGCTGACCGTGGCGGGCGACTGGACCTTCGGGCGCGATGTCCGGGTCGTCGGTGACGTCGACCTCGAGTCCCCGTCGGCGCAACGCGTCGAGAGCGGGACGGTGCTCGCCGATGGCTGACGCCCCGATCGCGGTCGAGGAGCACCTCGGCCGGATCCTCTCCTTCATCCAGCCGCTGCCGGACTTCCCGCAGCCACTGATGGAGTGCCTGGGGCTGGCCGCGGCCGAGGACGTCGTCTCGCCGATCTCGCTGCCCTCCTTCGACAACTCCGCGATGGACGGCTACGCGGTCCGCCACGACGACGTGGCCGCGGCCTCGGCCGAGACGCCGGTGCACCTGCCCGTGGTCGGTGAGATCGGTGCCGGCCAGTCGCGGCTGCTCGCGCTCTCGCCGGGGACCGCGGCGAAGATCATGACCGGGGCGCCGGTTCCGGCGGGCGCCGACACCGTCGTGCCCTACGAGTGGACCGACCGCGGCATCGCCAAGGTCGTGATCAGCCAGGCCCCCGAGCCCGGCCAGCACGTCCGGCACACCGGCGAGGACGTGGAGGCGGGCGACCACCTCATCGACGCCGGCACGGTCCTCGGCCCGCGGCACCTCGGGCTGCTGGCCAGCGTCGGCCGGGCCACCGTCCGGTCCCGACCGCGACCGCGGGTCGTCGTGATGTCGACCGGCTCGGAGCTGCGCGAGCCCGGCACCGAGCTCGGACCCGCCACCATCTACGACGGGAACTCGTGGCTGCTGGCCGCGGCGGCCCGGCGCGCGGGTGCGGTGACCTACCGGGTGGGGATCGTGCCCGACGAGCCGCGCGCCTTCCTCGACGCCCTCGGTGACCAGCTCGTGCGGGCCGACCTCGTGGTCACCAGCGGCGGGGTCTCGCAGGGTGACTTCGACGTGGTGAAGGAGGCGCTCGCCCCGACCGGCGACGTCTGGTTCGGGTCGGTGGCGATGCAGCCGGGCAAGCCGCAGGGCTTCGGCCTGGTGGGCGAGGACCGGGTCCCGATCTTCACGCTGCCCGGCAACCCGGTGTCCTCCTACATCTCCTTCGAGATGTTCGTGCTTCCTGCCCTGCGCAAGCTCATGGGCCGTACGCCGTACTCCCGCCCCTCGACGCGGGCGCGGCTGACTCACGGGGTCTCCTCGCCCGAGGGGCGGCGCCAGTTCCTGCGCGGCTCCTACGAGGTCGGTCGCGGCGGACCCACCGTGACGCCGGTCGGCGGGCCGGGGTCCCACCTGGTCGGCGGGCTCGCCGACGCCAACGCCCTGGTGATCGTGCCGGAGGACGTCACGAGCGTGTCGGCCGGCGAGCAGGTCCAGGTGCTGGTGCTCGACGAGGACTTCTGATGGCCGACCAGGGCGACCTCACCCACCTCGACGCCTCCGGTGCGGCCCGGATGGTCGACGTGTCGGGCAAGGAGGTCACGGCACGCGAGGCCGTCGCCAGCGGGCGGGTGCTGGTCTCGGCGCGGGTGGTCGAGCTGCTGCGCGGTGACGGGGTGCCGAAGGGCGACGCGCTCGCGGTGGCACGGCTCGCCGGGATCATGGGCGCCAAGCAGACTCCGTCGCTCGTCCCGCTGTGCCACCCGCTCGCGATCTCCGGCGTGACGGTCGACCTGCGGGTCGACGACGACGCCGTGGTGATCACGGCGAGCGTCCGCACCACCGACCGCACCGGCGTGGAGATGGAGGCGCTGACGGCGGTGACCGTCGCCGCGCTCACCGTGGTCGACATGGTCAAGGCCGTCGACAAGGCCGCCGTGATCACCGACGTCCGGGTCGAGGCCAAGAGCGGCGGCAGGTCCGGCGAGTGGACGCGACCGTGACGGGCCTGCGCGCCGAGGTGGTGGTGGCCTCCAACCGCGCCGCCAGCGGCGAGTACGCCGACGAGACCGGCCCGTTGATCATCGCCTTCCTCGAGCGGCTCGGCTTCGTGGCGGACCGGCCGGTCGTCGTGCCCGACGGCGACCCGGTGGGCGTGGCCATCGCCGCTGCGGTGGAGGGCGGGGCGCGGGTCGTGCTGACCACCGGCGGAACCGGCCTCACGCCCACCGACCTCACGCCCGAGCAGACGCGACCGCTGCTCGACCGCGAGGTCCCGGGCATCGCCGAGGCGATCCGTGCCGCCGGGGTCGCTGCGGGCGTCCCGACGGCCTCGCTGTCGCGTGGTCTCGCGGGCGTGGTCGGCGACTGCCTGGTGGTCAACCTGCCGGGGTCGCGCGGCGGCGTGAAGGACGGCCTCGGGGTGCTGGAGCCGATCCTCGTGCACGCGGTGGAGCAGATCGTGGGAAGCGACCATTGACCCGGGGCTGGCCGGCGCGGCTCAGCTCCGGCGAGGTGACGCTGCGGCCGCTGGCGCGCTCGGACCGGGCGGCCTGGCGAGAGGTACGGCGGCGTAACGCCGACTGGCTGCGGCCGTGGGACGCCACGGTCCCCCCCGGCAGTGACGCCCGACCGTCGTCGTTCGGCGGCCTGGTACGGCGGCTGCACCGGCTGGCCCGGCAGGGCACGACCTTCCCGTTCGCCATCGAGGTGTCGGGGCAGTTCGTCGGCCAGCTGACGGTCAACAACATCGTGCGGGGCTCGGCCCAGTTCGCCTCGATGGGCTACTGGATCGACCAGCAGCACGCCGGCCGCGGCGTCGTCCCCCGGGCGGTGGCCATGGCGATCGACCACTGCTTCTTCACCGCGGGGCTCCACCGCGTCGAGATCTGCATCCGTCCCGAAAACACCAACTCGCTCCGCGTCGTGGAGAAGCTGGGCCTCCACGAGGTGGGCCTCGCCCCGCGGTTCCTCCACATCGACGGCGCCTGGCGCGACCACCGGATCTACGCCGTCACCGTCGAGGAGTGCCCCGGTGGCATGCTCGCGCGTGTGGCCGCACCCCCCGAGACCGGGTGAGCGTCGGCGCGGAGTCGACCTGATCACACCCGTCACAGAAGTGATTTCGCGACACACCACTCACGGTGCCGGTCGCTCCCGTCGCCCGCTCCTACGCTCGGCTTCGTGGACCTCTCTGCGCTGATCTTCGTGGCCCTCGCGGTGGCGTGGGCCGTCTACCTGATCCCCAAGGCGCTGAAGCACCACGACGACGTGGTCCGCAGCCGCTCGGTCGACCGCTTCTCCCACACCATGCGGGTCCTCGCCCGCCGCGAGCCCGTCAACCGCCGCGACGCCCGGCTCGTCGTGAGCCCGGGCCGGGCACCCTCGGCCCCTATCGTCACCGCCAAGCCCACCGTCAGGCCCACCGCCCAGCTCGCCGACCAGCGCCCCGCGCTCTCCCGGGCCGCCGCCAACCGCGCCGCCCGCCGGCGCCGCCGCGTGCTCGGTTCGATCCTGGTGGCCCTGCTCGCGACCGTCGTGGTCGCCGCCGTCGGCCTGATCAGCTGGTGGTACGTCGCGATCCCGGCCGGCCTGCTGGTGGCGTGGCTGGTCGCCTGCCGGCTGATGGTCCGCAGCGAGCAGGGGAGGCGCTTCGACGCCGACCTCCGCGAGGCCACCGGCGAGGTGCCGGTGGTCCGGTCCGAGGTCCCCGACCTGGACCCGCTCGAGGACACGACCCAGACCCCGGCCGTCACCGACGCGAGCCTGTGGGACCCGATGCCGGTCACGCTTCCGACCTACGTCGGCAAGCCGGCGGCCGGTCAGCGGAGCGTCCGCACCATCGACCTCGACTCCACGGGCGTGTGGACCTCGGGCCGCACCGAGGCCGACGCGGCCCTGGCCCGCCAGGCCGAGCACGACGACCGCGCTGCCCGGGCGCAGGCCCAGGCCGAGCACCAGCGCCGCGCGACCGGCTCCTGACCCGCGGCCGGCCGGGAGCGGTCATACTCGGGCATGGCCACCCACGTCGCGCAGTCGCGCACCGTCCCGCTGCCGCCCGAGCAGGTCGCCCACCGGGTGCTCACCGCACCCCTCGAGGCGGTGATCCGCCGGCGGTACGCCGCCATCGCCCCCGTCCGCGAGACCCGCGACGGCCCCGCCGAGTGGGGAGAGGTCGGCCAGTCCCGCCGCATCGTGCTCACCGACGGCAGCACCGTCCTGGAGACGCTGACCCAGGTCGATCCACCCCACGCCTTCGGCTACGACCTGACCGAGGTGACCGGCCCGATGGCGCCGATCGCCGAGCGGGTGGAGGGTCGCTGGAGCTTCGAGCCGGTCGGCACCGGCTGTCGCGTCACCTGGGCCTGGACCATCCACCCGGCGGGCCGCATGGGCGCCCTGGCGACGCCGCTGGTGGGGCTGATGTTCAGGGGCTACGCCCGTCGGGTCCTCGAGGACGTGGAGCGACACCTGCTCGCCGAGCACGGCCACGCCTGATTCGGAGGCTGCGGCCGGCGGGTGCTAACCTCTCAGCCGCTGGGGGCTGTGGCGCAGTTGGTAGCGCGTCTCGTTCGCAATGAGAAGGTCAGGGGTTCGAATCCCCTCAGCTCCACCCAGGCACCACCCGAGGCCATGTGCGGGTCCTCTTCCAGGAGCCGCGCGTGGCCTCTTCTCGTTGATGCGGGCACCCTGCAGTCCGCGGGCTCACCGTCGCTTGCGGGTCGCGAGCCGGAGGGCAGGCCTCGGCATCGCGTGCGCGTGCTGCGTGAGGAACTCGTCCAGGCGTGCGCCGCTGCGCTCGCCGGCATGGGCGAGGAAGATGCCGACGGCGTTGTGGACCACGGGCTCCGCGTCACCGGTCAGCCTCGCAGCGATCGCGAAGCCCTCCTCGACGTCCGCGTCGCTCCCGGCCCTCACGAACCACAGCGGGGCGGTGATGGCGGTGCGTCGTCGCAACGGGTCCTCGGCTCCCGCGAGCCGGTGGAGCACGTCGTAGGGCCCGCCGGCCACCGCGGCTCCCACCACGCGGGGCGCAGCGCGGTCCACCATGTCCCAGGTGGTGATGCGGTCGTGGTGGCTCAGGTACCTCTCACAGAGGTCCGGGTCGCCGAGCTGCTTGCGGGCCTGGAAGTCGAGGATGCAGCAGCCGGCCATGCGCGCCTCGTAGGTCGGCTCGGCCAGCAGGCGTTCCACCTCGGCCGGAGGCAGGGCGGCGTGCTCCTTGGCGATCTCGAACAGGGTGCCCATCCGGACACCGATGACGCGTTCGCCCGGTCCCACCCGCCTGGTGATCTTGGCGTGCTCGACAGCCGAGGCGTGGTCGGACAACCGTCGAACGACGACGGCGGCGGTGAGCTCCATCAGGGCCTCCTCGGGCTGGTCCGAGGGTAGGGACCGCGCACGTCGACCGAACTCACCTCGGACCCGGCCGTGGTCTGCCGTCGCGCCCGAAGCGTCGTTGGCTGCTGTTGTTCTGTGCCCGCATCAGTGTCCGGCGACCCCTTGAACCCACGCAAACAAAGATGTATAAAGGTATTCAAAGATTCACGTGGCGGGGATCACGGCGACCATCCGGTCGATCACCACCCGAGGAGAGGCACGACGCATGGACGCAGGCGCATGAGCGCAGGGAGCGGGCCGCACCACGAGGGGCCCTACCAGCTGCCCGACCGCAACCTGGGGCTCGACCTGATGCGAGCCACGGAGGCAGCGGCGATGGCCGCGGGCCGCTGGGCCGGTCTCGGCGAGAAGGAACGCGGCGACGGCGCCGCCGTCGACGCCATGCGCCAGGTCCTCGCCGGCGTCCAGATGCAGGGCGTCGTCGTCATCGGTGAGGGGGAGAAGGACGAGGCGCCGATGCTCCACAACGGCGAGCACCTCGGCGACGGGACCGGGCCTGAGATGGACATCGCCGTCGACCCCGTGGACGGCACGACGCTGCTGGCCAACGGCATGCCCAACGCCATTGCGGTGATCGCCGCCGCCGACCGCGGCAGCATGTTCGACCCGCGGGACGTCTTCTACATGGAGAAGCTCGTCGTGGGTCCCGAGGCGGCCGGACGGGTGGACGTGACGGCGCCGGTCGAGGAGACCCTGCGGGTCGTGGCCGAGGCCAAGGGGGGTTCGGTCTCCGACGTCACCGTGGGTGTGCTGGACCGTCCTCGGCACGGCCGGCTCATCGACCGGCTGCGCGCTGCCGGAGCCCGGATCACGCTGTTCCCCGACGGCGACGTCGCGGTGGCGATCGCCGTCGCCCGGCCCGACTCGGGGATCGACGTGCTCATGGGCGTCGGGGGGACCCCCGAGGGCGTCATCACCGCGTGCGCCCTGAAGGCGATGGGCGGGGAGATCCAGGCTCGCCTCTACGCTGCCGACGACGAGCAGCGCCGGCGGGCCCTCGCCGCCGGCCATGACCTCGACCGCGTGCTGGGTCACGACGACCTCGTGACGAGCGACAACACCTTCTTCGTCGCGACCGGCATCACCGACGGCAACCTCCTCCCGGGCGTGCGCTACTCCGGTGGCGGTGCCCGGACCCGGTCGCTGGTCATGCGCTCACGAAGCGGCACGGTTCGCGAGGTCAGCAGCGATCACGCACTGGACAAGATGCTCCGCCACGTCGGGGTGACCGTGACAGACGACGAGAGGCAGTGACCGACACATGGACAAGCTCGTGTACCACTTCGACGAGGGCGACCGGGACCAGCGGGACCTGCTGGGGGGCAAGGGAGCCAACCTCGCCGAGATGACCCGGCTGGGCCTCCCGGTGCCCCCGGGGTTCATCGTGACGACGGAGGCGTGCCGTCACTACCTGGAGCACGGACGCCTGCCCGACGACCTCCGGGTGCAGGTCACCATGGCCCTGCGCAAGCTCGAGGACGACGTGGGACGTCGCCTCGGTGACTCCGTGGACCCTCTGCTCGTCAGCGTGCGGTCCGGGGCGAAGTACTCGATGCCGGGGATGATGGAAACCGTCCTCAACGTCGGCCTCAACGACTACTCGGTCAGGGGACTGGTCGAGGCGTCCGGGGACGAGCGCTTCGTGTGGGACTCCTACCGGCGCCTGATCCAGATGTTCGGCAAGACCGTGCTGGGCATGGAGGGCGACGACTTCGCGAAGGCGCTCGAGGCAGCAAAGGCCGCCAAGGGCGTGACCAGCGACGTCGAGCTGGACGCGGCTGACCTGCGCCAGCTGGTCGAGGACTTCAAGGTCGTCGTGGAGGATCGCTGCGGAAGGCCCTTCCCGCAGGACCCCCGGGAGCAGCTGGACCTCGCCATCCGCGCCGTCTTCGACTCCTGGAACACCGACCGGGCCAGGGTCTACCGGCGCCGGGAGCGCATCCCCGAAGACGCAGGTACGGCCGTCAACGTCTGCACGATGGTCTTCGGCAACCTGGGGGAGACCTCGGGTACCGGCGTGTGCTTCACCCGCGACCCGTCGACCGGCAAGCCCGGGGTCTACGGCGACTACCTCGTCAACGCGCAGGGGGAGGACGTCGTCTCCGGGATCCGCAACACGTTGTCGCTGGACGACTTCGCCGAGGTGGACCCGGCGTCCTACCAGGAGCTCCGCAGGATCATGCGGCGCCTGGAGACCCACTACCGGGACCTGTGCGACATCGAGTTCACCGTGGAGCGCGGGAAGCTCTGGATGCTGCAGACCCGGGTGGGGAAGCGCACCCCCGCGGCGGCGTTCCGGATCGCCACCCAGCTGGTCGACGAGCAGCTCATCACCCTGGACGAGGCCCTGGAGAGGGTCGGCGGACCGCAGCTCGCGCAGCTGATGTTCCCGCAGTTCGACGCGGACGCGGAGCGCACGCCCTACACCAGGGGCATGGCCGCCTCGCCGGGCGCGGCCGTGGGCAAGGTGGTCTTCGACTCGGCGACGGCGGTGGAGTGGGCCGGCCGGGGCGAACCTGTCGTGCTGCTGCGGCAGGAGACCAACCCCGAGGACCTCGAGGGCATGATCGCCGCGACCGGCATCCTGACCAGTCGCGGCGGCAAGACCTCGCACGCCGCGGTGGTGGCCCGCGGCATGGGCAAGACAGCGGTGTGCGGCGCCGAGGCGCTCCACGTCGACGAGGAGGAGAAGGTCGCCCGCGCCGACGGCGTCGAGGTGCGGGAGGGGGACCTCCTGTCCGTGGACGGATCGACCGGTGAGGTGTTCGTCGGCCGGCTGCCGGTGGTCGCCTCGCCCGTCGTCACTTACCTCGAGGAGGGCCTCGAGCCCGCCCTCGACGGCGTGGACGACGACAACGCCGAGCTGATCCGGGCCGTCGACCGGCTCCTGGCCCACGCGGACTCGGTCCGGACCATGCAGGTCAGGACGAACGCCGACACGGGCCCCGACGCGCTGCGCGCCCGACGGATGGGCGCCGAGGGTATCGGCCTGTGCCGCACCGAGCACATGTTCCTCGGCGACCGCCGGGTGCTCATCGAACGCGTCATCCTGGCCGACAGCGCCGGGGAGCGCGACGAGGCGCTGGCCGCCCTGTTGCCTCCCCAGCGGGAGGACTTCGAGGAGCTCCTGGCCGCGATGGACGGTCTCCCGGCGACGATCCGCCTGCTCGATCCGCCGCTCCACGAGTTCCTGCCCGACCGGGCCGAGCTGATGGTCCGGGTCGCCCGGGCGGAGGAGCAGGGAGCCGCGGCCGAGGCGGACGTGCGGTTGCTGGCAGCGGTGGACAGGCTCCACGAGTCGAACCCGATGCTCGGGCTGCGAGGGGTCCGGCTCGGCCTGGTGGTGCCCGGTCTCTTCGGCGGCCAGATCCGTGCGGTCGCCGAGGCGGCGGCACACCTGATCGCCGAGGGCCACGACCCGAGGCCCGAGATCATGGTCCCGCTGGTGGGTTCGCTGATGGAGCTGCACCTCGTGCGCGAGGAGGCCGCCCGGATCGTCGCGGAGGTGGCCGAGGCCGCCGGCGTCGCGCTCGAGATCCCGGTCGGGACCATGATCGAGCTCCCGCGGGCGGCGCTGACGGCGTTCCGGATCGCCGAGGAGGCCGACTTCTTCTCCTTCGGCACCAACGACCTCACCCAGACGACCTGGGGCTTCAGCCGCGACGACGTGGAGGCGGCGTTCTTCGCGGCCTACCTCGACAAGGGCGTCTTCACGACCTCACCCTTCGAGAGCCTGGACGTGGACGGTGTGGGCCGGCTGGTCGACATCGGGACCCGCGAGGGGCGCCGCACCCGGCCCGGTCTGAAGACCGGGGTGTGCGGCGAGCACGGCGGCGACCCGGACTCGATCCACTTCTTCCAGCGGGTCGGACTGGACTACGTCTCCTGCTCGCCGTTCCGGGTCCCCGTCGCGCGGCTGGAGGCCGGTCGAGCGGTCCTCGGCAAGGAGGAGGCCGACACGTCCGACGACGTGGAGATCCAGCGGAGCTAGGACACCGCTTCCTGCCGCGGTCCCGGCCGCCACCGGCTAGCCGAGCCCCTCCAGCACCTCTCGGGCACGAGCGACCTGCCACGGCGAGAGCCCGGGGTCCATGGCGATGCCCGCCCTCAGGTGGCGTCTGGCGGCCGCGTCGCGGCCCAGCGCGGCCTCGATGGTGCCGCGGTGGATCCAGAGGATCGCCTCCTGGGTGCCCCGCCGGGTGGCGAGCCTGGCGTAGGTCAGGGCCTGTCGGTGACGCCCCGAGGCGTGCAGCGCCCACGCGTAGGCATCGGAGGCGTGCACGCCACGGCTCCGGGTCGCCTCCGCGCGTCCCAGCGCCAGGGCCTCGGCGCGGTCCGCGACCTCGCCGTGGTCGACCAGGAACTGCGCGAGCTCGCCGTCGATGTTGGCGCCACCGCTGGCGAGCAGGTCGACGGCTTCACGTGAGCGGTCGTAGGCTGCCGCGGCCTCGGCGTCACGGCCGAGGTGCTCCAGCAGCTCCCCCAGCGCGAGGTAGTGCTCGGGGAGGGGGTCTGACCTCACGACGCCCTGCCACGTGCGCCTGGCCTCCGCGAGGTCGCCCCGGGCCTGGGCCAGCAGCGCACGCCCGACCTGGACGTCGACGTCGCCGGGTGCCGCCGCGTCGGCGCGGTCCAGCCGCCGCGCCGCCGCCCGGAGCCGGCCCTGCCGCCGGTCCAGGTCCGCGGCGTGGCTCAGCAGGTGGGACAGCTCGTCCCTGCTGGCCGAGCCCGTTCCCCGCAGCAGGATGCGGCGGGCCTCCTCGAGCCGGCCGTCGAGCTCGACGGCGTAGGACCACCGGGACACGACCGGGACACCCGGTTGACGCCGGTCGGCCTCACGCACGGCGGGCATGAGGTCGGCGAAGCGTCCCAGCTGGGTCAGGGCGTCGATCCGGATGGCCAGCGCGGTGGGGTCGTAGGGCGCGATCGCGAGCGTTGCCTCCGCCTGGTCGAGAGCATCGACGAACTGGTGGTGCGAGGCGCTGATCGCGGCCTGGTTGGCCAGAGCACGGACGTTGTCGTCCGGCGCGATCTCCAGGGAGCGCTCGATGGCCCGGTCGGCCTGGTCGAACAGCTCGGCATCGAGCTCCTCGCCGGCGAGCGAGAAGTAGGCGAAGCCCAGCTCGGCCCAGGCCCGGTGATCACGGGGGACGCGCTCCACCTGTGCCTCGAGCGCTGCCACGGCCGCTGCCGGGTCGGCACCGCTCGCCGACAGCGGGTTCGGAGCGGCGAGCACCGCGGAGGCGGTGGCGGCCGGCTCCTCGTTGCGTGCCAGCCCGACGGCACCGGACACCGCCAGCGCCAGGCTGACGGCCATCACCACGACGTACTTGAGCATGTGCGTGCCCCTTCGTGGGGTAGGGGGCCCGGCCGCGCGCGGGGCGCGCGGCCGGGCCGAGGGTGTCAGGCCCGACGCTGCCGGCCGAGGCCGATGCCGCCGATGACCATGGCGATGGCGCCCATTCCGACGAGGCCGCCCGACGCCACCCGTCGGGTCAGCCCGGTCGTGGACGCCGACTCCGCGCTCGACGACGACGCGCCACCCGATGACGGGTGCGGGTCCTCGTTGCTGCCCGACACGGGCAGCGCGAGGTAGGGGAAGGTGTCACCGAAGGCGACGTCGTTGCGGTCGACCCCGTCGCCGAGGTCGTTCGGGGACCCGACGAGCTCGCCCTCCACGACCTGGAGCGCGATGTCGATCACGTCGTCGGCGAGACGCCGTCCGTTCGGGAAGCCCTGGGCGTCGCCCTCCAGCACACCGAGACGGTTGGGTCGCTCGGTGACCGGGGTGGTGAGGTTGATCCGCAGCTGTTCGCTGGGTGTCACCTTGCCCTTGGCCTGGTTGAGGCCCTTCACGCCGGTGAGGAACACCTCGACCAGGTCGTTGCGGGGCGTCTCCGGCGCCTCGATGCCGTAGATGGCCTCGATGAGTCGCGGCAGCTCCGGGTCGGTCACGTACTTGAGTGCCGCACCGTCCTGGGTCGGCCGCGAGGCGTTGAAGGCGTCCTTGAGCTTGAGAGGGATGACCACCTCGTTGACCAGCGGCATGCCCAGACGGGAGACCTGGCGGTAGCCGCCGCCCATCGACTTCTTCGACGTGGTGGACCAGATGCCGACCACCGGGTTGTCGTCCACCTTGCCCGAGGTCAGCATGCGCCGGGGCACCTGGAGCGCGACGGAGTTGACGTTGAAGCCGCGCAGCGTGTCGTCCCCGGTCTCGGAGAGGTCCCCGCCGTAGAGCAGGTCGAAGACGCGCAGGTCGAGGAAGAAGGGGTCCTCGGCCTGCCCGGTGAAGGAGCTCACCCTGCCCTTGGTGCGGGTGGCCTGGTCGCGCAGCTTCTGGTAGTCGGGCATGGAGGCCTTGCCGACGTTGGACGGCGCCACGCGAGCGCGCGGGACGATGACCTTCTTCTTGTTCCCCTTGATCCGCACCAGCCGGTAGGTCTGGTAGTAGTTCAGGTTCTCGTCGGTCAGCGAGGTGACCTGCCCGGTCGCGTAGAGGAAGGTCTCCTTGCTCCGGTAGTGGTCCTTGAAGGTCCACCGGAAGGTCACGTCGGGCTTGGCATCGGCGTCGTTGTCGACGTGGATGTCGTAGCGAGCGTCGGTCGCGAAGCTGTAGAAGTTCGGTCCGCCGGCCGGCTCCTGGAAGGGCAGCCAGTTGGCGATGAGGGTGACCGTGGACTGCCGCTCCGGGCTGCGGAAGGCGTAGAGGTCAGTGGTGTCGTACTGCGGTGTGGCAGCGATCATGGGTGCCTCCCGGTGGCTGGAGGCCGTGGCGGTGGTGGGCCCCAGGCCCGCCAGACCCGCTGCAGCGAGCAGTCCCCCGGAGGCCAGCAAGGCTGCGCCCCGCCGTCCCGTGAGTCGTGGTGTCATGTCAGGACTTCCCCTCGTCAGGCGTACCGGGCGACTCATGTCGTCGGACGCATCCGGGTCGCACGTCGGCGCCGGGACCGACGTGTTCGGAGTCACACGTCACACGGATTGGTGGCGCCGCGAGTCCAGCCGCGGCTGAGGTCCGGCAGGGCCCTTGACGAAGCGGCCTCACAGGGGTTGGGTCGAGGTATGGGCCTCGTGCCCCACCTGCTCATCGAGCGCCGGTCGCTCCTGAGGGTCGCCGGCGGGGGTGCGGTCGGCTTCGCGATCCTGGGGACGGCCGCCTGCGGCGACGACGCCGCCGAGCCCACCGAGGACGCAGCCAGCCCGACCGAGGAGTCGCCGGAGCCGACCGAGGAGCCGACGGTCGAGCCGTTGAGCTGGGAGCGCGTCGACCTCGGCTTCGTGGCGGCGTACGTCCTGGTCCGGGGCGAGGAGGCAGCGGTCGTCGACACCGGTGTCGAGGGAAGCGCTCCCGCCATCGCGACGGTGCTCGACGACGCCGGGCCGGGCTGGGCCGGCGTCCGGCACGTCGTGCTCACCCACAAGCACCCCGACCACATCGGCAGCACCAGCGCGGTGCTCACGGAGGCCTCGGGCGCGACCGGGTACGCCGGCGAGGCCGACCTCACCGCGATCGACGCCGACCTGCAGCCGCTGGGAGACGGCGAGGAGGTCTTCGGCTTGCAGGTCGTCGCCACACCGGGCCACACGGCCGGCCACCTGTCCGTCTTCGACCCCGACACCGGGGTGCTCGTCGCCGGTGACGCGCTGGCCAACCAGGCGCAGCTGTCAGGGTCGATCCCCCAGTTCACCGAGGACGAGGCCGCGGCAGCGGAGTCGGTGCGCAAGCTCGCCGCCTTGACACCCAGCACCATCCTCGTCGGCCACGGCCCGCCGGTCACCGACGGCGCGGCGGACGCGCTGCAGGCGCTGGCGGACTCGTTGTAGCCGCGGCTCCGGAAGGGGAGAGATGAGCGATCCGTTCGTGGGCGAGATCCGGCTGTTCGGCTTCACCTTCGCGCCCCGCGGCTGGGCCCTCTGCCACGGCCAGCTGCTCCCGATCACGCAGCACACGGCCCTGTTCAGCCTGCTCGGCACCCTCTACGGCGGCGACGGGCGCACCACCTTCGCGCTGCCCGACCTGCGGGGGCGGACCGTGGTCGGGTCAGGCCAGGGGCCCGGGCTCGCGAACCACCGGCAGGGCGCGGCCGGTGGGGCGGAGGCCGTCGCCCTCACGATCGACCAGCTGCCGGCACACCGCCACGAGGTGACTGCCTCGCGACGCCGCGGCAGGTCCCGCAACCCCGCGGGCCGGTTCCTGGCGCGGTCGCGCCGCGGCCGGCTGTACGACGCGCAGCACGCGGAGACGATGCACGTCGAGATGATCACCGAGGTCGGCGGGGGCCTGCCGCACGACAACCTGCCGCCGTACCTGCCGCTGAGCTGGTGCATCGCCTTGGAAGGGATCTTCCCCTCCCGGAGCTGAGCCGCGCGGGTCAGGCCGCGTGCTGGCAGGTGGCGCAGCTGCAGTCTGCGCACGCACAATTCGCGCACGAGTCGGAGCAGTGCGCGCAGCTGCAGGTGTGGTGGTTGCACGTGCTGCACGTGCAGTCGGTGCAGGTGCAGGTCGCACAGCTGTCGGAGCAGCTGGCGCACTCGCACTTCGTGCACTCGTCGTAGTGCCCCTCGTGCTCGTGGTGCAGGTGGCCGTCGTGGAGGTAGTCGACGTGGTCGAGATGGATCACGGCCTCGTGGCCGCAGTCCGGCCCGTGCGTGTGGTGGTGTCCCTCCGCCGACCGGTGCTCGAGCACTGTCACGTCTGCCTCCCCAGGCTGGTCGATGCCCCCGAGCTGTCGATGTTCCTCCTGCTGGTCGCCGGCCGCAAGGCCCGCCTGCGAGGGCCCCGGGCGTCCCGGGGCCCTCGTGTGACGATCAGTCGCGAGCGTGGACGCGGGTGCCCTGAGCCAGGGCCACGGACACCACGGCCAGGCACACGGCCGTCCCGACGGCGCCCCAGACGGTGACGCCGGAACCGAGGAACACCGCGATGGCGAGGACGGCGGCGACCAGGCCCCACCAGCGCGTCAGGCCCGCACGCCAGGCGGCCAGCATGGCCAGGGGGAGGGCCAGGAAGAGCCCGATGATGCCGGGCAGCGTGAAGTAGGGGACACCCCACATCGCGCCCATGGTGTCGTTGACGGCCTCGGTGCCGTCGACCCCGAAGTGCTGGCCGACGGCGCTGTCGTACCAGTCGACGAACAGCAGGCCGGGAAGCGTCGTCATGCCGAGGAAGCCGATGACGGCGGCGAGGGTCGCGAGGGCGGCGCCGCGGGAGCGGATCAGCGGGGCGAGGAGCATCGCGGGCGCCATCCACAACGCGTAGGACCACTTGAAGCCGAGCGACTTGAACTGCAGCGGCTCCGGGTTGTCGGCGTAGATCTGCCACATCTCCCGACCGCTGACGCCCGCGGCCGGGTCGGCGACGGCGCCGACGACGGCGAGCAGCCCGCCGAGGGCGGGCGCGGCCACGAGGCAGGCCCGACGGACGGCGAGCGAGCGGCGGGCCGGGGCCGGTGGCGCGCTGTCGGTGCGGGGGTGGGTGGTCAGGGTGGTCATGCGAGTCCTCCTCCGGGACGGTGGCGCCGGTCTGTCCTGCGCCGACCTCCATGCTGGGCGCCGACGACCTCAACCGGATCCGGCGGCGGAGGGATATCGGGCTCAGCCGGACGACGGATCCGGACCCGGGTCGCCTGCGACCACGACCCCGTTCTCGTAGGCGTAGACCACCGCCTGCACCCGGTCGCGGAGGGCGAGCTTGGCCAGGACGTTGCTGACGTGGGTCTTCGTCGTGCCCTCGGAGACGAAGAGCGTGCGGGAGATGTCCTGGTTGGAGAGGCCCCGGGCGAGCAGCCGCAGCACCTCCAGCTCCCGGGGCGTGAGGTGCGCGAGCCGACCGTCCGGGGTGGTGCGCGGCGGCGCGGCCCGTCCCACGAACGCGTCGATCACGCGGCGCGTGACCTGGGGCGCGAGCAGCGAGTCGCCCGCGGCGACGACCCTGATGGCCTCCGCCAGCTCCTCGGCCGGGGCGTCCTTGAGCAGGAACCCGGACGCGCCTGCGCGGAGCGCCTCGAAGACGTACTCGTCGAGGTCGAACGTCGTCAGCACGATGACCCGGGTGGCGACCCCGGCCTCGACCAGCCGGCGGGTCGCCGCGAGGCCGTCGAGCACCGGCATGCGGATGTCCATCAGCGTGACGTCGGGGACCAGCCGCGTCACCACCTCGAGGGCGTCCTGACCGTTGGCGGCCTCGCCGACCACGTCGAGGTCAGGCTCCGAGGCCAGCAGGCTGCGGAAGCCGGCCCGGACCATGCCCTGGTCATCGACGATCACGACGCTGGTCACGTCGACCTCCCTCCACCCGGCGTCGGCGTCATCGGCAGCCGGACGCGCAGCCGGGTGCCGCCCGCGGGCACGTCCGTCAGGTCGACCGTGCCGCCGTAGAGGGCGGCACGCTCGCGCACCCCGATCAGGCCGTGGCCGGGTGTGCCGGACCTGGCGTCTCCGCGGCCGTCGTCGACGACCTCGACGGTGAGGCTGTCGGGCTCGTAGCGCAGCGTGAGCACCACCCGCGAGGCGGCTGCGTGGCGCAGCGCGTTGGTGAGCCCCTCCTGCGCGACGCGGTAGGCCGCGAGGTCCAGGCCGGGCGGCAGCAGCTGCGACTCGCCCTCGGTGTGCAGCTCGACGGTCGGACCGTCCGTGGGCACGCCTGCCACCAGCGTGTCGAGCTCGGAGACACCCGGCTGCGGCGCGAGGTCCGCGGCTTCCTTATCGCTGCGCAGGACGCCGAAGAGCCGCCGCATCTCCGCCATCGCCTCCCGGGCTGCGGTCTCCATCCGGACCAGGTCGGCGACCTCGTCGGGGTGCTCGTCGCCCAGCCGCCGGCGGACGGCCTGTGCCTGGATCGTGATGACGCTGATCGAGTGGGACACGATGTCGTGCAGCTCACGGGCGATCCGGCTGCGCTCCTGCTCGGCCGCCTCGGCGGCTCGTCGCTCCTGGTCACGCGCGCGCTGCTCCGCGGCGGCGACCGCGGCCCGGTCGAGCTCGGTCCTGCGCCGCAGGTAGCTGCCGACCAGCCACGGCCCGACGATGAAGACCCCCGCGGCGGCGTAGTCGCTGGGGAGGAACCCGTTCTCGGCGGCCGAGACCACCAGGAACGGCGTCAGGGCGATGGCGAGCCCGACGTAGGAGCGGGGCGGGCGGGCCTCGAAGCCGACGGTGGACAGGCAGAGCACGAGCGTGAGGACGATCGTGAACTGGAGCTCGCGGTCGACCGCCAGCTGGACCGCGACGATCACTGCCGTGACGGCCACCGGGAACTGGCGCCGCCAGGCCAGCACACCCAGGGGGAGGGCGGCGGTCAGCGCGTGCTCGACCGGGGAGCGGATCGGCTCGACGCCGACGAGCTCGGCGAGACCGAGGGCGACGAAGACCAGGGCGATGGCGATGTCGACGTGCGGGGGCCGGCGCGGCCACCACGCGGGGCGCACCCGTTCGGGCGCAGTCGTCGACACGCCCAGCACCGTAGACCGTCGCGGGGGCTCGCACATCGGTCTCGGGACCGATGTGTCGGGCCCGCGCCGGTCAGCGTCGGAGCCGGATCTTGCGGGGCTTCAGCCACTTCTCGTGGTAGGCCCCGTCGTCCCAGGTCAGCCGGGCCTTGACGGTGTAGGTGCCGGGGCGGGTGGTACGGCCGCAGAAGCGGAACTTCCCCGTACCGCGCGTCGGGTCCTGCCCCTTCCACTCGTAGCCGGTGCCGACCCGCTCGCCGCGCGGGTCCACGAGGAAGAGCTCGAGCGACCAGTCGGTGCCGCGCGGCTTCACCCGGTAGCGGTAGGGGTGACGCTGGCAGCGGTCGCGGAACCGGCCGTCCTTCGAGCCGAAGCTGGCCCGGGCCTCCTCGTGGGAGTACTCGTGGAGCGGGCTACCCGGCGGGACCGGGGCGGCGCCAGCGGAGCCGGTCGGACCGGCCAGCCCGGCGGTGAGGGTCACGGCCGCGATCACGGCGGCGGCGGCCGACCAGCGTGGCGTCGTACGTCGGTGCAGCATGCGGAATCCCTCCCAGCTCCCGGGTTCCGACCCGGGGTCGGTTGCATACTCTCGGTACGCAAACGGCTGGGGAACGCCGACGTCACGGGGGTGACGGTGTGATCTGCGCCGCGTCAGGACCGGCGGAGGCCGGACACCGCAGGGGCGTCCGGCCTCCGGTGGCGCGGTCGGCTCAGAGGTCGAGCGGCCGGAGCACGAAGAGGATCGCGTGGGCGATCTGCTTGTTGCCCTTGTTGATGTCGAGCCCGCGCCGGATGAGGAACGGGTCCACGTCGTTGGGGTCGTTGTCGCGCAGCCGCACGATCTTCCACCGCTTCGACCGCACGTCGACCTCGACCGTGGCGCCGGACAGCGCGGTGGCCAGCTCGGCACCGTCGGACTTGAGCGCCTGCTTGGAGGTGATGGTGGCCCCCGGGATGACGTGGTAGAGGAGCACCGACTCGATGGCGTCGATGCCGACCTTGTTGGCGATGGCCTGGAAGGCGCGCCGCTCGGAGCGGTACCAGCGCTTCGTCAGGTCGTAGGCCAGCACCTTGAACGAGAAGTCGTTGGGGATGAACGCCGTCAGCGGGGTGCTGCCGTCGGTCAGGACCTTGACCGGCGAGTTCGGCTTCGCGTCGAGGACCGCGAGGACGGCCTCGGTCAGGATGTCGAAGTCCCGCGGGTTGCGGTCGAAACGGTTCCCGTCGGAGGTCAGGACCTCCGCCAGGCTCCGGTCACCCAGCTGCTGGTGTTTGGCTGCGGCCGGTGGTGCGACGACCGCTGTCATCGCCAGCGCGGCCCCGGTCGCGGCGACGACGAGTCGTCGCAGGCTGTGGGTCGTGACGGGCATGTGTGTCTCCTCTCCCCTGGGGCCGCGTGGGCACGGCCGCTCGAGGGTGGTTCGGAGTGACCCTGATCACGGATGGGAGCGGGCGAGGTGGACGGTGCCGTGGCTGCCGTAGCCCACCAGGCGGCCACCGTGGGGCGTGCCGTCGAAGCCGATGTGCAGCCAGCCGCCCGCGTGCTCCACGACGGTCGGCCACGGCAGGTTGTCGGTGTAGGGCGCGTCGAGGACGCCGACCTCCCGCAGGTCGAGGTCGAGCACCGGGTAGCGGCGCCCGGGCTTGTCGCTGACCAGGAGCCGCCAGACCCCGTGGTGCCGGTGCCAGGTGACGCCCTCGGTCTCGGTGTGGCCGCGGGTCGCGGCCGCACGCAGCGTCAGCGCGTCGAGGGAGGGCCCGGTCGCGACCACGGGGTGGAAGCGGAAGAACCGGCTCGCGCTGACGTACGCCGCCAGCCACCCGTCCGCCGTGCGGACCAGGGCTGGGTCCCAGATGCCCACCGAGCGGAACCCGGTCGTCGGCAGGTCGAGCGGCACCGTGTCGAGCACGTGCCGGCCGGTCAGCAGGTCCTCGGTGCTGGTGCCCAGCGTGGCCCGGACGGTCGCACCGCGCACGGCCGGGTCGAAGTCGCCCCAGGTGCTCGCGGCCAGCAGCCACCGGTCGCCGTCGCGCAGGAGGTGGCAGGCGTGGTCGCCGTAGACGCCCGGTCGGTCGGTCCGGCGCAGGAACAGGTCGCTGCGGTGCTCGAGCTCGAGCGACACCGGGTCGAGGCTCCACACCGAGGTGTGGGCGGTGTCGAAGAAGCCCGGACCCGCGCTGGTGGCGGTCAGCAGCACGCGGTCGTCCTCCCACCAGGCGCTGCCGTCGGCGCGCGTGACCAGCCGGAGGTCGCGCAGGCCGAGCTCGCCGAAGCCGTGCAGCTCGCCGCCCTCGGCCGCGAGACCGGCCAGCCACCCCTCGTCGCGGGTGTCGACCCGCTCGCGGAGGTCCACCCGGCCGCGGACCACCCAGTCGTCGCCCTCACGTCCGAGCACGGCGAGGTGCGTGCCGGTGAGGGCGAGGGCCAGGCGATCGACCTCGCGGCGGGCACGCCCGGACCGTCGGCTGCGGTGGTGGGTGGTCCGCCCACCGGCCGTCACCGCGAGCGCGAACCCCGTGCCGTCGTGGTGGCCCACCAACCGGTCGTCCCCGCTGCGCAGCACCAGCTCCGCACCCGGCGTGGCTGGACCCGTTACCGCGACGTACGGCGCGAGCGCCTCGGTCAGCGGAGCCGGCCGGGCCACGGTCACCGGCCGTCGCGTCGCCACCGGCACGAAGGAGGGGAGGTCCACGGGTGCCAGCATGCCCTTGACCGTGCTGCCGGCGGGCAGCGACCGTGGGCGCCATGCTGCGCCGGCCGCACGAGAACGTCGCCACGGTCCTGGTGGACCCGGGCGTGCTCGTGGAGCTCGAGGTGGAGCTCATGGCGCTCGACCTGCGGCTGTGGCCGGTCGCCACCGCACCGATCTGCGACGACGGCCCGCGGCAGGCCTTCCAGCTGCGGCGTCGGTTGCTGATGGCCCGCCGCGGCGCGTGGGACGAGGCTGCCGACTGGGTTCCGGTGTGGATCTCCTTCGGTGACACGAGGCGCCAGGACGCCGAGCCGCTCCCGTGGTCGGCGCGCTCGACGCTCTACCGCACCCTCGACGCCCACGCCGCCCACGTCCGCTACCGCAAGGGGCTGGGCGGGGTGCCGCTCCTGGACGTCCCGCGGGAGCGGACCGCCTGAGCGCGGGGGGCCGAGGGGTGCCTGAGAGGATCCCCCGGTGGACACCGAGCTGACGACGCTGATCGTGCGCCCGCGTGGCTGGCAGCGGCTGCAGCGGTGGCCCGGGATGGTGATCCTGGGCATCGGCATCTGGTCGCTCTTCTTCGCCGACCCCTGGGCCGTCGCCTTCATCGCCCTGGGCCTGTGGGGCACCTCGGAGATGTGGCGCGGGATCCGGGTCACCGGTGACACCCTCCACATGCAGGGGCGCATCGTCCGGCGCACCCTCCCCCTGGCGCAGGTCCGGCAGGTAGGCATCGCGCCGTCCCGGTCGTTGTGGGTCCAGCCCGAGGAGGGCCCGACGCTGCTGCTCCACATGGCCGAGACCCGAACCGACCGGCCCGGCTCGCTCGCCGACGCGGTCGACCGGCTGCGCGAGCTCGCCGCCGGTGCCGGCGCCGACCTGGAGCCGGCGCTCGAGGAGCCCACGAGCCCGCCGCGTCCGACCACCCGGTTCTTCGGGTGGTGAGCCTACGGTGAGCCCCATGACCGACAGGACCGAGATCGTCGTCTGTGCTCCGGTGCGCACCCCGGTCGGGCGCTTCGGCGGAGTCCTCGCCCCGCTCACGGCCGTCGACCTGGCCAGCGCCACCCTGCGCGAGCTGGTGCGGCGTACCGGCCTGGGGGAGGGGGACGTCGACGACGTCGTCCTGGGGCACGCCTACCCCAGTGGCGAGAATCCCGCCATCGGCCGGATCGCGGCCCTCGACGCGGGGCTCGGCACCGGAGTGCCCGGGCTGCAGCTCGACCGGCGCTGCGGGTCCGGCCTGCAGGCGGTGCTGCACGCCGCCGGGCAGGTCGGCAGCGGGATGGCGCGGCTCGTCGTGGCCGGCGGGGTGGAGTCGATGTCGAACGTCGAGCACTACGCCCTCGGCCTGCGCACCGGCGTACGACAGGGCGGGCTGGCACTCGTGGACCGGCTCGACCGGGCGCGGGAGACCGCCGGCGGCCGCGACCACCCGGTCCCCGGCGGCATGCTCGAGACGGCCGAGAACCTGCGGCGCGACTACGGCATCGGCCGCGAGGAGCAGGACGAGCTGGCGCTCCGCAGCCAGCAGCGGGCGGGCGCCGCCCAGGAGGAGGGCCGGTTCGCCGAGGAGCTGGTGCCCCTCACGGTGCCCGGCCACCGCGGTGCCCGCGACACGGTCGTGGACAGGGACGAGCACCCACGCCCCGACACCACGGCCGAGCAGCTGGCGGCGCTCCGGCCCGTGCGGTTGCGGCTCGACCCGGAGTCGACGGTCACCGCCGGCAACGCCAGCGGCCAGAACGACGGCGCGGCAATGTGCGTGGTGACCACCCGCGAGCACGCCGAGCGGCTCGGGCTGCGGCCCCTGCTCGCGCTGCGGGCCTGGGCCCTCGCCGGGGTCGGCCCCGAGGTGATGGGCATCGGCCCGGTCCCGGCCACCGCGGCCGCGCTGGAGCGTGCGGGCCTGACGATGGCCGACCTCGACCTGGTCGAGCTCAACGAGGCCTTCGCCGCGCAGGTGCTGGCGTGCCTGCGGGAGTGGCACCTGGACGGGACCGACGAGCGGCTCAACCCCAACGGCTCCGGCATCTCGCTGGGCCACCCGGTCGGTGCGACCGGTGCGCGGATCCTCGCAACCCTGGCCCACGAGCTCCACCGACGCGAAGGCCGCTACGCCCTCGAGACGATGTGCATCGGCGGCGGCCAGGGCCTGGCCGCGGTCTTCGAGCGCGTGGCCTGACCTAGATCCAGCGGCTGAACCAGATCCGGTCGAGCCAGTCGGCGTGGGTCAGCAGCTCGTTGGTCCAGATCGGCCAGAACCACACGAAGTTCACCAGCACCAGCAGGAAGAACGAGCCCGCCACCACGACCCCCGCCGTACGCCGGGGACCGGGCGAGCGTGCCGTGCCGACCAGCTGCGCCATCACCAGCGTCGAGGCGATCACCAGGAACGGCAGCGTCATCACGGCGTAGAAGAAGAAGATCGGCCGGTCGTCGTTGGCGAGCCACGGCAGCCAGGTGATCGCGGTGCCGACCACCGGGACCCCGAAGCGCCAGTCGCGTCGCCCCACCCACAGTGCGGCGGACGCGAGCAGGGCCAGGCACGAGCCCCACCACAGCGCGGGTGTCCCGATCAGCAGCACCTGCCGCAGGCAGTCGGACCCCTCCGGCGCGTCGCACCCCTGCTTGCCGGGCTGGATGTCGGTCTCCGCGTTGACGCCCACGCCCTTGTTGACCAGCAGCCAGCCCAGGGGGAGGGACTCGTAGCTGTGGTCGGAGTCGTCGAGGAAGTGGGTGTGGAAGACGTAGACGTCGCGGTGGTAGTAGGCCAGCGACCGCAGCGACTGCACCACCTCGCCCACCCCGGAGGCGTCGGGCTCGTCGCGCGTGGGCCACGGTTCGCCGCCGTCGTGCTGGGTGTACTGGGTGTCCGACAGCGCCCGCTCGTACTCCTCAGCGTTGACCAGCCAGCCGGTCCACGTCGCCACGTAGACGACGAACCCGACCAGCACCAGGTGGACGAACGCCGGCACGCCGTCCACCACCGCCGACCGCAGCACCGGCCACCGCACCCCGAACGAGCGGCGGGCGCCGGCGCTCCACAGCCAGCTCAGCACCCCGAACCCGGCCAGGACGTAGAGCGCGACCCACTTGCTGCCGACGGCGAGGCCGAAGCAGACACCGCCGGTCAGCAGCCACGGCCGCCACAGCAGGCCCCGCACCGGCCCCCAGCCGCTGCCGATCCCGTCAGGGACCAGCCCCGCCAGTCGTCGGCGGAACCAGTCGCGGTCGGCGACGACGCAGTGCACCGCGCACAGGGTGAAGAAGGCGACGAAGATGTCGAGCAGCGCGAGCCGCGACAGCACGAAGTGCAGGCCGTCGAAGGTGAGGAGAAGGCCCGCCACACAGCCCCACAGGGTCGAGCCCGTCAGCCTGCGCACGAGACGGACCATGACCAGCACCATCAGGCAGCCCACCACGAGCGACGGCACCCGCCAGGCCGCCGGGCCCAGGCCCAGCAGCAGCTCGCCGAGACCGATCAGCCACTTGCCGACCTCGGGGTGGACGATCATCGACGGCTCGTCGCGCCAGAGGCCGGTGGTGTCACCCGTGAGGATCCGCCGGTTCGCGTCGTCGACGTACTCCAGGACGTAGCCGTGGTTGACCAGCGACCAGCCGTCCTTGGCGTAGTAGGTCTCGTCGAAGGCGAACTCGTCGGGCGTGCCGAGGTCGCGCAGCCGCAGCAGCAGCGCCAGGAGCGCCACCGCGATCGCGGCACTCCACGACAGCAGCCGGTCCTCCTCGGGCGGGTGAGCCACGGCGCGGTCGCGCGCGAGGGGTACGTCGCGCCCGCCGGCCGTCCGCGAGAGGCCGGTGAGGGGCCGCTCGGCGGTGGGCGCGCTCATGGTCGGAACTCTAGGCGGGCCACCGCGACCCTGCTGCGATGATCGGGCCATGACCGGCACGCTCGTCCTGGCAGCGACCCCCATCGGCCGGGTCGAGGACGCACCGCCCCGGCTGGCGGCCGAGCTGCGCGACGCCGACGTCGTGGCGGCCGAGGACACCCGCCGGCTGCGCCGCCTCTGCCGTGACCTGGCCGTGGAGCCCGCAGGCCGCGTCGTCTCCTACTTCGAGGGCAACGAGGCAGCCCGCACGCCGGCCCTCGTCGAGTCGCTGCTCGGCGGCGAGCGCGTGCTGCTGGTGACCGACGCCGGGATGCCGAGCGTCTCCGACCCGGGCTACCGGCTGGTGGCTGCCGCGGTCGCGGCCGGGGTGGACGTCACGGCCGTGCCCGGCCCCTCGGCCGTGCTGACCGCGCTCGCCGTCTCGGGGCTGCCCGTCGACCGGTTCTGCTTCGAGGGGTTCCTGCCCCGCAAGGCCGGCGAGCGAGCCCGGCGCCTGGCGGGGCTGGCGAGCGAGGAGCGGACGCTGGTCTTCTTCGAGGCGCCCCACCGGACCGAGGCAGCGCTGGCCGCACTCGCGGAGGCCTTCGGCGGCGACCGGTCGGCCGCGGTGTGCCGCGAGCTGACCAAGACCCACGAGGAGGTACGCCGGGGGCCGCTGGCGGAGCTGGTGACGTGGGCCGCGGCCGGCGTGCGGGGCGAGGTCACCATCGTGGTCACCGGTGCCGATCCCACCGCCTCGGCCCCCACCGACCCCGCGGGCTACCGCGAGGCGGTGGCCGAGCGCGAGGCTGCGGGCACCCCCCGCAAGGAGGCGATCCTCGAGGTCGCCCGCGCCGCCGGCGTACCCAAGCGCGAGGTCTACGACGCGGTCCACCGACCCTCCTAGGCTGACCGGCATGACGGACGGACCGACCCGGCAGCGCGCCGCGCATGAGGAGCGGTCCGGTGCGCGCCGGGACCGGGAGCGCCCCCCGGCCCCGGAGCCGCTCCCGCACCCGGTGGTCGACAACCACTGCCACCTCGACATCGCCGACGGCGACTGGCTCCCCCTCGCGGAGGCCATCGCAGCCGCCCGCGCCGTCAACGTCGGGCGGATCGTGCAGATCGGGTGTGACCTGCCGGGCGCCCGCTGGGCGGTCGAGGCGGCCGCCGGGCACGACGAGCTGGTCGCCGGGGTCGGGCTGCACCCCAACGAGGCGCCGCGGCTGGCCGCTGCCGGCGAGCTCGACGCAGCGCTGGCCGAGGTCGAGCGGCTCGCGCTGACCCACGACAAGGTCCGCGCGGTGGGGGAGACCGGCCTCGACCACTTCCGCACCGGCGAGGACGGCCGGGCGGCGCAGGAGGAGAGCTTCCGGCGGCACATCGACCTCGCCAAGCGGCTCGAGAAGACGCTGGTGATCCACGACCGCGACGCCCACGACGACGTGCTGCGCGTCATCGACAGCGAGGGCCCACCCGAGCGCTGGGTGATGCACTGCTTCTCCGGCGACGCCGAGCTCGCCCGGCAGTGCCTCGACCGGGGCGCCCACCTCAGCTTCGCCGGCACCGTCACCTTCAAGAACGCCCAGCCGCTGCGCAACGCGCTCGTGGTCACCCCCGCCGACCGGCTCCTCGTTGAGACCGACGCCCCCTACCTCACCCCGGTGCCGTTCCGAGGCCGGCCCAACGCCTCCTACCTGGTGCCCCACACGGTGCGGGCGATGGCGGAGGTCCGCGGTGACGACCTCGCCGAGCTGTGTGCGGCCATCGACGCCGCCACCGAGACCGCCTTCGGCGGTGCCTGGTAGCGCGTGGCGCGCGTCACGGCCGGTGGACGAGGGTTTGGCATAACCACCGGGCCTCGTTATCGTTTCGTGATTGTTGGCCGGGATCGGGAGGATCTCGACCGGCGCCCGGGCAGGATCCCCACCATCGTCCCGCCCAGCGAAACCCCCGTTCGCGCTCACTCACACCCCTGGTGAGCCCACGTGTGCGTCCGGGACGCGCCGGCACCCGAGGCCCGGGACGAACGACGTACGGAGAAGTGTGCAGCCCCCCAGCTCCATCGCCCGCCTGATCAACAGCAAGGCCGTCCTCGTCGGACTGGTCACCGCCGTCGTCCTGGCCCTCGCCGGGACCACCTACGGCTACAGCACCCTCAGCAAGGACGTCACCCTCTCCCTCGACGGGGAGTCGCAGCAGGTGTCCGCCCTCGGCGGCACCGTCGGCGACGTCCTCGAGTCCGAGGGCATCGAGGTCGGCGAGCACGACCAGGTCGCCCCCAGCCTCGACGAGGAGGTCTCCGACGGCGACGCGATCAGCGTCCGCTTCGGCCGGCCGCTGACGCTCGAGGTCGACGGCGAGTCCACGACCCACTGGGTGACCTCGACCGACGTCGCCGGTGCCCTCTCCGAGATCGGCCGCCGCTTCGCCGGCGCGTCCCTCTCGGTCTCGCGAGGCGGCAGCATCGACCGCGACGGCATGACCCTCGAGGTCGTCACCGAGAAGAAGCTCAAGGTCAAGATCGCGGACAAGAAGGTCGTCACCCGCAAGGTGGCCGCCCTCAACGCCCGCGACGCCTTGAAGCAGCTCGGCGTCGAGATCGACAAGCACGACAAGATCAGCCCCCGGCCGAAGCAGGAGCTGGAGAACGGCGACAAGATCGTCTTCACCGACTTCCGCGTGGTCACCAAGCGGATCAAGCGTGAGGCCGTCGAGCACGCCACCGTCGAGCGCGAGGACTCCTCGATGTTCGAGGGCGAGACGAAGGTCGTCCGGGCCGGCCAGGACGGCGCCCGCGACGTCACCTACCGGATCACCTACCGCAACGGCGAGATCGTCGCCCGCAAGGTGCTGCGCGCGAAGGTCCTCGACGCCCCCGTCGAGGAGGTCGTGCGGGTCGGCACCAAGGAGGAGCCGACCGCCAACTTCGCCTCCGGCAGCTCCGTGTGGGACCGGCTCGCGCAGTGCGAGTCCGGCGGCAACTGGGCCATCAACACCGGCAACGGCTACTACGGCGGCCTCCAGTTCAACATCGACACCTGGCGTGCCTACGGCGGCACCGGCTACCCGCACCAGCAGTCGCGGGAGACGCAGATCGCCGTCGCCACCCGACTGCGTGACGCCAACGGCGGCTACGGGGCCTGGCCGCACTGCTCGCAGCAGCTCGGTCTGCCGCAGTGACCTCCTGACGAGGCCACTAGCCTTCTCCGCATGACGTCTTCCGCCGGCCCGAGGCTCCTCGGGCCGGCGGAAGTGCGTTCGCTGGCCGCCGAGCTCGACCTGCGCCCCACCAAGCAGCGCGGTCAGAACTTCGTGATCGACCCCAACACGGTGCGCCGCATCGTCCGTGACTCCGCCATCACCGGTGACGACGTCGTCGTCGAGGTGGGTCCCGGGCTGGGGTCCCTGACGCTGGCGCTGCTCGAGGTCGCGGCCCGGGTGGTGGCGATCGAGGTGGACCCCGTCCTCGCGTCCCGGCTGCCGGCGACGGTGGCGGAGTACGCCCCCGAGCGGGTCGACCGCTTCGAGCTCGTGCTGGCCGACGCGATGCGCGTCGACGACGTACCCGGGCCACCGCCGACGGCGCTCGTGGCCAACCTGCCCTACAACGTGTCGGTGCCGGTGCTCCTCCACCTGCTGGCGCTGCTGCCGTCGCTGCAGCACGGACTGGTGATGGTGCAGTCGGAGGTGGCCGACCGGCTGGCCGCCGCGCCCGGGTCGCGCACCTACGGGGTGCCGTCGGTGAAGGCCGCCTGGTACGCCGACGTACGCCGCGCGGGTGCGATCGGCCGCACCGTCTTCTGGCCCGCCCCCAACGTCGACTCCGGGCTGGTCGCGTGGACGCGCCGCGAGCCGCCCACGACCGCGGTGTCCCGCGAGCGGGTGTTCGCGGTCGTCGACGCAGCCTTCGCCCAGCGTCGCAAGGCGTTGCGGGGCGCGCTCCGCGGCGTCGCCGGCTCGGGCGAGGCCGCGACCGCGGCCCTCGAACGGGCCGGCATCGACCCGCTGGCGCGGGGCGAGTCGCTGACGATCGAGGACTTCGTGCGGATCGCCGAGGCCCTGTCGTGAGCGCCGGGAGGTCCGTGACGGTCCGCGCGCCCGCCAAGATCAACCTCCACCTCGGCGTGGGCGCGCCGCGCGAGGACGGCTTCCACCCGCTGATGACCGTCTACCACGCCATCGGGCTCTACGACGACGTCACCGTGGCCGACGCCGACGACTGGGCGGTGGAGGTCTCGGCCGTCGGTGGCGTCGACGTCTCCGCGGTGCCGCTCGACGACTCCAACCTCGTGGTCCGTGCCGGCCGCGCGCTGGTCGCCCACCACGGGGTCCGGCGCGCCGCGCGGATCCGGGTGCGCAAGGGGATCCCGGTCGCGGGCGGCATGGCCGGCGGGTCGGCCGACGCAGCCGCAGCACTCGTGGCCCTCGACCGGCTGTGGGACCTGGAGACCTCCGACGCCGACCTGTTCGACCTCGCCGCCGGGCTCGGCAGCGACGTCCCCTTCGGGCTGGTGGGCGGCAACGCGCTCGGCACCGGCCGGGGCGAGGTGGTCGAGCAGCTGCCGGGGGCCGACGTGCCGCGCTGGTGGGTCGTGGTGACGGCGCCCGCCGGCCTCTCCACGCCTGCGGTCTACCGCCGCTTCGACGAGCTCTCACCCGACGCCCCCGCCGAGCCGCGGGCGCCGCACCGGCTGGTCGCCTTCCTGTCCGACCCGGCGGACGCTGTCGCACCACTGCTCCACAACGACCTCCAGCCCGCGGCGCTGGACCTGCGACCCGAGCTGGCCGACGTGCTGGCCGCCGGCGAGGCCGCGGGTGCGCTGCGCGGCCTGGTGTCCGGCTCCGGGCCGACGTGCGTGTTCTGGTGCGCCGACGCCGACGCGGCCCGGGCGGTCGCCGGCGTACTCACCGAGGAGCACGGCAGCGACCGCGTCCTCGTGGCCACCGGAGCGGTCGCGGGCGCCCACGTGGTGGAGTACGACCGATGAGCGCCGCCCCCAACCTCCTCAACCTCGAGCGGGTGTCGAAGGCCTACGGCATCCGACCGCTGCTCACCGAGGTGTCGCTCGGTGTCGCGGCCGGGGAGCGGATCGGCATCGTCGGCCGCAACGGCGGCGGCAAGACCACGCTGCTGGAGGTGATGACCGGGCAGGAGCCGCCCGACAGCGGCCGGGTCTCGCAGGCGCGGGGGCTGCAGGTCGGCTACCTCCACCAGGGCGACGCGCTCTCGGACAGCCACACGGTGCGCGAGGCGGTCCTTGCCGGCAAGGCCGACCACGAGTGGGCCGCCGACCCGCGCACGCGCGAGGTCGTGGAGGAGCTGCTCGCCGGTGTCGAGCTCGACCGCGCCGTGGTCGGCCTCTCCGGTGGTGAGCGCCGGCGCTGCTCGCTGGCCGCACTGCTGCTCGACCACCACGACCTGATCGTGCTCGACGAACCGACCAACCACCTCGACGTCGAGGCCGTCGCGTGGCTTGCCGGACACCTGGCCGACCGGCCCTCGGCGCTCGTGGTCGTGACCCATGACCGCTGGTTCCTCGACGCGGTCTGCCAGCGGACCTGGGAGGTCCACGACGGCGAGGTCGACAGCTACGAGGGCGGGTACGCCGCCTTCGTGCTCGCCAAGGCCGAGCGGGCACGTCAGGCCGCGGCCACGGAGGAGCGCCGGCAGAACCTGGTCCGCAAGGAGCTGGCGTGGCTGCGGCGCGGTGCCCCGGCTCGCACCTCCAAACCGAAGTTCCGCATCGACGCCGCCACCGCCCTCATCGCCGACGAGCCGCCGCCGCGCGACCGGATGGAGCTGCAGCGGTTCGCCGCCCAACGGCTCGGCAAGGACGTCGTCGACCTCGAGGACGTCGACCTCCGGCGCGGCGACCGCACGCTGCTCTCCCACGCCACGTGGCGGCTCGGGCCGGGGGACCGGGTGGGCCTGGTGGGGGTCAACGGAGCCGGCAAGACCACGGTGCTCCAGCTGCTCGCCGGCACCCTCGCGCCCGACGTGGGGAAGGTGCGGCACGGGCGCACCGTCAGCCTGCAGCACCTCGGCCAGCAGCTTGACGACCTCGACCCCGAGGCGCGCGTGCTGGCGACGGTGGAGTCGGTCAAGCGGGTGACCCGGACCGCTGACGGGTCCGACATCACCGCCACGGCGATGCTCGAACGGTTCGGCTTCACCGGCGACCGGCTCACCGCCCGGCTCGGCGACCTCTCCGGTGGCGAGCGGCGGCGGTTCCAGCTGCTGCGGCTGCTGCTCACCGAGCCCAACGTGCTGCTGCTCGACGAGCCGACCAACGACCTCGACATCGAGACGCTGACCGTCCTCGAGGACTTCCTCGACGGCTGGCCCGGCACCCTCGTCGTCGTCTCCCACGACCGCTACTTCCTGGAGCGGGTCACCGACAGCACCTGGGCGCTGCTCGGCGACGGCCAGATCTCGATGCTCCCCCGCGGCGTCGACGAGTACCTCGAGCACCGCCGAATCACCCTTCGCCGAGCCGTCACTCCAGCTGGTTCAGACCCCGCCGAGCCGTCACTTCAGCAGGTTGAGGAGGGCGCCGGCCGTCACTCCGGCCGGCCCAAGGTCGGCAGCGCCGAGGAGCGCGAGGCTCGCAAGACGCTGGCCCGCGTCGACAAGCAGCTCGCGCGGCTTGCCGAGCGCGAGGCCGAGGTGTCGGCACAGGTCGAGGCGGCCGGCCAGGACTACGAGCGACTGGCCGAGCTCGGCGGCGTACTCCGCGAGCTGCAGGACGAGCGTGACGCGCTGGAGCTGGAGTGGTTGGAGGCCGCAGAGCTCGTGGAGTGACGGCTCGGCGGGTTGCGAACCAGCTGGAGTGACGGCTCGGCGGGGATTGAACCAGCTGGAGTGACGGGTCAGCTGAAGGGGGCGAGCAGGGTGCGGAGCAGGTCGGCGAGGCGGGCGCGGTCGCGGTCGGAGAGGTCGGCGAGCAGCTCGGCCTCGGCCGTCAGCAGCTCCTCGAACGCCGCGTCGACGGTGGCCAGGCCCTCGTCGGTGAGTCGCACGATGACGCCGCGCCGGTCGCCGGGATCCGGGTAGCGCTCGACCAGGCCACGACCGGCGAGCCGGTCGATCCTGTTGGTCATCGTGCCGCTGGTCACCAGCGTCTCGCGGAGCAGCCGGCCGGGGGAGAGCTCGTAGGGCTCACCGGCGCGCCGCAGCGCGGCCAGGACGTCGAACTCCCACGACTCGATGCCGTGCTCGGTGAAGGCGCCGCGCCGGGCGCGGTCGAGGTGGTGGGCCAGCCGCGAGATCCGGCTGAAGACCGCGACGGGAGCCAGGTCGAGGTCGGCGCGCTCACGCGCCCAGGCCTCCGTCAGGTCGTCGACCTCGTCCCTCATGGGCAGCAGGGTACCCCTTGTCAAGAATCTTGATATCAAGATACTGTGGCCGGCATGCACACGCCGCACACCTGGGACCCCGACCGCTACCTGGCGTACGCCGACGAGCGCGGTCGACCGTTCGTGGAGCTGGTGGCGCGGGTCGGTGCGGAGGCACCGGCCGACGTGGTCGACCTCGGCTGCGGCCCCGGCACGCTCACACGGCTGCTCGCCGAGCGCTGGCCCGCAGCCCGGGTACGCGGTGTCGACGCCAGTGCCGAGATGATCGAGGCCGCCGGCCGCGAGGTGCCCGAGCTCGCGTGGGAGCAGGCCGACCTTCGCGACTGGATCGACCGCGGCGAGCAGGTCGACGTCCTGCTCTCGAACGCGACGCTGCAGTGGCTGCCCGACCACCTCGACCTGCTGCCGCGCCTGGTCGCGGCCGTGCGGCCGGAGGGGTGGCTCGCCTTCCAGGTGCCCGGGAACTTCGACCAGCCCAGCCACACCATCCGCGCCGAGCTCGCCGCGCAGGAGCCGTACGCCGAGCACACCCGCGGCGTGGCGGTGCCGGCCAGCCACGAGCCGGCCGACTATTTCGCCGCGCTCACGGCCGCGGGATGCGACGTGGATGTCTGGGAGACGACGTACCTCCACGTGCTGCGCGGGGAGGACCCGGTCTTCACCTGGGTGTCCGGCACGGGTGCCCGGCCGACGCTCCAGGCGCTGCCCGACGGGCTCCGGCAGGACTTCGAGGCCGACTATCGGGCCCGGTTGCGGGCGGCGTACCCCGACCGCGGCGACGGCGTGGTGCTGCCGTTCCGTCGGATCTTCGCGGTCGGGCGGCGGACGGCGTGAGGCTCCACCACGTGCAGGTCGCCATCCCGGCCGGGGGCGAGGGCGAGGCGCGCCGCTTCTGGGTCGACGCGCTCGGCATGACCGAGGTCGACAAGCCGAGCGAGCTGCGGGCGCGGGGCGGACTGTGGGTGAGAGGGGGCGCGGCCGAGGTGCACCTCGGGGTTGAGGAGCCGTTCCAGCCGGCCCGCAAGGCCCACCCGGCCCTGCTCCTCGAGAGCGTCGCGGAGCTGGAGGACGTGGCGTCGCGGCTCCAGCAGGCGGGCTTCGAGGTCGACCACACGCAGCGCGAGTCCTTCCCGGGGCACGTGCGCGTGCACGCCTTCGACGGTCACGGCAACCGGGTGGAGCTGCTGGCGACCGGCCCCTGACTCAGCGCCCGCGCAGGCGCGCGAGCAGCCCGGGTCGCTGCTCGGTCTCGTGGCCGGGGCAACGCTGGTCGCGCGGCACGCCGGCCATCACCTGGTCGACGTGCATCCCGCAGCCCTTCCAGGTCTGCTTGCCGCACGTGTGGCAGACGGCGGGTCGGCACATGGTGTCTCCTTCTCGTGGCGGACGGGTCAGGTGAGGGCGGGGGCGGCCTGCCAGGCGGTGGTCACGGCGACGGCCAGGAGCAGCGCGGCGAATCCGCGCTGCAGGGCCCGGGCCGGGAGCCGTGCGGCCACCTGAGTGCCGGCAACGGCCGCCACGAGGGCGGCGGCGGTCACGGTCAGTGACGGGCCCCACGGGACCGTGGCGTCGCCGGCGAGCCGCGTGGCCAGCGCGATGGCCGAGGTCACGGCGATGACGAGCAGCGAGGTCCCGGCGGCGGTCCGCAGGTCGAGCCCGAGGGCGAGGACCAGGGCGGGGACGACGAGGAAGCCGCCGCCGACGCCGAGGAACCCGGTCAGCAGGCCGACGACCGTGGCCGCCACGGCGATCTTGAGGGCGCGAGGGCAGTCGCAGCGCAACGGGTTGAAGGACAGGACGGGCCCGCGGGTAGAGGGCTCCGGGCGACGCCCGAGGAGCATCGCGGCCGCGGCGACGACGAGAAGCACCGCGAAGGCAAGGAGCAGCACGGCCTCGGCGACGCGCCCGGACAGGGCGGCACCCGCCACGGTGCCGGCGGCCGCCGCCGCCGCGAAGAGCAGGCCGCGGTCGACCGCCACAGCGCCCCGGCGTCGGGAAGCGACCGCGGCCACCGCGGCGGTGACGCCGACGACGACCAGCGAGCCACTGGTCGCCTCGTAGGCGCCGAGGCCCAGCCCCAGCACCAGGACGGGTACGGCGAGCACCGACCCGCCCGCACCCAGGACGCCGAGCAGCAACCCGATCAGGATGCCGCCGGCGACGGCGACCGCGAGGTCCATCAGGCCGTGGTCGCCAGCGGCGTGGCGGCGACCTCGTCGTACATGTCGTCGACCACGACCAGCTCCTGACGGCCCGCGGCCGCGAGGAACGACGCCGCGATCGAGGCGCGGTAGCCACTGGCACAGTGCACCCACACCTCGCCGGCGGGCACGTCGGCCACGCGGTCCGGCAGCTCGTGGATCGGGACGTTGACGGCGCCCTCGATGTGGCTCTCGTCGTACTCCGCGGCCCGGCGTACGTCGAGCACGACGACGCGCCGGTGGTGCCGGACGTCCGCGAGGTCGCCGAAGGTCGCCCGCGGAAGGCTGGCGGGCTTGTCGTCGCTCCAGTCCTCCGGACCACCCGTGGCGGCTGCCTCGGGACGGTCGATGCCGATGCGGACCAGCTCGCGCTGCGCCTCGGCGACCTGCTCGGTCGACTCGCCGAGGAGCGTCAGCGGGGTGCCCCAGCGGATCATCCAGCCCAGGTAGGTGACGAAGGAGCCGTCCAGCCCGAAGTTGAGGGTCCCCGGCGCATGGCCGGCGGCGAACGCCACCCGGTTGCGCAGGTCCACGACCCACTCCCCGGCCTCGATCCGGCGTCGCAGCTCGGCCTTGTCCGCCGACTCGGGCAGGCTGAGGTCGGGGGCGTCCGGGCCGGCGAGGTTCCCGGGTGCCATCCGGGCGTAGTAGGCCGGCCACACGTCGAGCCCCGCGAGGGTCGCGCGCACCCAGGTGTCGACGTCCTGGTTGAGCACCGGGTTCTGCTCCCGCTCGCGGCCGATGGTGGACTCGTCCTGCTGCTCGCCGGCTCCGCCGGAGGCGCAGAACGAGCCGAACCCGTGGGTGGGCCAGACCTCGGCCTCGTCCGGGAGCTCCGCGGCGAGGCGGTGGGCGGAGGCGTGCTGCAGGTGCACGAGCTCGTCGGTGTGCTCCTCACCGAGGAGGTCCGGACGTCCCGTGGCGCCGTAGAGCAGCGAGCCGCCGGTGAAGACGCCGACCTGACGGTCGCCGTCGGAGAGTGCGAACGAGAGATGGGTGAAGGTGTGGCCGGGCGTGTGGATGGCCCGCACCCGGATCCGCTCGCCCGCTTCCACCACGTCCCCGGGCCGGATGGGGGAGCGCTCGAACTCGACCGGGTCGTCCGCGCCGACGTGGTAGGTGGCGCCGGTCCGCTCGGCTAGGGCCAGCCCGCCGGTGAGGTAGTCGTTGTGGACGTGGGTCTCGAGCACGTGCAGCAGCCGCAGGTCGTGCTCGGCCAGCAGGTCGAGCACCCGGTCGATGTCGCGCTGGGGGTCGACGACCACGGCGACGGCGCCGTCGTGCACGACGTAGCTGCGGTCACCCAGGCTGGGGGTCTCCAGCGTCAGGACCTGCAGGGGCGACATCAGGCACCTCCCTCGACGGGGCGGCCCGACTCGATCCAGGCACGGGTCCCGCCCCGGACGTTGTGGGCGTCGTAGCCCTCGGCCGCCAGCAGGTCGACCATCGCGCTGCTGCGGTTGCCCGAGTCGCAGATCAGGTAGACCGGACGCTCGCGGTCGATCTCGGTCTTGCGGGACGCCACCTGGCCCATCGGGATCGACCGCGCGCCGGGGACGTGCGCGGTGGCGTACTCCTCGCGCTCGCGGACGTCGATGACCACACCTCCCTCGTCGAGGACGTCGGACAGCTGGTCGATCGTCACGGTCTGCATCCGGACACACTCCTTGGAATACCTGAGGGGGTATGTGCGTTGGCGACCTTAACACCCCCTGGGGTACCGTCCCACACCAGTCGACAGAGAGGGAGTCATGGCCACGATAGAGCTGGTCGCCGACAACTTCGAGAGCACCATCACCGACAACGACATCGTCCTGGTGGACTTCTGGGCGAGCTGGTGCGGCCCGTGCCGGCAGTTCGCGCCGGTCTACGAGGAGGCCTCGGAGCGCCACGACGACGTGGTGTTCGGGTCGATCAACACCGAGGAGCAGCAGGGGCTCGCGGCCGCGGCCCAGATCACCTCGATCCCCACCCTGATGGCCTTCCGTGAGGGCGTGCTCGTCTTCGCCCAGCCGGGTGCGCTCCCGGCTCCGGCCCTCGAGGAGCTGATCACCGCCGTCAAGGGTCTCGACATGGAGGACGTCCACCGGCAGGTGGCGGCCCAGCGCGAGGAGAGCTGAGATGGAGCTGCGACCGGAGGAGATGGGCTCGGTCATCAACCGCATCAAGCGGGCCCAGGGCCAGCTCGGCGGCGTGCTGCGGATGCTCGAGGAGGGCCGCGAGTGCGAGGACGTCGTGATGCAGCTGGCCGCGGTCTCGCGCGCCCTCGACCGCGCCGGCTTCGCCATCGTCGCCACGGGCCTGCGCCAGTGCCTCACCGAGGGCGAGGACGACGAGGGACTCGACGTCGCGCGGATGGAGAAGCTGTTCCTCTCCCTGGCGTGACCGGAGCCACGGCGCAGCTGGTTACCAGCCGGTAGCCTCCCGGCATGCCCTCCGTGCTGAGCCTCTGGCGGACCACCACCCGGTTGCCGCGTGGCGACCGGCTCTTCTCGTTCGTCTTCGCCCGCAAGGCGCCGTATTTCGCGAGCATCGCGCCGCGGTTCACCGTGGTCGAGCCGAACCGGGCCGAGCTGGTCGTCCGCGACCGGCGCCGGGTCCACAACCACATCGGCACCGTGCACGCGATCGCCCTGTGCAACGGCCTGGAGGCGGCGATGGGCGCGCTGGCCGAGGTGACTATCCCGCCCGGCAAGCGGTGGATCCCGAAGGGCATGACCGTCGCCTACACCGCCAAGGCGACCACCGACATCACCTGCATCGCCGAGACCGATCCCGAGCAGTGGAGCTCCGACGACCCGGACCTGCCGGTGCGCGTGCGTGGGGTCCGGGACGACGGCGAGGTGGTCATCGAGGGCGAGATCCGGCTCTGGGTCACCCCGCGGCAGGGCTGAGGCCCGCGCCGGTCAGGCGCTCGCGCCGCCGGCCATGTTGCCCACCCCCGAGACCGCCAGCGGCTCCTTCTCTCCCACGAAGCGCTTCTGCACCCATGTGGCCAGGGCCGTGAGGACCAGGTTGGCCCCGATGTAGAACGCGGCCACGACCATCACCGTCGGGATCTGGTTGCCGAACTGCAGATAGATCGCCTCGCCGACCTGGGTGAGGCCGGGCGCGGCCACCGCGAAGCCGAGGCTGGTGTCCTTGAGGGCGACCACCATCTGGCTGATGATCGCCGGCAGCATGATCTTCACGGCCTGCGGCAGCAGGATCTGCATCATCACCTGCGACTTGCGCATGCCGATGGCGTACGCCGCCTCCGACTGTCCCCTCGGCACGGCCTGGATCCCCGCCCGGAAGACCTCGGCCAGCACCGACCCGTTGTAGAGGGTCAGCGCGAAGACCACGCTCCAGTAGGCGCCGCTGGCGCCACGGTCGATGCCGTAGGAGAAGAAGATCAGAATCATCAGCAGCAGCACCGGGACGGCGCGGAAGAACTCCACCACCGCCCAGCACGGCCACCGGACGACGCCGTGGTCGGAGAGCTTGCCGATCCCGAAGACCAGCCCGAAGACCACGGCGAACAGCACGGACAGGGCAGCCATCTGCAGGGTGGTGAGCAGCCCGTCGAGGAGCAGCGCCTCGACGTAGCGCGGCGTCACCAGCGGCTCCCACTTGGCCTCGGTGAACTGGTTCTCGGCCCAGAGCCGCCAGAGCATGAAGGCGAGCAGTCCCGCCAGGCCCACCAGGACGAGGACGCTGTAGAGCCGGTGCCGGGCCTCGGCCTTGGGCCCGGGGGCGTCGAAGAGGACGCTGGCCTGGGTGCTCATCGGGCCACCCCCCAGCGCCGCTCGAAGCGGTTGGCGACGAAGGACACGATCTCCACCAGCACGACGAAGAACAGCGCGAAGGTGATGAAGATGCCGACCCGTTCACCGGGGAAGTTGTTGGTGAAGCCCCGCACCCGGAAGAGCGCCTCGGCCACACCGAAGACTCCGGCGACGGTGGTGTTCTTGAGCAGGGCGATCTGCACGCTGGCCAGTGGCGGCACCGAGGCGCGGAAGGCCTGGGGGAGCACCACCTGCTGCATGACGCCGCCGAAGGACAGTCCGACGGCGCGCGCCGCCTCGGCCTGGCCGAGCGGGACGGCGTTGATGCCGGAGCGGATCGCCTCGGACACGAAGGTGGAGGTGTAGATCGTCAGGGCGGCGATGGCGGCGGCGAAGAAGTTGTTCATCCGCAGGTCGCCCCACACGATGTCCACGAAGTTGAAGTTGATGCCGATCTTGGGGCCGGCGAAGCGGAAGAAGATGAAGATGATCAGCAACGGGGTGTTGCGGATCAGGGTGACGTAGACCGAGACCGCCCGGCGCAGGATGGGGATCGGGCCGACGCGGAGCGCCACCAGGAAGGTTCCGAGCAGCAGGGACAGGACACCCGAGATCAGGAACAGGGCCACGGTGTGGGCGAACGCCCACAGCACGAGGTCGAGGTTGTCGAGGACGACGGACACAGTTGGTCTCTCCTGGTCATCGGGGTGGCGGGGTGGCCGCGGACGGCCACCCCGCCGTCACGACTGCGGGATCAGGACTGGCAGTCGTCCAGCTCCGGCGGCTCCGGGGTCTCGACGTCCTCGCCGCCGAGGGTGGTCTCGAAGGCCTCGGCCCACGAGCCGTCCTCGAAGGCCTCCTCGAGCACGCCGTTGATCCACTCGCACATCTCCGGGGCTTCCTGCGGGTAGCCGACGCCGATGCGCTCCTCGGAGAACTCCTCGCCGACGACCTTGAGCTCGCCCTCGTTCTGGGCAGCCAGGCCCAGCAGGATGGCGCCGTCGGTCGACATCGCCGGGACGCTGCCGTTGAGCACGTCGTCGGCGCAGGCGGAGTAGGTGTCAGCCGGGGCCGGCACCGCGCCCTGCTCCTCGACCCGCTCGATCGAGGTGGATCCGCTCACCGAGCAGACCTCCTCGCCCTGCAGGTCCTCGATCGACTCCACGTCGCTGTCGGCGGGCACCAGGATCTGCTGACCCGTGATGAAGTAGGGCCCGGTCTGCCCGACGATCTCGCGGCGCTCGTCGGTGATGGAGTACGACGCGAGCACCATGTCGACGCGGCCCTGCTGGAGGAAGGGCTCGCGGTTGTCGGAGATCGTCTCCTCCCAGGTGACGTTGTCACTGCTGGGATCGATGCACAGGTCGGCGACGAGGATCTTGGCGATCTCGATGTCGAACCCGGACGGCACGTCCGCAGCGGCGTCCTTGAAGCCCAGGCCCGGCTGGTCGTACTTCACACCGACCGTGACCTCGCCGGACTCGGCGAGCTCGGCCATCTTGGTGCCGTCGTCGAACTTGTCGGCGCAGTCCTCCTCGGCCGCGACCTCGCGGCCCTCGCCCTCCTCGCCGGCCTCGCCGCAACCGGCGAGCACCAGCGCGAGGCCGAAGCCCGCTGCCGCCATGCTCCTCTTGACTCGCATCTCTGTTTCCCTTCTCCCTTGCCGTGGTCGGTCAGTGCTTCAGGATCTTTCCGAGGAAGTCCTTGGCCCGGTCGGACTGGGGGTTGGTGAAGAACTCCTCCGGGGTGTTCTCCTCGACGATCGCGCCGTCGGACATGAAGAGGACCCGGTCCGCAGCGGTGCGGGCGAATCCCATCTCATGGGTGACGACGACCATGGTCATGCCCTGCTGGGCGAGGTCGACCATGACGTCGAGGACCTCCTTGATCATCTCGGGGTCGAGGGCCGAGGTGGGCTCGTCGAAGAGCATCACCTTGGGGTCCATGGCCAGGGCGCGGGCGATCGCCACGCGCTGCTGCTGACCGCCCGAGAGCTGGGCTGGGTACTTGGCGGCCTGGTGCCCGACGCCGACGCGGTCGAGCAGCTCCTGGGCGCGCTTGTCGGCCTCGTCCTTCTTCTTGCCGCGGACCTTGATCGGCCCGAGCGTGACGTTCTCGAGGATGGTCTTGTGGGCGAAGAGGTTGAAGCTCTGGAACACCATGCCGACCTCGGCGCGCAGCGCGGCGAGGCCCTTGCCCTCCTCGGGCAGCGGCTGGCCGTCGAGGGTGATCGACCCCTGCTGGATGGTCTCGAGCCGGTTGATGGCCCGGCACAGCGTGGACTTGCCGGACCCCGACGGTCCGATGACGACGATGACCTCGCCGCGTTGGATGCTGACGTTGATGTCCTGGAGGACGTGCAGGTCCCCGAACCACTTGTTCACCCCGTCGAGGACGACGAGTGGCTCCCCCTGGCCAGTGCTTCCGGGCTGCTGCTCCTGCACCGTCATGTACGTGAACCTAGGGCATTTCACGGTCACGGGCCACGCGTGCACCCCGTGTGCGCCGTGATGGTGACGCTTCTGTGATGTTCGGGCGGTGCTCCGGGACGGGTGTTCCCGGTGCACCACGCAGGTCCGCGAGGTTGCTCAGACCCGGTCGACCGGTCCACCACCGGCGAGCCACGCCGCACAGTCCGGACCGAGCTCGCGCAGCGCCCGCTCCTCGTACTCCGCAACGTCGTCGGCGGTCAGCGTGTCGGCCCAGCGGCCGTTGGTGCCGCGGTTGATGAACACCTGCGCCCCACCGTCGAAGATGGCGCCCCCGAGCGGAACGCTGCGATCGCCGTGCCGCTTCATCCAGTCGAACGTGCAGTACTCGACGACCCGGCCCCAGTCGGCCTCGTCGACGTGCAGGTCGAGGAAGTCCGCGATCCGGCGCATCTGGCCCTCCATGTCCCGTTTGAGGTCGGCGAAGTGGAGGAAGAGCACGTTGGGCAGGTGGCGTACGGACCACCAGCTGCGGACGTGCTCCCAGAACGGCCAGAACGGGTGGCCGTCGCGGTCCATCCAGTCCCGCCAGTACTTCCGGACGTCGTCCGGCGGCGGCTCGATGGGTGGGCCCACGCGACCCGGGGTGTCGTTGAGGACCTCGTACCAGAGGGCGTTGGCGTTGCGATGGTGGTTGTACATGCTCCAGACCACGTCCCGGCCGTCCCGGCCGATGTACAGGTACTTCGCCCGCGGCGAGAACACCAGGGCGTCCAGCGGCAGGTGGGTCTTGAGGAACCGTCGGTGCCGCTGGGCCTCCACCTCGGGCAGCTTGACCTCCTTGGGCGGAACGCGCAGGTCCAGCCACGGTGACATCGTGGCGACCTCGAGCTCGGGCTCGGGACCGAACATCAGCTGGCCCACGATCTGCTGGGTCCACGTCGTGCCGGACTTGGCGTAGGTCGAGATCACCACGTCGTCGTCCCGGAACCGGAAGTCGTTCCAGATGGTCGAGTCGAAGTGGTGGTTGTGCAGCTCCCTGGTCTTGTTCGGCAGCGTGCCGAGCAGCTCTGTCATCGCCTTCTCCTCACGTCGGGCCGGGCCTCTGCCCGGCACCTCCGAGCGTGGGTCCGGCGCCGGGAACTGCCCAGCCACAACGGCTGGAACACTGCTGGAACAGCACCCGGTGCGGCAGCATGGGTCCGTGACCGGCGAGGACGGCTTCGGCGATCGGTTGCGGGCCCTGCGCGAGGCCGCCGGGCTCACCCAGGAGGAGCTGGCCACGCGGGCAGGGCTCAGCGCCAAGGCGGTGAGCCTGCTCGAGCGTGGGGAGCGGACCCGGCCCTACGCCCACACGGTGACGTCCCTGGCCGAGGCGCTGGGTCTGTCGGAGGAGCAGCGGACGGCGTTGCGCGCGGCGGCGCGCGGGGCCGCCGCGACTGACACGTCCCCGACGTGGCCGGTTCCGCCGACCCCCCTCGTCGGCCGGGACCGGGAGCTGCACGCGCTGACCGAGCTGCTGGGCGATCCCGATACCCGGCTGGTCACCCTGACCGGACCAGGCGGTGTGGGCAAGACCCGGCTCGCCCTGGGGTTGCTGTCGCAGCTGGCGCCCGCCTTCCCCGCCGGTGCGGTCTTCGTGCCGTTGGCCCCGGTCGCCTCGCCCGACCTCGTGCTCCCGACGCTGGTGCGGGCTCTCGGGCTCAGGGAGGCGGGGGGTGAGCGTGCGGAGCTGCTCCGACGGCACCTGGCAGGCCGTCGCCTGCTGCTGGTGCTCGACAACGTCGAGCACCTGCTCCCCGCCGCCGCGGACCTGGCCCCGCTGCTGACGCTGCCCGAGGGACCCGTGCTGCTCGTGACCAGCCGGGCACCGCTGCGGCTGCGTGGCGAGCGTGAGGTGCCCGTCCAGCCGCTGTGGTCTCCCGAGACCGATCGGCCGTCCGCCGAGGCCGTGCTGGGGTCTCCGGCCGGCCGCGTGTTCGCCGAGCGGGCCCGCGACGTGTCCCCGACCTTCGACGTGACGGAGGCGAACGCCGCCGAGGTGGCGGCGATCTGCCGGCGGCTCTCCGGGGTGCCGCTGGCGCTGGAGATCGTCGCGGCCCGGATCCGGTTCCTAGGGCCCGGTCAGCTCCTGGCCCGGCTCGACGACGCCTTGCAGCAGGAGGGAGCGCGGGACCTGCCCGAGCGCCATCGCACGCTGGGCCGAACCCTGGACTGGAGCCACGACCTGCTGGAGGAGCCGGACCGGGTGCTGCTCGCCCGGCTGTCGGTTCTCGCCGGCGACTTCGACCTCGATGCTGCCGAGGCCGTCGGCGGCGACCTCGGCGACCGCGACGTGACCACCGCGCTCGGGCACCTCGTGGACCACTCTCTCGTGGTGGCCGAGGCCGACACGGGTGGGACGACTGTCCGGTACCGGATGCTCGAGCCGGTGCGCCAGTACGCCGCCCGCCGGCTCGCCGACCACCGTGACCCGGATGCGGTGCGGCTCGCGCACGCGACGTACTTCCTCGGGATGGCCGAGCGGGCCCAGCCGCTGCTCGAGGGCGCCGAGCAGGTCACGGTGCTCGATCGGCTCACGAGCGTGAACGACGATCTCCGGTCTGCCATCGGGTGGACGGTCGGCGCGGGCCGGGCGAGCTGGGCGGTGCGCTTCGGCTGGGCGCTCCGCATCTTCTGGTTGATGCGCGATCGTCGGGAGGAGGGCCGGGTGCTGCTCGAGCCCGCGGTGGACGCGCCGGAGCTCTCCCGTCGCGACCGGGCGATGCTGCTCCACGTGCTGGCCTTCTGCCGCTACGGCTTCGCGGGCCCGCATCGCCGGCTGGCGGAGGAGAGCCTGGCCCTGTTCCGCGACGTCGGGGACACGCGCGGTGAGGAGTACGCCCTCGGCATGCTCGGGTTCGCGCTGCTCGCCGAGGGCGCGACCGAGGAGGCCCGGTCCGTGCTGGAGCAGGCTCTGGCCCTGAGCCGGGCCCGGGGTGACGACGCGAACTCCGCTCACCTGCTCAACCACCTCGCGGTGGTGCCGCTCCGGCAGGGGGACCCGAATTCCGCCGAGGCGCTCGCCCGGCAGGCGCTCAACCTCACCCGCCGGACCGGGGAGCGGCTGGCCCGGCAGACGGCGCTGCAGGTGCTCGGGACTCTCGCCTGGGCTGCCGGCGACGACGACCGGGCGCGTGGCCACTTCCGCGACTCGCTCCAGGTGGCCGTCGAGCTGGCCGACACGGTCAACATCGCCTACTGCCTCCGCGGCATCGCCCTCGCCGATGGCGTGGCGGGCGCGTCGATCACCGCCGCTCGCCTGCTCGGCGCGGCCGACGTCGTCCTCGCTGACGCAGGCGACCCGGTCTTCGCGTGGGTGGTCCGTGAGCTCGACGACGCGGCGGCTTCCGCGGTGCGCGAGGCCGCGTCCCGCGCGCCGTGGCAGGCGGCCTACGAGGAAGGGCGGTCGGCGGAGCTGCTCGACCTCGTGACGCAGCTGCTCGACGACTGAGCCAGTGGCTCAGAACCCGAGGCCGCCACCCCCGTGGTCGTGGTTGCGCTGCCTGATCTCGGTCCAGGCCCGCGCCTCCTCGTAGCCGGCCCCGGACGCGGAGGACGCGGAGCGGTTGCGGCGCGACGGCCGGCGCAGCACGAAGAGCGCCAGGAAGAGGACGGCCGCGATGCCGGCCACGCTGTGGCGGGGGCCGCCCTAGAGGTGCGGCTCCACGAGCTCGACGTAACGGCGGGCCAGCGTGTCGACGACGGCATGGCCGTCGGCAGCCCACACGTCGGCGTTGAAGATCTCGACCTCGACGTCGCCGCGGTAGCCGGTCGCGGACACGCAGGAGGTGAGGTGGTGGAAGTCGATGTGGCCGTCGCCCATCATCCCGCGCGAAAGTAGGGCGTCGGGCGGCAGCGGCGTGATCCACTCGCAGACCTGGTAGCTGGCCACCCGGTCGGCCGCCCGGGCGATCTGCTCCTCGACGCCGGGCTCCCACCAGACGTGGAAGGTGTCGACCACGACCCCCACCGCCGCCTGCGGCAGCGGCTCGGCGATGGCGAGGGCCTGGTCGAGCGTGGAGACCACGCCCCGGTCGGCTGCGAAGATGGGGTGCATCGGCTCGATCGCGAGCCGGACGCCGGTCTCGAGCGCGTGGGGGACGAGCGCCTCGACGGCGTCGGCCACCCGCCCGCGGGCGGCCCGCAGGTCCCGGTCGCCGTGAGGGAGCCCCCCGGGGACCACCACGAGGCACGGGGCGCCGAGCGCCGCAGCCTCGTCCAGCGCGCGGCGGTTGTCGTCGTGCCGCTCACGCCGCGTGGCCGCCTCCGGCGAGGTCATGAAGCCACCTCGGCACAGCGAGGAGACGCGCAGCCCGGCGTCCTGGACCATCCGGACGGCCGTGTCCAGCCCGACCTCGGCCACGGGCTCGCGCCACACGCCGATGGCCGGCAGGCCGTGGGAGGCGCACGCGTCGACGGCCTCGGCCAGCGACCACCGGTCGACGGTCTTCTGGTTGAGGGAGAGCCTGGCCAGCCGCGCGTCGCCCGGGGCAGGGGTGGGGACGCGGGCGGGCGTGCCTGAGGGGAGGTCCACCGCGGTGGTGACGGTCATCGCGGCACCCCTGCCGCGTCGAGCACCAGCCGCAGCCGGTGGGCCGCCAGCGCCGGGTCGGGCAGCAGCCGGGCCTCGTTGGCCAGCTCGAACAGCCTCCCGAGGTGCACCACGCTGCGGGCTGCCTGGAGGCCGCCCACCATCGTGAAGCCGGGCTGGTGACCGCTGAGCCAGGCGAGGAACGCGATGCCGGTCTTGTAGTGCCACGTGGGGGCCTCGAAGACGTGTCGCGACAGGGGCAGCGTCGGCGCCATCTCGGCGTCGTACGTCGCGAGGTCCCCGTCGTCGAGCGCGGCGAGCGCGGCTGCGGCCGCCGGGGCGACGGCCGCGAAGGCGCCGAGCAGGGCGTCGGAGTGGTGGGTGCCGTCGCCGCGGATCAGCTCGGGGTAGTGGAAGTCGTCGCCGGTGTAGAGGCGCACCCCCTCAGGCAACGCGGCTCGCAGCCCGGTCTCGTGGTCGGCGGACAGCAGCGACACCTTGACGCCGTCGATCCGGTCGGCGTGCTCGCGGACCAGCCCGAGGAACGTCTCGGTGGCGGCGTCGACGTCGACGTCGCCCCAGTAGCCCCGCAGTTGCGGGTCGAACGCCTCGCCGAGCCAGTGGAGGACCACCGGTTCGCGCACCTGGCGCAGCAGCTCACCGTAGACCTCGAGGTAGTCCTCAGGACCGCGGGCGACGGCGGCCAGCTGCCGCGAGGCCATCAGGATCACCTGGGCGCCGGTGCCCTCGACGAAGGCGACCTGCTCGGCGAAGGCGTCGCGCACCTCCGCGGCGCTCGCGAGAGCTCCGACATGGTCCGTGCCTGCCCCGGCAGCGATCCGGGCGTCGTGGTCACGCGCCTGGTCGGCGCTGCGGCTGACCAGCTCCTGCACCGCGGGCCAGTCCAGGCCCATGTTGCGCTGGGCCGTGTCCATCGCCTCGGCGACGCCGAACCCGTGACGGAACAGGTGCTGGCGGAACGCCAGCGTCGCCTCCCAGTCGAGGGCGGCGGGGGCACCGGGGACGTTCTCGGCCAGTGGGTCGGCCACCACGTGGGCGGCCGCGAAGGCCACCCGCTCCCGGAAGGGCGTCGGGTGGGGCGCCCAGGCGCGCGGCTCGCGGAGCCCGACGGTCGCCGTGCTGCCGTCGGCCCGGGGGACGACGACCGAGCCGAGGCGGGTGTGGGTGGTGGTCACAGCTCGACCCGTCGGCCCTCGGCGGACGAGGCGAGCCCGGCGTCGACCAGCCGGAGGCCGCGGACGCCGGCCGCGAAGTCGTAGGGGTGCGGGCGGCCGTGGTGGACATCGAGGAGGAACTGCTCCCACTGTGCGCGGAAGCCGTTGCCGAACTCCTGGTTGTCGGGGACCTCCTGCCACTGCCCGCGGAAGTCCTCGGTGGTGGGGAGGTCGGGGTTCCACACCGGCTTGGGCGTCGCCTCCCGCGGCTGGATCCGGCACCCGAACAGGCCGGCCACCGCGGAGCCGCGGGTGCCGTCGACCTGGAACTCCACGAGCTCCTTGCGCTCGACCCGGACCGCCCACGAGGAGTTCACCTGGGCGATGACCCCGCCCTCCAGCTCGAAGATCGCGTACGCCGCGTCGTCGGCCGTGGCTGCGTACGGCTCGCCGTTCTCGTCCCACCGCTCCGGGATGTGGGTCACGGCCCGGGCCGTCACCGCCTCGACGCCGCCGAAGAGGTTCTCGAGGACGTAGTTCCAGTGGCAGAACATGTCGAGGACCATCCCGCCGCCGTCCTCGGCGCGGTAGTTCCAGCTCGGGCGCTGGGCGGGCAGGTAGTCACCCTCGAACACCCAGTAGCCGAACTCCCCACGGACCGACAGGATGCGGCCGAAGAAGCCGCCGTCGATGAGTCGCTTGAGCTTCATCAGGCCGGGCAGGTAGAGCTTGTCGTGGACGACGCCGTTGATGATCCCGTGCTGGGCCGCGGCGTCCACGAGCTCCTGGCCCTCCGACACCGACTCGGCAATGGGCTTCTCGGTGAACACGTGCTTGCCGGCGGCCGCCGCCTTGAGGATGGCCTTCTTGCGCTCGCTGGTCACCTGGGCGTCGAAGTAGATCGGCGCACCGTCCTCGGCGAGCGCGGTGTCGAGGTCGGTCGTCCAGTCGGCGATCCCGTGGTAGGTCGCGAGGCGCTCGAGCTTGTCGGCGTTGCGGCCGACGAGGACGGGCTCGACCTGCAGCCGGCCGCCGTCGGGGAGCGGGACCCCGCCGTCGTCGCGGATCGCGAGGATCGAGCGCAGCAGGTGCTGGCGGTAGCCCATCCGGCCGGTGACGCCGTTCATCAGGATGCGGTAGGTGGTGTCTGGCATGTGTGGTCCTCGCGGTAGTGGCGGAAGCGGTGGTCAGCTGGTGCTGGGGGCCTGCGGACGGCCACCCAGGTAGAGCTCGGCGAGCTGCGGGTCCTCCAGCAGCTCCTGGGCGGGGCCGGAGATGTGGACCCGGCCGAGGTCGAGGACGCAGCCGAGGTCGGCTGTCTCGAGCGCGCGCCGGGCGTTCTGCTCGACGAGCAGCACGGCGGTGCCGGCGTCGCGCATGCGGACCACCTGCTCGAAGACGGTGCCCGTGGCCTTGGGGTCCAGGCCCATCGACGGCTCGTCGAGCAGCACCACCTGGGGGCTCACCATCAACGACCGCGCGAACTCGACCTGCTTCTGCTGCCCACCGGAGAGAGCGCCGGCAAGGGCGTTCCAGCGGTCGGCGACGACCGGGAAGAGGGACTTCACGAAGTCGATCCGGTCGTTGACCTCGGAGCGGTCCTTGACCGAGAAGGCGCCCAGCCGGACGTTCTCCTCGACCGTCATCTCCTTGAAGACGCTGTGGCCCTGGAGGACGTGGGAGAGCCCGGCGGCCAGCATCTGCTGGGGGTTGTTCTGGGTGACGTCCTCGCCGGCGACCCGGATGGTGCCGCTGCGGGGCGTCAGCATGCCGCTGGCGACCTTCAGGACGGTGGACTTGCCGGCGCCGTTGGGGCCGACGAGGCACACGACGGTGGCGGGTGGGACCTTGACCGTGAGGCCGCGCAGCACCAGGGCCGCCCGGCCGTAGCCGGCCTCGATGCCCTCGAGCTCGAGCAGGTGTTCAGACGCCAAGGTAGGCCTCCAGGACTCGGGGGTCGTTCTGCACGACCGACGGCGCTCCCTCGCAGATCTGGCGGCCGCGGTCGAAGACGACCACGTGGTCCGACAGGCTCATGACGAGGTCCATGTTGTGCTCGACGACGATGAAGGTCTTTCCCTCGGCGTTGAGCGAGCGGACGAGGTTGGCGATCCTGTCGATCAGCGCCGGGTTCACGCCGCCGGCGGGCTCGTCGAGCATGATCGTCTCGGGGTCGGCCATCAGCACGCCGGCCAGCTCGAGCAGCTTCTGCTGGCCGTAGGAGAGGTCACGGGCCTCGGCGTGCTCGAGGTGGTCGATTCCCACCCGAGCCAGCAGCCCGCGTGCACGCTCCATGTCGGCGCGGTCCTGGGCGCTGCGGAGCTGACGCCCAAGGCTGCCGGGCCGCACCGCGACCAGCAGGTTCTCCATCACGGTCATCCGCGGGAAGATTCGGCACAGCTGGAAGCTGCGGCCGATGCCGGCCCGTGCGACCCGGTGCGGCGGCTTGCGGGTGATGTCGCGGCCGCGGTAGGTCACCGTGCCCTCGTCTGGCTGGATCATCCCGGTGACGCAGTTGAAGAACGTCGTCTTTCCCGACCCGTTGGGTCCGATCAGGGCGTTGACCTTGCCGTGGTGGAAGCGGACGCTGGCGCCGTCGACGGCCTGGACGCCGCCGAAGGCCTTGCGCAGCCCGTCGGTGGCCAGGCTGACCTCGGCCGGGGCGACGGCCTCGGGCTGCGGGCTGGTGGCGGTCACCGGTGTGCTCCTTCGTTCTCGCGGGACGGGCTTGCGCCGTCGGTGGTGTCGTCTGTCTCCTCGGCCGCGCCGCGCCGCTGCTGGGCGAGGTCGGCCTGGGTCATCTCGCGGATCGAGGCCGCCTGCGGCCGGAACCGTGCGACCAGCTGGGAGATCGCGGGGATGATGCCGTCGGGCATGAACAGGACCACCACGGCCAGCAGCAGGCCCATGGCGACGAGGTGGAACTGCGTGTCGCCGTACTGGTTCTTGAAGTACTCGACGGCGTACCCGACGATCACGGCGCCGAGCAGCGGGCCGAACAGGCTCCGGATCCCGCCGAGCAGGCTCATCAGCACCATGTAGGAGCCGACCAGGATGGAGAACTGGAAGATCGGGTCGAGGAACCCGAACCAGAGGGCGTAGAGGCCGCCGCCGAGGGCGGTGAAGAACGCCGACACCACGAAGGCGACCAGCTTGTAGCGGAAGGTGGGGACTCCCAGCGACTGCGCCTTGTCCTCGTCCTCGCGGATCGCCTTCAGGCCCATGCCGAACCGGGACCGGTCGATGGCCCACCAGGTGAGCAGGGCCACCGCGAGCAGCGCGGCGTGGAGGTAGAAGAAGCGCTCGTGCTGCTCGGGGCGCAGCACCGAGGGGTCGAACGGCCGCGGGATCCGCAGTCCGTTGGAGCCGCCCGTGAACGAGCCCCAGGACTGGAAGACCAGCAGCAGGATGAGCACGAGGGCGATCGACACGATCACGAAGGACGCGCCGCGGACCCGCAGGCTGGCGATGCCGATCGGCACCGCGAGCGCCGCCACGACGAGGCCGCCGGCCAGCATGGCCAGCCATGGGTTGACGCCGGTGTGGATCACCAGCAGCCCGGTGGCGTAGCCCCCGAGCCCGGAGTAGGAGGCGTGGCCCAGGGAGATGTAGCCGGTGAAGCCGCCGACGAAGTTCCACGACGTCGCCAGCACGGCGTAGCTCATGATCACCACGCCCACCGAGAGGATGAACGGGTCGGGGGCCAGGGAGGGGAACGACAGGACCAGCGCGGCCAGGACCACGAGTCCCGCGAGGCGGGCGAGCAGGAGCCCGCGGCCGGTGGTGGGGGCGGTGTCAGAAGCGCTGCGCAAGACGACCTCCGAAGAATCCCTGCGGCCGCACCATGAGCGTGAGGAACAGTGCCGCGTAGAAGAACGTCTGGGCCCAGGTGGTGCCCAGGGGGATCTGCAGCAGGCTCTGGCCGAGACCGAGCACGAGGGCCGCGATGGCGGCGCCCGGGATGCTGCCCAGACCGCCGACCACGATGATCGCCATCAGCGGGCCGATCCAGTGCCAGTGGAGCGAGGGGTAGATGGTGGAGTCCAGCGCCAGCGCTGTCCCTCCGATGGCGGCGGTCGCGAGTCCGAGCCCGAACCCGTAGCCAGCCACCCGGTCGGTGTTGATGCCGACCAGCCGGGCGGCCTCCGGGTGCTGGATGGTGGCCCGGAGCGCCTGGCCGAACTGCGTCTTCTTCAGCAGCACGTACAGGCCCAGCAACGACACGGCCGCCAGGGCAAAGGCGATCAGCTTGACCACCGCGACGTTGGCGCCGAAGACCTCGAAGCTGGCTGCGCCGTAGTCGAGCCGGATCCGGCGCTGGGTGCCGGTGAAGACGAAGCCCAGCATCCCCTCGATCACGAGCGCGATGGAGAAGGTGAGCAGCACCGACATCATCGTCAGCGTCGCCGGCCGCAGCCGTGAGAGCAGCAGGCGCTGCATCAGCACCCCGATCCCGAAGAAGAGCGGCACCGTCACGACCAGGGAGAGGAGCGGGTCGAGCCCCGTGCTCGTGGTGAAGTACCAGGCGAGGTACGCGGCGAGGATCAGGAACGCCGAGTGGGCGATCATCACCACCCGCATCACGCCGAAGTAGAGCGTCAGGCCCGCTGCCAGGAGGGCGTAGAGCCCTCCCAGCAGGACGCCGAGCACGATGCTCTGGAGCAGCAGGGACATGGTGTGCCTTCCGTGGAATCGGGGTGCGTCAGCAGCGGGGGGTCACCAGGCGGGCTTGTCGAGGATCAGGTCCGCCTCCGCGGCCTCCTCGGGCAGCACGATCCGGATCGCGCCGTCGACGTACTGCTGGATCAGGTGCGCCCCCTGCGGCCGGCCGGCCTCGTCCCACGTGAGCGGGCCGACCACGGTGTCCACCTCGTTCCCGCGCAGCCAGTCGATGAGCTGCTGCTGGCACTCCGGGTCGGGGTCGGCGCAGCCCACGGCCTCGACGGCGGCGGCAACGACCTGGCCGGTGGTCCAGGCGTTGGCCTCGTCCTCGGCGGGCGGATTCCCGTTCAGCTCGGTGTAGTAGTCGACGAACTCCTGGTTCGACTCGTAGGAGGCGTCCGGGGTGTAGCCCGTCGGGGAGAGGATGCCCTCGGTCTTGTCACCGATCGCCTCGGGGAACTCAGGGTTGGTGGGCGCGGTCGAGAACGCGGCCATCTCCGGCTGGTAGTTGAGCTGCTGCAGCGCGACGATCAGGTTGACGGCGTCCTGGTACTGCGTGCCGCCGACCACGATGTCGGCCTTGCTGTCGGCGATCTTGGCGGCGATCGAGCCGAAGTCGGTGGTGTTCGGCGGGTAGACCTCGTCGACCACGATCTCGACGCCCATCGCCTCCAGCTTGTCCTTGAGGCCGTAGGCCGTGCCCATGGCGAACGGGTCGTCCATGGCGGCGAAGGCTGCGGTCTTCGGACGCTGGTCGTCCGGCAGCGACTCCAGGTGCTCGGCCAGGTGGTTGTAGTGGTCGTCGGCGACGGCCGGCGCGGCGTAGAAGAGGTTCTCGAAGCCCTGGGTGAAGACCTCCTCGGCGGCACCAGCGGGCTCGACGAACAGGAAGCCGTAGTCCTGGGCCACCTGCGCGGCGGGAACCACGAGGCGGGTCGAGAACGGGCCGAACACGAGGTCCACGCCGTCCTGGTTGATGAGCTTCTCGTAGTCGGCTGCCACCCGGTCGGCGTTCGACTGGTCGTCGAGGATGGTGAGCTCCACGTCCCGACCGAGCAGGCCGCCGTTCTCGTTGACGTAGGAGGCCCAGGCCTCGTAGCCGCGCTGTACGCCCTTGCCGGGCTCCGAGAAGTCGCCGGTGAGGGGCAGCGAGATGCCGATCTGGATGGCGCCGTCGTCGTCGGAGCCCTCGTTGCCGCTGGACCCCGAGCTCATGCACCCGGTCAGGGCGAGGGTGGCCGCGGCTGCCAGGGCCGTGAGGCGGACGAAGGTGGTGCTGCGTGACTTCATGTCGCTCCTCGAACTGTCTGCGGAAGCGCTTTCGTAAGCGCTTTCGGGTACTGTAGGTGTGACCCCCGGCACGTGGCAAGGGTCACAGCCGAATTCACCCCACCGATCGATGGAGGACAGCCGATGACCGGCCTCAGGGACGAGCGCCCCCGCGCGTTGCGGCTGCAGGACGTGGCCGAGGCCGCCGGGGTCTCGCTGGCCACCGCCTCTCGCAGTCTGTCCGGCGCGTCGGGCGTCAGCGAGTCAGTGGCCGAGCGGGTGCGGGAAGTGGCACGCTCGCTGGGGTACGTCGCGAACATGCACGCCCGCAGCCTGGCCGCCGGCAAGTCGCGGTCGGTGGGGCTCGTGGTGCACGAGATCGGCGACCCCTACTTCTCCGAGATCGCCAGCGGCGTGCTGCACGTAGCGGCCCCGGCTGGGCTGACGGTGCAGATCTGCCACTCTGGACGCGACCCGGAGCTCGAGCTGGAGCAGATCCGGACGCTCGTGGCCAACCGGGTGGGAGCGATCCTGATCGCCGGCTCAGGCTTCGTCGACCCGCAGGTGCAGGCGGGAGCCCGCGCCGACCTGGACGCTTTTCGAGCGGGTGGCGGCCGGGTCGCCGTCATCGGTCGACACCACCTCGGCACGGACGCGGTGCTGCCCGACAACCAGGGAGGCGGGCGGAGCATGGCTGAGCACCTCACCGCCCTGGGCCACCGCAGGATCGCTCTGGTCACCGGCTCCCGGGGGTTGACCACCGTCGCCGACCGGCTGGCCGGGGTCGCGGAAGCGGTCACGGCTGTCGGGATCCGCTATGACGACCTGCCGCTCGCCGAGGCTGAGTTCACGCGGGAAGGCGGACGTCGCGCTGCCGAAGAGCTGCTCAACCGGCACCCGGAAACCACCGCCGTCCTCGCGCTCAACGACGACATGGCGATCGGGGTGCTGTCGGTGCTGCGGGCCCGGGGGATCAGGGTGCCGGAGCAGGTCTCGGTCGCGGGCTTCGACGACGTGGCGGTGGCGCGCGACCTGGCGCCGTCCCTCACCACGATCCGGTTGCCGATGGTGGAGATGGGGGAGAAGGCATTGCAGCTCGCGCTGGCTGATCCCGCCGCCCGGCCACGTCGCCGCCGCGTCGGCCACGAGCTGGTGGTCCGCGACTCGACGGCCCCGCCGCCCGCATGAGTGGGGCGTGCCGGGTGCTGCTCGCACCCGACAAGTTCAAGGGATCGATGCCCGCCTCCGGGGTGGCGCACGCCCTGGGGCGGGGGATCCGCTCGGTGGTTCCGGACACCGAGGTCGTGGCACTGCCGGTCGCCGACGGCGGTGACGGGACCCTAGACGCCGCTCTCGCGGCCGGCTTCGAGCGGGTGCCGGCGACGGTGTCCGGTCCGACGGGGGAGCCGGTGGCCACTGCTTGGGCCCGGCAGGGACGGACGGCGGTGGTCGAGATGGCGGACGCCTGCGGCCTGGCGCGGTTGCCAGGCGGTGTCCCGGCGCCGCTGGGTGCGTCCTCGCGGGGGCTGGGTGAGCTGCTGGCGGCGGCTCTCGACGCCGGCTGTGAGGAGGTGGTGGTCGGCATCGGCGGGAGTGCGAGCACCGACGGCGGCGCCGGGATGCTGGAGGCGCTCGGGGTGCGGCTGCTCGATGCCGAGGGGCGGGTCCTCCCGCCTGGTGGCGAGGCCCTGTCGACGGTCGCGCGCGCCGATCTGTCCGGGCTGCACCCCCGTGTCGGAGCCGCCCGCTTCGTGATCGCCTGTGACGTCGACAACCCGCTGCTGGGTGACGCCGGCGCGGCGACGGTCTACGGGCCGCAGAAGGGAGCGACGCCCGCCGACGTCGAGCTGCTCGACTCCGCGCTGGGCCGGTTCGCCGAAGTCGTCGCCGCAGAGCTCGGCCGTGACCTGCGCGACCAGCCCGGCGCCGGAGCGGCCGGCGGGGTCGGCTTCGCCGCGGTGTCGGTGCTCGGAGCACGGCTGCGTCCGGGCATCGACCTGATGCTCGACCTGCTCGGCTTCGACGAGGCCCTCGCGGGCAGCACCCTGGTGGTCACCGGCGAGGGGTCACTGGACGAGCAGAGCCTGCACGGCAAGGCGCCGGTGGGCGTCGCTCGTAGGGCCCGGCGGGCGGCAGTTCCCGTCGTCGCGGTGTGCGGGCGACGGAGCCTCGACGAGTCGGTCCTGCGGTCGGTCCACATCGCCTCGTCGTACGCCCTGCTCGACCTCGAGCCGGACGCGCAGCGGTGCATCGACGACCCGGAGCCGTTGTTGACGCGCCTCGGCGAGCAGATCGCGAGGGCATACCTGCACCCTTGCTGAGCAGGCGGTCAGAATCCGAGGCCACCACCGTGGTCGTGGTTGCGCTGCCTGATCTCGGTCCAGGCCCGCGCCTCTTCGTAGCCGGCCCCGGACTCGGAGGACGAGGAGGCGGAGCGGCTGCGGCGCGACGGCCGGCGCAGCACGAAGAGCGCCAGGAAGAGGACGGCCGCGATGCCGGCCAGGACGTAGTAGCCCTCGGACATGGAGAACCCCCGATCAGTCGTGGAGTCGCAGCCTAGTGCCAGGAAGCGCCTGCAAGTCCGCCCGCATCGCGGTGAGCACGTCTTGTCCGGCCTCGCCTTGCCAGCCACATCGTCAGCGCTCAGAAACACCTTGTGTGTCATCTCGAACGCAGGCAGGTGCTCGACACCCATCAAGAGCAGAGCGCAGAAGTAGCGCTCGTTGGACGACAGCAACGTCTCTCGCTCTGAGCGCGACGAAGAGCCGAGGGAGCCACGACCTCGCGACTCCGCACCATTGGGCATCGGCGCACCGCGCCCCTGGTAGGGACAACTTCCTTGCCCGGTGAATGCGAGCGTTCGTAGATGCGCTCGCGGCGGCCCTCAGCCGCCCTTGCACTCATTGACGCGCCGTGGGTACTCACCTTCCGGCCAAGCACCGCTGCCCCAACTCCCGCCGTACTCGCTCTCCATCTGCTGCGTTACGGCCCTATCGCAGTCGCTGTGCGAACCGTTGTCGGTAATCACAGTGGGTTCGCCTCGGTCAGCCGGGCTGCCGTCATCCCCGCCGGAGAACAGGTTCACGACCCCGATGATGAGCATGATGGGGATCGCGGCGGCGAGCAGGAGGAGAGCGAGCCCAGCCGCTCCCCAGAGGGCAGTCCCGACCCTTGTTGCGAGAGCATGGACATCAACACGGGGGATTACAGGCGCATCCGAGGGGTCGAGTGCGTGCGCCTCTGCAAGTCGCCGTGCGCGCCCCTTCGCCGTGGGTCCAACTTGAGCTCTGGCTTCGACGGCCCAACCACACTTGCATTCCGCGGTCGCGACCCACTCGCCAGGACCTGATTGGTAGACAGAAACGCCGGGTTGATGCGCGTCTGTGTCGGCGGCCACGTGCGAACGGTATGTCGCGACGAGTGTGCCCGTGAGCACTTTGGGCGAACTGCCGCCTGGGGTACACCCAGACCGTCGAGCAGTCGGCGGTGGGACAGCGTCGTGGACCCCAGGAGGCACTCTCCGACGCCTCCTGCATGATTCGCTCGCGGATGTTCACCGGACGTAGCCTTGCCTCCTGATGAACCCACACGCTGCGCCGAGGACGTACGAGGTCCGCACCTACGGGTGCCAGATGAACGTCCACGACTCCGAGCGGCTCACCGGGCTGCTGGAGGACGCGGGCTACGTCCGGTTCGACCCCGCAGCCGGGGGCGACCAGGCCGGCCATCCCGATGTGGTCGTCTTCAACACCTGCGCGGTACGGGAGAACGCCGACAACCGGCTCTACGGCAACCTCGGGCACCTCGCGCCCGTGAAGGCCAAGCGGCCCGGCATGCAGATCGCCGTCGGCGGCTGCCTGGCCCAGAAGGACCGCTCGACGATCGTCGAGAAGGCGCCGTGGGTCGACGTCGTCTTCGGCACCCACAACATCGGCTCGCTGCCGGCGCTGCTCGACCGGGCCCGCGCGCAGGAGGAGGCCCAGGTCGAGATCCTCGAGTCGCTCGAGGTCTTCCCCTCCACGCTGCCCACCAAGCGCGAGTCGGCGTACGCCGCCTGGGTCTCGATCTCGGTCGGCTGCAACAACACCTGCACGTTCTGCATCGTCCCGAGCCTGCGCGGCAAGGAGAAGGACCGCCGGCCCGGCGACGTGCTCGCCGAGGTGCGCGCCCTGGTGGCCGACGGCGTCAGCGAGGTGACCCTGCTCGGTCAGAACGTCAACAGCTACGGCGTGGAGTTCGGCGACCGGCAGGCCTTCTCCAAGCTGCTGCGTGCGTGCGGCGAGATCGAGGGGCTCGAACGGGTGCGCTTCACCAGCCCCCACCCGGCCGAGTTCACCGACGACGTGATCGAGGCGATGGCGGAGACGCCGACCGTCATGCCCCAGCTGCACATGCCGCTGCAGTCGGGCTCGGACCGGGTGCTGAAGGCGATGCGCCGCTCCTACCGGCAGCGCAAGTTCCTCGGCATCATCGAGCGGGTCCGCGACGCCATGCCCGACGCCGCCATCACGACCGACATCATCGTGGGCTTCCCAGGCGAGACCGAGGAGGACTTCGAGCAGACGCTCGAGGTCGTCCGGCAGGCTCGGTTCTCCGGCGCCTTCACGTTCATCTACTCCCCACGACCCGGTACGCCGGCGGCGACGATGGAGCAGCAAGTGCCGCGCCCCGTCGTGCAGCAGCGCTACGACCGTCTCGTCGCGCTGGTCAACGAGATCGCGTGGGAGGAGAACCAGCGGCTGGTCGGTCGCCGGGTCGAGCTGCTGGTGGCCGAGGGGGAGGGGCGCAAGGACGCCGCCACCCACCGCCTCTCCGGCCGCGGCCCCGACAACCGACTGGTCCACTTCGCCCCGCCGGCCGACCAACAGGTCCGGCCCGGCGACATGGTCACCGTCGAGATCTCCTACGCCGCGCCGCACCACCTGGTCGCCGACGGGCCGGTCCTCGAGGTGCGGCGTACCCGCTCCGGCGACGCGTGGGAGGCCCGCACCACGGCTCCTACCGCACCGGGCTCGGTCGGCCTGGGCATGCCCGGTGTCGGCGTCCCACCGCCGCTGCCCGCCGCGCCTGCCTGTGGATGACCGACCGCCCGCCCCGCCGTACCGCGTGATGCTGGGGGTGTGTCGGTCGTCGAGGTGCTGGGACGGATGGGTGGCGTCGCCACCCGAGCCGCACTGATCCGCGCCACCAGCCGCGCCGCGGTCGATGCCGCCCTGGCGTGCGGGGCGATCACGGCCGTCGCCCGCGGCCGGTATGCGTTGGCCTCCGCCGACGAGGCGCTGGTGGCCGCACACCGGTTGAGCGGGGTCGTGTCCCACGAGAGCGCTGCGATCCATCACGGCTGGCAGGTGCGGCTACCGCCGGACCGCCCGCACGTCACCCTCGCCAAGGGTCGGGCACCTGCACCCGAGCGGCGACGCGGAGTGGAGGTGCACCGCATCGACCTAGGCCCCGACGACGTCGTGGGAATCGCGACCTCGCCCGAGCGCACCCTGGCGGACTGCCTGCGCACCGGGTCGTTCGCGGACGGGTTGTGCGTCGCCGACTCGGCACTCCGGGACGGGTTCGCCCCCGGGCGCCTACGGGCGATGGCGCGGGACGCACGGGGGCCCGGCTCGGCCCGGATCCGGCGCGTCGCCGCGTGCGCCGACGGCCGTGCCGCCAACGCCTTCGAGTCGGCGTTGCGGGCCGTCGCCCTCCAGGTCCCGGGGCTCTGCGCCGTGCCGCAGGTGGCGCTGCGCGCCCGGACCTTCCTGGGCCGGCCCGACCTCGTGGACGAGCGGCTCGGCATCGTGATCGAGGCCGACTCCTTCGCGTGGCACGGCGACCGGGCCGCGCTGGCGCGGGATGCCCGCCGCTACAACCGGTTCGCCGTCCACGGGTGGCTGGTGCTGCGCTTCACGTGGGAGGACGTGATGTTCCAGCCCCACGAGGTCGAGCTGGTGTTGAAGGCCGCCGTAGCCGAAAGGACCGAACGACGGTGTCGCTGCGGGACTGCCGCGTGAGCTCGCGGCCAGAGCGGCCGTTCGGTCCTTCGGTCTACGACTCCGAGCGCGGGTCGATCTTCGAGTAACCGGCCTTCGGCGGGATCCCCTCGGGGTTCTCCTCCTCACCACCGGGCCGCTGCTCGGGCGGGGCGTCCTCGTCGGCGGGCCTCTGAGGCGTCACGTCACGGATGCCGTCGGTGTCGTGCTGGCCAGGACCCGTGGGGCCCTCGCGCTCGCTGCTGACCCCCATGTCGCCCGAGGCGTCGTGGTGGGAGTGGCGGATGTCGTGCTTGTCGTCGCTCATACCGGGTCCTCCTTGTCCGGGCCCTGCTGACTCTCGTCGTCCGGGTCCTGCGTCTTGTCGTCGGGCTGCGAGATGTCGTCGGGGAGCTGGTCCTCGACCTCGGGGTTCTTCTCGGGGTCGAGGTCGCGGCCGTAGGGCCCGCGCTGGTCGCCCGCGAACGGTGCGTCCTCGTTGATGGCGTCCACCCCACCGGGGTTCTCAGCCGCCTTCTCCACCTCCGGGTCGGGCATCGGCCCCAGCTTGTCGTCGGACATGCGTGCTCCTCTCAGAAACCGAACGTGAGATAGGGGTCGCCCTTCCCCAGCGAGGCCAGGGCGTGCGCCTCGTGGGGGACGACCGGATGGGGCAGGGCGTCCAGCCGGCACCATCGCAGCTCGGCGCACTTGGCCGGCTCCATGATCCGCGGCTCACCGCTCCACGACCGCGCCGTGAAGAAGAAGTCGACGCGCTCGTCGATCGGCAGGTCGTGCTGGGTGCGCTGCATGGTGAGCTCGAAGCGGAGATCGATGTCGGCGAGGCCGAGCTCCTCGGCCGCCTCCCGCCGGGCGGCGTCGTACGCCGTCTCGCCGCGCTCCACGTGGCCGGCCGCGGCAGCGGCCCAGTGGCCGTCCATGTAGCCGGTGTGCTGCCGCAGCTGCAGCAGCACCTCGTCGTCACGCATGAGATAGACGTAGGAGGCGGGGACGACGACGAAGCGGTCGGTCACGTCGCCTCGTCGGAGGGCTGGTCGAGCGCGGAGTCGGCGTTCTCCTCCTGCGTCCGGGAACCCTCGGTGTCCGCAGGGTCCGGGAGCTCGCTGCCGTGCTCGTCGGGCGGGGCCTCGGTGAGACCGAGCGGCTCGCTCTCCTCCTCCGGCACGGCTCCCGTCAACGGACGTCGCCGTCCTGCTTGCCGTCGAGCCGGTCCAGGGCGTCCTTGGCCTTGTCGCGGCCGGAGGTGATCTTGCCGGAGTACTTGCCCTTGGTCTTCTTGTCGACGGCGTCGGCAGCCTTGTCGAGGCCGCCGGAGATCTTGTCGCCGTGCTGGTCGACGGCCTGGGTGGCCTTCTTCTTCAGGTTGTCGAGGAATCCCATGTCGGTACCTCCTGTCCGGTTGTTGCCACACTAACCCCATGAGCGATGTCCCGATCGTGGCCGTCGTCGGGGCGACCGCCTCGGGCAAGACCGCGCTGTCGCTCGACCTCGCCGAACGGCTCGGCGGTGAGATCGTCAACACCGACGCGATGGCCATCTATCGCGGGATGGACATCGGCACCGCGAAGCCACCGCCGGCAGAGCGCCGGGGGATCCCGCACCACCTGCTCGACACCCACGACCCGGGGGAGACGGTGACGGTCGCGGAGTTTCAGGCCGAGGCGCGAGCCGTGATCGCAGCGCTGCGCGACCGCGGCGTGGTGCCGGTGCTGGTGGGCGGCTCGGCGCTCTACACCCGCGCCGTGCTCGACCGCTTCGAGTTCCCGGGGACCGACCCCGCGGTCCGATCCCGGCTCGAGGCCGAGCTCGCCGAGGTGGGGGCGACCGCGATGCACGCGCGGCTCCGCGCGAGCGACCCGGCCGCGGCCGAGCGGATCCTCCCCGACAACGGCCGCCGGATCGTGCGGGCGCTCGAGGTCGGCGAGCTGACGGGCCGGTCGTTCACCGCCACCCTGCCGTCGCTGGAGTACGCCGACCCCGACACCGTCCAGGTCGGTGTGGAGATCGACCGGCCGACCCTCGACGAACGGATCGCGGCCCGCGTCCGGGGGATGTACGACGCCGGGCTGGTCGACGAGGTCGCCCGGCTCGGCCCGCTCGGCCGGACCGCGGCTGCCGCGATCGGCTACCGGCAGGCGGCCGCCCACCTCTCCGGGGAGCTGACCCTGGAGGAGGCCGTCGAGCAGACGACGGTCGCCACCCGGCGGTTCGCGCGGCGGCAGCTGGCGTGGTTCCGCAAGGACCCGCGGATCAGCTGGGTGCGCTTCGACGACCCCGACCGGGTCGAGCGTGCGGTGACCGCGGTCCGGGGCTGAGACCTCAGCAAGATCGGTCGGCCCACTCGCACCGGCGGTGACAGAATCGGGGGCGTGACCTACCCGTTCGTGAAGGGCCACGGCACCGAGAACGACTTCGTGATCGTGCCGGCCGAGGTGGAGCTGACGCCCGAGCGCGTGCGTGCGCTCTGCGACCGGCGCGCCGGCATCGGCGGCGACGGCGTCATCCGCGCGGCCCGCGAGGACGGCCGCTGGTTCATGGACTACCGCAACGCCGACGGCTCGGTCAGCGAGATGTGCGGCAACGGCATCCGGCTCTTCGCCCGCTACCTGCGCGACGAGGAGGGCGAGACGCTGCCGCTCGACGTCGGCACCCGTGACGGGGTCAAGACGCTCACCGAGGACGGGGACGGGTTCACCGTCGACCTCGGCCGTCCCCGCGTGCTCGGCGACACCAAGGTCGCCGTGTCCGACCACTCGTGGTCCGCCGTCCACGTGGACATGGGCAACCCGCACGCGGTCGCCTTCCTCGGCGAGACCGAGGACCTCGACGACGCCGGCCCGCTCCACGAGGCCCCGCTCCACGACGCGACGGTCTACCCGCACGGCGTCAACGTGGAGTTCGTCGTACGCCGGGGGCCGCAGCACGTCGCGATGCGGGTCCACGAGCGCGGGTCGGGGGAGACCCGCTCGTGCGGGACCGGCGCCTGTGCGGCGATGGTGGCCGCGGCGAACGCCGACGGGGCCGGGCCGGGGTCGACGTACCGCGTCGACGTGCCGGGCGGCACGCTCACCGTCACGTGGACCGAGGACGACCGGGTGCTGCTGTCCGGGCCGGCGGTGATCGTGGCCCGCGGCGAGACCGACCTCTGACTTCGGTACGGCGGAGGGTCCGGGCGTTTCGTGGCTCAGGCGTTGCACGCCTTCGCACCTCAACGTCCGGAGGGGCGAACGTCCCGACTAGGGTCCGGGTCATGGACATCCAGGGAGCATCCGCCGTCGTCACCGGTGCCGCCTCGGGGATCGGCGCCGCCGTCGCCCGCCAGCTCGCGACCCGCGGTGCGCGCGTCGTCGTCGCCGACGTGCAGGACGACAAGGGCTCGGCGCTGGCCGAGGAGATCGGCGGGGAGTTCGTCCACGTCGACGTCACCGACACCGAGCAGGTCCGCGCCGCGGTCGACCGCGCCGCCGAGCTCGGCCCGCTGCGTGTCCTGGTCAACTCGGCCGGCATCGGCTGGGCGCAGCGCACGGTCGGCAAGGACGGCACCTACGACTCAGCCCACGACCTCGACGCCTTCAAGAAGGTCGTCGGCATCAACCTGATCGGCTCCTTCGACATGGTCCGCCACGCGGCGACGCGGATGTCGCAGCTCGACCCGACCGAGTCGGGCGACCGGGGCGCGATCGTCAACATCGCCTCGGTGGCGGCCTTCGACGGCCAGATCGGCCAGGCCGCGTACGCCGCCTCGAAGGGCGGGCTGGTCGGGCTGACGCTGCCCGTGGCGCGCGACCTCGCGGCCGCCCAGATCCGGCTCAACACCGTCGCCCCCGGCCTCATCGAGACCCCGATCTACGACTTCGTGCCCGACCCGGAGGCGTTCAAGGAGCAGCTGGGCCAGTCGGTGCTCCACCCCAAGCGGCTCGGGACGCCGGAGGAGCTGGCGTCGATGGTGCTCGAGTGCCTGACCAACTCCTACATGAACGGCGAGACGATCCGGGTCGACGGCGGCATCCGGATGCCACCGCGGTAGGCGCCCGTAGCAGAACGACGCGAGGGCTGGCACCAGAACGTTCCTTTTGTTACCGTGCCGTGTCCGTGGCTCGACCGTGTCGGGTCCGGACGCCGCCGGGTCTTGGGAGGGAACGGCGGTCAGACGGGGGAGTCTTTGTCAGACGGGGGACTGACCGGGAGGGAACCCTTGTCGACGCTTCACCCCTTGCCCCTGCATGCCCTTCGGCGGCACCGCGCTGCCCCAGCCGGGCCCCCCGAGGTCCCGGCTCAGGAGCTGGTCCAGCGAGCCGGCTGAAGCCCGATGGACGTCCAGGCACTGCAGCGCAGCTGGGACCGGGTGACCCGTCACGGGGACCACGTCGCGCTCTACTTCTACTCGCACCTCTTCGTCACCCACCCCGAGGTGCGCCCCATGTTCCCGCTCTCCATGGCGGGCCAGCGCGACAAGCTGGTCAGCGCCCTGGGCAGGATCGTCAGCAACGCCCACCAGATCGAGCACGACACGGCGTTCCTGCAGCACCTCGGCCGTGACCACCGCAAGTACGAGGTCGTCGCCGACCACTACGACGCGGTCGGTGCCTCGCTCTGCGCGACCCTCAAGCACTTCCTGGGGTCGGAGTGGGACGAGGAGCTCGCCGCCCACTGGACCGCCGCCTACCAGGTGATCGCCCGGGTGATGGTCGAGGCGGCGGAGAACTCCTCGGAGTCGACCCCCGACTGGTGGGACGCCGACGTCGTCGGCGTCGAGCGCCGGACCATGGACCTCGCGCTGCTGCAGGTCCGGCCACGTCAGCCCTTCAGCTACCGCCCGGGCCAGTCGGTGTCGGTGGAGATCCCGCAGCGACCCCGGTTGTGGCGCTACTTCAGCCCCGCCAACGCACCGCGCGAGGACGGGACCATCGACCTCCACGTGCAGCAGATCGACGGCGGGCAGGTGAGCCCGACGGTCGTCCGCTCTCTCGCGGTGGGTGACACGGTGCGGCTCGGGGCGCCCGTCGGCGAGCGGCTGACCCGCCGCTCCTACGACCCCACCGACCTGCTGATGGTCGCCGGCGGGACGGGCCTGGCCCCGCTGCTGGCGGTGCTCGAGCAGGTCGACCTGGAGTGGCAGCGGTCCGGCACCGCGCCGCACGTCCACCTGTTCCACGGGGTGCGGATGCCCTGGCACCTCTACGACCGTCCCCGGTTGCGTGAGCTGGCGCGGGAGCGGCCCTGGTTCGAGTACACCGAGGTCGTCTCGGACGACGCGTCCTACCCCGGCGTGCGCGGCAAGGTCGGCGCGATCGCCTCCCGGCACGCGGTGCCGGGCTCGACCGCGATGGTGTGCGGCGGCCCGCAGATGGTCGCCCACACCCTGCAGCGGCTCTCGGACGCCGGCATGCAGCCCTCGGACATCACCTACGAGCACTTCTACTACCCCGCCGCCGACGAGCACACCGTCCGGCCGGCGCTGATCCCCTCAGGAGAACACCGGTGACCACCCCCCAGACCCCCGCGGACATCCGCGACCAGTCCTTCCCCCGCAAGCTGCTCGGCCTCGACGCCGACGGGGTCCACGCCTACCTCGACCGGCTGGCCGACGAGGCCGAGGCGGCCGAGCGCGAGCTGGCCGAGAGCCGTGCGGAGAACCAGCGGCTCGCAGCCCGGCTCGAGCGCGTGCAGGCCGAGCTCGAGGAGTACGAGCAGGTCGGCGAGCGGACCAACGAGCAGATGGTCCAGCTGCTCAGCCAGGCCCAGCTCGTGGCCGAGGAGATGGTCCAGGACGTCACGCGTGACGCCCGCGAACGCATCAGCCACGCCCGCGCCCACGAGCGGAAGATCGTGGAGGAGGCCCTCGACACCGCCGGTCGTGAGGTCAGCACCTACGCCCGCTCGGCCCAGGCCCGCATGCAGTCGATTGTCGACTCCTTCGCCACCGAGGTGGACCGGATGGGCGGCACGCCGCCCGCGGACGGCCCGGGTGAGGGCGTCGACGACCCGCTCTTCGCCGAGTGGCCGGCGCCTGCCACGGGGCGGGAGGCGTGACCGCGGGCTGTCCGGTCCACGTCGAGCCGACCCGGGTCGAGACAGCGCGGCCCGGCACCGCGACCGCGGTCCGGCCCCGCGAAGCCGCCCCGCTCGTGGTGGTCGCGCTGGCTCTGGCCGGCGCCACGGTCGGTGCGCTCGGTCTCGGCGGCCGTGTCCCGGTCGACCCCTGGGGACTGCTCGCGGTCGCGCTCGGCGGGGTCGTCCTTGCGGACGAGGTGCGGGTCCGCGTACGCCGACCGGCTCGGTCGGTGGGCTCGCGCGCCCGGCGGCGCACGGCGAGGACCCGCCCGGACCCGGCGCCGGCGCCCCCCGCGCCGACGCACGGGCCGGGCGGGGCCGCCGCCGTCGACGTGCAGGAGGCGGTCGAGTTCATCGAGCTCTTCCACGCCGAGAACCCCGAGGCGGGGCCCGCCGGCGCGCGCATCGCCGAGGTGACCCGCGAGATCGACCGCACGGGCACCTACCGCCACACCCCCGAGGAGCTGGTGTTCGGCGCCCGCGTCGCCTGGCGCAACAACGCGCGCTGCATCGGGCGGCTCTACTGGCGCAGCCTGCAGGTCCGCGACCTGCGCTCGGTCTCCGACGCGGCGGGCGTGGCCCGGGCCTGCTTCGACCACCTGCGGGCGGCCGACAACGGCGGCAAGATCCGGCCGATGATCACCGTGTTCGCCCCGGAGACCCCGCAGCGGCCCGCCCCGCGGATCTGGAACGAGCAGCTGATCCGGTACGCCGGCTACGAGCGGGCCGACGGCCACGTGCTCGGTGACCCGCGCTACCGCACCTTCACCGAGAACCTGGTCCGGCGCGGGTGGCGGCCGCCGGCCACGCCGGGTCAGTTCGACGTGCTCCCCCTGGTCGTGGAGACCGCGGAGGAGGGTCCCCGGCTGTTCCCGGTCCCGCCCGACGCGGTGCGCGAGGTCGAGCTCGAGCACCCCGACCTGCCGTGGTTCGCCGAGCTCGGCATGCGGTGGCACGCCGTGCCGGTGATCAGCAACAACCGGCTCAGCATCGGCGGGGTCTCCTACCCGGCCGCGCCCTTCAACGGGTGGTACATGGGCACGGAGATCGGTGCCCGCAACCTCGGTGACAGCGACCGCTACGACCTCATCCCCGAGGTCGCGAAGCGGATGGGGCTCGACACCTCCGACGAGGCGACGCTGTGGCGGGACCAGGCGCTGGTCGAGATCAACCGCGCGGTGCTGCACTCCTTCGAGACCCAGGGCGTGAGCATCACCGACCACCACACCGAGTCGCGCCGCTTCCTCACCCACCTCGAGAAGGAGGAGCGCAACGGACGCAGCTGCCCGGCCGACTGGAGCTGGATCGTGCCGCCGATGTCGGGGTCGCTGACGCCCGTGTTCCACCGGTACTACGACACCGAGGACCAGGTGCCCAACTTCTTCACCGACGCCGGCGCCACCACCCGGGCGCTCCGGGGTGGCCCGCCCGCCTTCCGCTGAGGGTCAGGTGAACTCGCCGAGCAGCGCCTCGGCGTAGGCCTCCTCGACGTCGTCGTGGACGACGCGCGTGCCGTCGGTGAGCGTGACCACGAAGGCGTCGCCGTGGGCGGCGAGGGAGAGGAAGCGGTCGCCCAGCAGCTCCCGCAGCTGGTGCTCCCACGGCAGCCACAGCACCTCCTCGACCAGGATGCTGTCGAGCGCCCACTCGGTGGTGCCGTTGAAGCAGACCAACCGGTGGGTCCCCATCTCCTGCACCTCGATGGTCATCTCGGCCACCACGAAGACCTGGTCGAGGTCGCGCCCGGGGATCACGAACCGGTCGCCGTCGGCGGGCTCCCACTCGCGGCCCTGCGACCGCAGCAGGTAGTCCAGCTGCTCCGCGTGGTGGAGGCTGATCACCCCTCCATCATCCGGAATCCCGCGCCCGAGCCAAGCGTTGGAACCGATAACGAGTCGCGCACCATGCGCGGCCTCCTTACCCTGTGAGGCACATGACGAACGCACCTGACTTCAACCTCGACGCCGAGCTCGAGCAGACCACCGCCTGGGACGACGACCAGTTCGAGAGCGGGTACGCCGACGAGCCCGAGCTCACCACCGGCGAGCAGGACCTGGCCGACCGCCACCAGCTCCGCCGGGTCGCGGGCCTGTCGACCGAGCTCGAGGACATCACCGAGGTCGAGTACCGCCAGCTCCGCCTGGAACGCGTCGTGCTGGTCGGGGTCTGGACCGACGGCACGGTCGAGGACGCCGAGAACTCCATGGCGGAGCTGGCCCTCCTGGCGGAGACCGCCGGCTCGCAGGTGCTCGAGGCCGTCTTCCAGCGCCGCACCCGTCCCGACCCCGCGACGTTCGTCGGGCGCGGCAAGGTCGACGCGATCAAGGAGGTCGTGGACGCCAGCGGCGCCGACACCGTGATCTGCGACGGCGAGCTCGCGCCGAGCCAGCTGCGCAACCTGGAGGACCGGCTCAAGGTCAAGGTCGTCGACCGGACCGCGCTGATCCTCGACATCTTCGCCCAGCACGCGAAGTCCAAGGAGGGCCAGGCACAGGTCGAGCTGGCCCAGCTCACCTACCTCAAGCAGCGGCTGCGCGGCTGGGGCGGCAACCTGTCGCGCCAGGTCGGCGGTCGCGCCGCCGGCGGTGTCGGCATCGGTGGCCGCGGTCCCGGTGAGACGAAGATCGAGACCGACCGGCGCCGGATCAACACCAAGATCGCCAAGCTCCGGCGCGAGCTCAAGGAGATGTCCGGCACTCGCGAGGTCAAGCGGCAGGAGCGCCGCCGCCACCACGTGCCGAGCGTGTCGATCGCGGGCTACACCAACGCCGGCAAGTCGAGCCTCCTCAACCGGCTCACCGACGCGGGCGTGCTGGTCGAGGACTCCCTGTTCGCGACCCTCGACCCCACCACCCGTCGCACCCAGACCAGCGACGGCCGCGTCTACACGATGAGCGACACCGTCGGCTTCGTCCGCCACCTGCCCCACCAGCTGGTCGAGGCCTTCCGCTCCACGCTGGAGGAGGTCGCCGACTCCGACCTCGTGCTCCACGTCGTCGACGGCTCGCACCCCGACCCGGAGGGTCAGCTCGCCGCGGTCCGCGAGGTCTTCGCGGAGATCCACGCCGACAAGGTCCCCGAGCTGGTCGTCATCAACAAGGCCGACGCCGCCGACCCGATGGTGGTGGCGCGGCTGCAGGCCCGCGAGCCCCACAGCGTGGTGGTCAGCGCCAAGACCGGCGAGGGGGTCGACGCGGTCCTCGAGGCCGTCGAGCGGGAGCTGCCGCGGCCCGGCGTCGAGTTCGCGGCGCTGCTGCCCTACGACCGGGGTGACCTCGTCGACCGGTTGCACCGCCACGGCGAGATCGACGAGCTCGAGCACACCGCCGACGGCACCCGCGTCACCGGCCGGGCCAACGCCGACCTGGCCGGCGAGCTGGCGGCGTACACCCTCTCCTGAGCGAGTACGCCGCCCGCCGGCTCAGTCGTCGTCGCGGTCGTCGTCCTCGTCGTCGTCCCCGTCGTCGTCGAAGCCCTCGAGCTCGTCCCACGGGCCCCAGATCGCGAAGGTCATCCCGTTCGTCGACTGGATGTTGACGAAGAGGGTGTGGCCGTCGGGGCTGAAGGTGGACCCTGCGAACTCGTCGCCGAAGCGCTCCGTTCCTCCGCTGGAGCGCAGCCGGTTGAGGCCGATGTCGAAGATCCGGCCGTCGGGGGTGAGCCCGCGCAGGTAGTTGTCGGCCGGTCCGTCCTCGCACACCACCAGCGTGCCGCCGGAGGAGGTGGTGATGTTGTCGGGCAGCTCCAGCTTCATGTCGTCGGTGGACTGGAAGACGACGCGCAGCGTCTCCTCCTCGGGGTCGTAGGCCCAGACCTGGCCGATGCCGTTGCCGTAGGGGCCGGCCTTGGTGCCGACCTCGGGCTCGCCGCCGCCGTTGGTGGAGGTGAAGTAGATCGTCTCGTCCTCGGGGGAGTAGATCTGGCCCTCGAGGCGGGAGAAGTAGGCAGCGCCCTTGCCCCAGCCCTGGCTGCTGACGTGGGTCAGGGCGGTGTTGTTGGGCGTGCTGGCCGGGCTGCCGGGGGTGTAGGGGTACTCCACGTCCGGCTCGTCGATCTCGACCCACTCGACGTCGTAGACCGTGCCCTGCACCTGGTGGCCCTCGAGGTGGGCGTTGTCGACCCCGCGGACCTTGAGCATGTGGAGCTTGCCCCGGTCGGCGATGTAGCCGTCCTCCATCGGGTCGTTGGGCGGGGTGTAGCGGTAGAAGCCGGAGGCGAACCCGAAGTTGTCCTCGGTGAGGTAGAGGCAGCCGCCCTCGGGGTCGAACGCGACCGCCTCGTGGGCGAATCGCCCGGCGCTCCGGATCGGCCGACGGTTGGACTGGCCGCGTCCGGGGAACCGGCTCGCCGGCACCTCGTAGACGTAGCCGTGACGCTGCTCCAGAGGCACGTTGGAGGTGCCGGTGAAGTCGGGACCGACGTCGGGACCGTTGACCGTCTCCTCGCAGGTGATCCAGGAGCCCCACGGCATGGGCCCTCCGGAGCAGTTCATCATCGTGCCGTTGAGGCTGGTGAAGGAGCGGATCACCTTGCCCTTCTTGGTGACCTGCACGGTCGTCGTGCCGCCACCGGCCATGGCGTCGTAGGGACGCCCGGGGCCGAAGTGATCCTGAGGCTTGTTGACCTCGTGGTTGCGGACCAGCAGCACCGTCTTGCCGGGGCCGTCGAAGGCGGCCATCCCGTCGTGGAAGCCCGGGAGGCTCGTGCCGTCGGTCAGCGTCACCGGCTGCTCGGTGTCGTGGAAGGAGCGGTAGCGGAAGCCCCGCGGCAGGTGCAGCCGCACCACGCCGTCGCGCTTGTCCTTGACCGGCACGAGCCGGGTGGGGTCGGGGTCGGCGTGCGCGGGCGCGGCGACGAGGCCGGCGAACGGCCCGGCGGCGGCGCCGGCGGCAGTGGTCTTCAGCAGGGTGCGACGGTCGAGGGTCATGCTCGGGATCCTCCGGTGTGGGCGGTCACGGTCAGGGGGATCGGGCCAACCTAGCCGCGTCACACCGGAGGGGGAAGGGTCAGGCGCTGACCGGCGTCCGGTCCGGGACCGGCCCGTCGGCCCGGGCGATGCGGCGACCGAGGACCCCGAAGGCGAAGGCCGCGGTCAGGAACACGCTGCCGAGCGAGGTGACCTGCATGACCACGAGGAACGCGAACGGGATGGTCGACACCATCAGGATCGCCGGCAGCGCCGGCCGGAACCGCCTGATCAGCAGCGTCACGCCGAGCACCGTGGTGGTGAGCATCATGAGGAAGAGCGCCGGGAAGCTGATCCACGCGCCGATGGTGAAAAGCGTCGCCTCGATCCCGTTGCCCTCGTAGTCGCCGGACCACTGCGTCCAGTAGTCGAGGAACACCCCGAGCGAGCCGGCGGCGTACGTCGCGATCGCTGCCCACCACGCGCCGCGCTCGAAGCCGCGGGGCTGGCGCCGCCGGTAGACGACCAGCGCGCACAGCGTGACCGCCGCCAGCACCGGGAACCAGACCTTCCCGTAGTGCACGTACACCTGCTCGGGGCTCGCCCAGTCGAGCAGGGGTGACAGCAGGTCGTCGGCGGGCACGGCCCACGCAGCCGTCCACGGGTACTCGTCGGGGTCCACGTCCTTCAGCCCCTCCGGGGTGCGGAAGCGGGCGAGCGCGTGCAGCTGGCCCACGACCAGCCCTACCCACGCCATCACCCACGCGAACGTGCCGACCTGGCGGTCTCGTCCCTGCAACATGTCTCCTCCTCGGTGTCGGGAACCTGGGTCGAGCGTGGCGGCACCCGGGGGTCCGGGTCGTCAGCCCGGGAGTCGGTCCTGCTCTCCACCCTGAGGTGGACGCGGGTGGAAGGGGTTCGCCGTACGCTCCCCTCGTGGAGGAGGGCGCGCGCCCGGGTCGGCGGGACATGTTGGTCCCGGCGGGTCTCGTGGTGCTCGGCACCACGGAGCTGGCCTGGCTCGGGTCGGACGGCTGGGTCCTCGCGGCGGCGCTGGAGGCGCTGGCCGGGGTCGCGCTGGTCTTCCGGCGCACCCACACCTGGCTGGCCGCGCCGGCCGCGGCGCTGCTGCTGATGCTGATGCCGTGGACCGGCACCGCCATGGACGCGGCCGCGACCCCGATCTTCTTCTACGTGCTGGGCATGTACAGCCTGGGTCGCTACCTGCCGTGGCTCGGGGCCGTGCTGGTCGCGCTCGCGACCCTCGGGGTGGTGGCCGTCGACTTCGCCACCAGCCCGGGGAGCCCCGACCCGACCGACGCCGTCTTCGTGCTGGCGCTCGCGGTGCCGCCCTTCGCCTTCGGAAGGATCGGCCAGCGGCTCGCGGACCAGACCCGGCTCCTCGCCGAGCAGGGCGAACAGCTGCGGGACGCCGCGGTGCGGGAGGAGCGCGACCGGATCGCCCGCGAGATGCACGACGTGATCGCTCACTCGATCAGCGCGATGGTGGTGCAGACGGCGGCGGCCCAGGACCTCCTCCGGACCCAGCCCGACCGGGCGGCGCTGCTCCTGGAGCGGGTCGCCGACGCCGGGCGGCAGGCGCTCGCCGAGACCGGCCGGCTGCTCCACCTGGTCCGCGACGACGCCGACGAGCTCGGGCTGCGCCCCGCCCCGGGCCTCGGTGACCTGCCGGAGCTGGTGGCGTCGAGCCGACGGGGCGGGCTCACGCTCGACGCCGAGCTCCGGCTGCCGGACCGCCCGCTGCCGGGTGTCGTCGACGTGACGGCCTACCGCGTGGTGCAGGAGGCGCTGACCAACGCGCAGCGGCACGGCAAGGGCCCGGTGCGGCTGGAGGTCACGGCCGAGGGCGACCGGGTGGTGATCCGCTGCAGCAACGCCGTCAACGGCACGCGGCGGCCGGGCTCCGGCCTGGGTCTCCAGGGCATGGCGGAGCGGGTCGCGCTGGTCGGCGGGACGCTGCGCCGCGAGGCGGGCGAGGACCGCTTCGAGGTCGAGGTCGAGCTGCCGGTGCTGGAGACGGCGCCGTGACGAGCGTGGTGATCGCCGACGACCAGGAGCTGGTGCGGTCGGGCCTCGAGCTGGTGCTGCAGGCCCGCGGCTGCGAGGTGGTCGGTCAGGCCGGTGACGGCCGGGAGGCTGTCGACGTCGTACGCCGCACCGACCCCGACGTGGTCCTCATGGACATCCGGATGCCGGTGATGGACGGGATCGCCGCGACCCGCGAGCTCACGGGGAGCGGGTGCCGCACCCGGGTGCTGGTGCTCACGACGTACGACCTCGACCGCTACGTCTACGACGCGCTCGCCGCCGGGGCCGCCGGGTTCCTGCTGAAGGCGACCCCGCCGGACCGGCTGGTCGAGGGGATCCTCACCGTCTGTGCGGGCGAGGCGCTGCTGGCGCCGAGCCTGACCACCCGGCTGATCGAGTCCTACCTGCAACACCCGCCGGCGCAGGACCGGGCCAGCGGCCCCTTGGCGACCCTGACCGGCCGGGAGCGCCAGGTGCTGGAGCTGATGGCACGGGGGCGGTCCAACGACGAGATCGCCGCTGATCTCGTGGTGGCCGTGGCCACGGTCAAGACCCACGTCAACCGGGTGCTGGCCAAGCTCGGGGTCGCCAGCCGGGTGCAGGCCGTCGTGCTCGCCTACGAGGCCGGTCTGGTCGCGCCTCGCACCTGACCGGGCCCGGGTTTGGGCCCCCGCCGGGCGTGGGGGAAGATGCGCCCCATGTCCCGTGGTGCCTGGTTCCGCCTCCTCCTCGTCATCGGCGTGCTCGCCGGAGCGGGCTGGGTGGCGATGGAGCGCGAGCCGAAGCTGGGTCTGGACCTGCAGGGCGGCGCGCAGTTCGTCTTCGAGGCCCAGAGCACCGAGCAGACCGAGGCGACGCCGGAGAACGTCGACCGCACGCTGGAGGTGCTGCGCGGCCGCGTCGACGCCCTCGGCGTCACCGAGCCGACGCTGGTGCGGCAGGGCGACAACCGGATCCTGGTGGAGCTCCCGGGCATCACCGACGAGGAGGAGGCCGAGGACGCGCGTGAGCAGATCGGGCAGACCGCCCAGCTCAGCGTGCACCCGGTGCTCCGGGTCGTCGCCGACCAGAACGCCGACCCACGCCAGCCGGACAACCTCGTGCTGCCCAGCGACCAGGGCGACACCCTCGAGATGGGCCCCGCCGCGCTCCGGGGTGAGGAGATCACCGGCGCGGAGGCCGCCCAGCCCCAGGACAGCCTGCAGTGGGTCGTCAACGTCGACTTCAACCGTTCCGGCTCCGACGCCTTCGGCGAGCTGTCTGCCGAGGCCGCGTGTGCCCAGGGGGCCCAGAACCGGATCGCCATCGTGCTCGACGACCGGGTCATCTCCTCCCCGGGTGTCGAGGTTCCCTGCGGCGGCAGCATCCGCAACTCGACCCAGATCTCCGGTGACTTCACCGTCGCGGAGGCCCAGGAGCTGTCGGCCCTCATCGAGGGTGGCGCGCTGCCGCTGCCGCTGGAGTCGATCTCCGACCGGCTCGTCGGCCCGACCCTGGGTGACCAGGCCATCGCGGACTCCTTCGAGGCCGGCATCATCGGCCTGATCCTCACCGGCCTGTTCATCACGGTCGTCTACCGCTTCGTCGGCGGTCTCGCGACGCTCGCGCTGGCGTCGTACGCCCTGCTCGCCTACGCGATGCTCGTCGGCCTCGGGTCGACCCTGACGCTCCCGGGTCTCGCGGGCTTCGTGCTCGCCATCGGTCTCGCGATCGACGCCAACGTGCTGGTCTTCGAACGAGCGCGGGAGGAGTATGTCGACGCACCCAAGGCGGGTCTGCGGCAGGCACTGACCATCGGCTTCAACAAGGCCTGGTCGGCGATCATCGACTCCAACATCACGACGCTGCTCGCCGCCGCGCTGCTGTTCCTGCTGGCCTCCGGGCCGGTCAAGGGCTTCGGTGTGACGCTGTCGATCGGTGTCATCGCCTCGATGATCTCGGCGCTGATCATCGCCCGGCTCCTGACGCAGGCGGCGGTGTCGACCCAGGCGCTGGCCCGGCGGCCCAAGTTCGCCGGCCTCGGCTACACCGGCAAGGTGCGCGGCTGGCTCGACCGGAAGAAGCCCGACCTGATGTCGCGCCGCCGGGTGTGGCTGGCGACCTCCGTCGTCGCGCTCGTCGCGGCCATCGGCGGCGTCGTCGGCCCGGGCCTCAGCCTCGGCATCGAGTTCACCGGTGGCCGGACCCTCGACTACTCCGTCTCCGAGGACGTCTCGGTCGACGAGGCCCGCAAGGCGATCGCCGACGCCGGCTTCCCCGAGGCCGTCGTCCAGGGCGCCGACACCGCCGACTTCACCGTCCGGGTCGGCGACATCTCCAACGAGGAGGAGGACCGGATCCAGGCCTCCCTCGAGGACATCGGCGGCACTGTCGAGCAGGTCGACGACCAGCGGATCGGTGCCTCGCTCGGCGACGAGCTGCGCAACCGGGCGCTGCTGGCCTTCGGCATCGCGCTGCTGGCCCAGATGCTCTACCTCGCGATCCGGTTCAAGTGGACCTTCGGCCTCGCGGCCGTGCTGGCGATGTTCCACGACGTGCTGATCGTGGTGGGCCTCTTCGCGTGGCTCGGCAAGCCGATCGACGGCGTCTTCCTCGCCGCGGCGTTGACGATCGTGGGTCTGTCGGTCAACGACAAGGTCGTCGTGTTCGACCGGATTCGCGAGCGCTGGCGGGCCTCGCGGGAGGGCGCCTTCGCCGACATCGCCAACACCGCCTGCCTCGAGACCGTGCCGCGAACCGTCAACACCGGTCTCGGTGCGATGTTCATCCTGGCGGCGCTCGCCTTCCTCGGCGGCGACTCCCTGCAGGACTTCGCGGTCGCCCTGCTGGTCGGTCTGATCATCGGCACCGCGTCCTCGGTGTTCACCGCGACCCCGATCCTGATCTGGCTGCAGGAGCGCTTCCCGATGGCCCGCGAGCAGAAGGTGAAGAAGGCCCGCGACCCCGAGGACTCCGGCGCGGTCGTCTGAGCCCGGACGTGCACCCTCGTGCAGTACGCCGCGGCGCGGTCGTCGCCGTGTTGGTCGGTGCGGGAGCCGTGGCCGGCGGGCTGTCCCTCCGGGGCGCGGACCCCGCGATCTGCGACCGGCTCGCCGACGACGCGGCCCGTCGTGCCGCGCTGGTGACCGGGACCGGCCCCGACCTGCTGGTCGTCGGCGACTCGTGGTCGGTCGCCCCCGACCTCGCCGACCCGGCGGACTCCTGGCCCACCCGGTTGCCGGGGCGCGTGCACGTGGCGGGGTTCTCCGGGAGCGGGTTCAGCCCCGGGGCCAGCGGCTGCGACGGCGTGTCGTTCGCGGCCCAGGCCGCCGAGGCGGAGGTGAGGCCCCGGAGGGTCGTGGTCGCCGGCGGGCTCAACGACGTGGACCAGAGCGACGAGGACATCGAGGCGGGTGTCGCCCGGCTCATCGAGGTGCTGGAGGGGCACGAGGTGGTCGTGGTCGGGCCCGCGGCCGCGCCGAGCCGGGCAGCCGGTGCCGCCCGCGTGGACGCGCTGCTGGCGCGGCTCGCCGACGCCGCCGGGTGGGGCTACGTGTCGACGTACGACTGGGAGCTCGACTACCTCCCGGACGGGCTGCACCTGACCCCGGCGGGCCACCGGGAGTTCGGTGACCGCGTCGCCGAGGCTGTCGGGCCGGCCGCATAGGCTTCGCGGGTGCCGGAGACCGAGACCCAGACGCCGACCACCGTCGGAGGCCTGCTGGGTGCCGCGGTCGCCGCGCTGGGTGGTCAGGAGCGGCCCGGGCAGGTGCAGATGGCCGAGGCCGTGGCGTCGGCGATGGCCGGTGGTGAGCACCTGCTCGTCCAGGCCGGCACCGGCACCGGCAAGTCCCTCGGCTACCTGGTGCCGAGCCTGCTCCACGGCGACCGCGTGGTGGTGGCGACGGCCACGCTCGCGCTCCAGCACCAGCTCGTCGAGCGCGACATCCCGCGGCTCGTCGAGGCGGTGGCCGAGGTCGACCCCGACGTCGACACCAGCCACGCCGTGCTCAAGGGCCGCTCCAACTACGCCTGCCTCCACCGGATCCGGGAGGGCGTTCCCGACGACCAGGGCGCCCTGGTCGACGTGCCCCAGGGGTCGATGGCCCAGAAGGTGCTCGAGCTGCGGGCGTGGGCCGAGGAGCAGGCCGAGAACGGCGGCAGCGGCGAGCGCGACGCGGCACCCCGCCACACCGACCGCGAGTGGCGGCAGGTCAGCGTCGGCCACCGCGACTGCCTCGGCGCGGCCCGGTGCCCCTTCGGGCAGGAGTGCTTCGTCGAGCTGGCCCGCGAGCAGGCCCACCGCAGCCACCTCGTCGTCACCAACCACTCGCTGCTCGCGATCGACGCGATCGAGGGGGTGCCGATGATCCCCGACTACGACGTGGTGGTCGTCGACGAGGCCCACGAGGTCGTCTCGCGGATCACGCAGGCGGCGACCGACGAGCTGGCGCCGTCCGACGTCGACCGGGCGGCCCGACGCTCACAGCGCTACGTCGACGGCTCCGAGGCCGACGACCTGGGCGATGCCGGCGACGCGCTGGCGGCGGCGATCGCGGAGGCCTCGCCGGGGCGGTTCGACACCGTCCCGCAGCAGCTGTCCGACGCGCTGGTGCTGGTGCGCGACGCGGCCCGCGCCTGCCTGTCGGCCTATCCCCGCGAGAGCGACGACGCCGAGGGTGACGCCGGGCGCCAGCAGGCCCGCGGCTCGGTGCAGGAGGTCTTCACCACGGCGGAGCGGATGGCCGCCGACAGCGACGGCGACGTGCTGTGGCTCTCCGAGGCCGGCGAGCGGGTGCCGTCGCGCCTCCACGTCGCCCCGCTGCAGGTGTGGGGGCCGATGCGCGACAAGCTGCTCACCGACAAGACGGTGGTGTTCACCAGCGCCACGCTGCGGCTGGGCGGCGACTTCGGGCCGGTGGCGACCTCGCTGGGGCTCAAGCCCGCCGAGGAGGGCGCCGAGCCGGGTGAGGGTGTCGTCCCCTGGCGCGGCCTCGACGTCGGCTCGCCCTTCGACTACGGCCGCCAGGCGATCCTCTACGTCGCCCGCCACCTGCCGCCGCCCGGGCGCGACGGCCTCGGGCCGGCCCAGCTCGACGAGATCGTCGAGCTGGTCGACGCCGCCGAGGGGCGGACGCTCGGGCTGTTCTCCAGCCGCCGCGGCGCGGAGGCGGCCGCCGCGGCCGTGCGGGAGCGGCTGCCCCACCTGACGACGCTCGCCCAGGGCGAGGCGCAGCTGCCCGAGCTGGCCAAGCAGTTCGTCGGCGACCCCCACACCTGCCTCTTCGGGACCCTGAGCCTGTGGCAGGGGCTCGACGTCCCCGGCGACACCTGCCAGCTGGTGCTCATCGACCGGATCCCCTTCCCGCGGCCCGACGACCCGCTGATGTCCGCGCGCGCCCGGGCCGCCGACCAGGCGGGGCGCAACGGGTTCATGGAGGTCTCCGCGACCCACGCGGCGCTGCTGCTCGCGCAGGGCTCGGGGCGCCTGATCCGCACCACCACCGACAAGGGCGTGGTCGCGCTGCTCGACCCGCGGCTGGTGACCGCGCGCTACGGCTCGTTCCTGCGGGCCAGCCTGCCGCCGATGTGGACCACCACCGACCCGGCGGTCGTCCGGGCCGCGCTGACGCGGCTCAGCGCCGGCTGACCCGACCCGCGCGGGCGGCGCCGAGCCGGAGCAGCAGCTGGGCGGCGGTGTAGGTCGCCATCACGACGGTCTCGCTGCGGGGCGGCGCGTCGCGGAGCACGAAGCGACGCAGACCCAGCACGGCGTCCGAGGTCATGAAGAGCGCGGCCCCGGCGACGCTGAGCCGTCGCGACGACGCCGGCAGCGAGCGGTCGAGCTGGGTGCTGGCGGCGACGGTCCCGGCGAGCAGCGACGAGTAGCCCAGCAGCACGAAGCCCAGGCGGCGGTCCTCGCGGGCCGCGAGGTGCGCCACCCCCGGGGCCGTGAGGAGCCAGAGCGCCGCGACCGGCCGCGGCCCCGGCCGTCCTGCTGGGTCGCGGTGGCGCAGGAAACCGGCCGTGTAGGCGACATGACCGACCGCGAACGACGCCGACCCCCGCTCGAAGTCGCGTGGCCGGTCGCCGAGGAGCGCCACGTCACCGCCCCAGCCGCCCAGCTGGGCGATCAGCGTGGTCGTGCGCAGCGGCGACCCGGTCGCCCGGGGATCGGTTGCCAGCGAGGCGGCCAGGGTCGGCATCAGCAGCGGCTTGGTGGCCCGCCGCAGCCGGTGGGCGGCGGGTCGGCGCGACCCGGCGAGCCAGCTGTCGACGGCTGCGAGACCGGCGTACGCCAGCGTCAGGCGGGTGGAGGTGCGCACGGCCGGAATCTAGTGCTCCCGCGGCCGGTGCGTCAGCGGCGGACGACCCGGGCGCGGTAGGAGGCCCTGCGGAAGTCGTCACGCGGGTTGCCGAGGCAGGCGTAGTCGGCGGAGCCGCCGCCGTCCCAGCAGCTCGTCCGGCGGCTGGCGTTGACCAGCACCAGCTCCACGAACTTGACGGAGTCTGCGCGGAACGGTGCCCGGCCGGTGCCCTCACCGCGCTTCGACAGCTTCAGCGTCCGGTAGACCACGTCGCCGCTGGTCTTCTTGATCATGAGGATCGCCACCGGCGCGCTGGCGCGGCCCGCGAGGTCGACGTCGACGCGCAGCTTCCAGCCCGAGCCGGTGGTGTCGTCGGTGCGGAACCGGGCCGCCTGGTGGGTGAGGTGGTCCAGGGTCGTGCGTCGCAGGCCGCTGTCGCGCTTGGAGCGCCGGAGCTTCATCGACGTGGTCACCCGCGCCTTCTTGTACGCCGACGCGCGTCCCTCCTCGTAGCTGCGGGACGGCTGCCGGTTGGCGGCCGCGAACTCGCCGTAGACGTCGGTGAAGTGGGTGCCCCGGTCCTTGAGCGCCCGCTGGACCGCCTGCGTGGAGTAGGCGTCGGGGTCGCCGGCCCGCCCGCTGAGCTCCTCCCAGATGTCGAGCATGATCGTCGGCAGGGTGCCGGTACCGGTCGCGTCCCAGCGCTGCGTGAGGTACTCGAAGAAGATCCACTGGCCGTAGGGCGCCAGGCCGCCGTCGTACTCGTCGAGCGGCAGCCGCGGCTGCCGGAGCTGGCCGTACTTCAGGTAGAAGCGGTTGTCGTCGACACCGTCGAAGAGCTGCTCCTCGGCCCAGGTGGCCGTGGCCTCCATGATCCAGCCGTCCTCGAAGGCGTCGTAGGCGAACTGGACGGCGTGGAAGTACTCGTGCGCCAGGGTGACCTGCCGGTTCTCGCGCGGGGTGTTGGTGGGGAACTGGCTTCGCCGGAAGTCCTCGTCGATGGCGCAGTAGGCCCACCGGTTCCAGCGTTCCTCGACGGGGTCCGGCTGATCGCTGGTGCAGTAGCCGTAGATGCCCCGGTCGCCGATGTCGCCGAGGTAGATGTCGACCAGGTCGGAGCCGCCACCCTTCGTCCCGTCGGGGTCGGGCCGCCGGTAGCCGGAGCCGGTGTAGGTGTCGTGCACCTGCCGCGTGGTCGTCAGCGTCTCCTCCACGACGTCGGGGACGCCGGCGACGCCGCCGCTGTCGGTCAGGTCCGGCGCGTGGCGGTTGGAGCCGTCGGTGACCCAGTGGACACAGATGACGGCGTCGCAGTGCGACGCGGTCGGCGCGGTCCCGTAGTCGAGGTAGGGGTCACCGCTCCCCGTCGGACGGGCGAGCAGCCGGTCGGCGCGCTCGCGGTCCTCGGGGCCGAGGTCGCCGCGTGTGCGCATCACCTCGTGGAGCAGCATCGTGGCCTGCCGACCCACCAGGGCGGACTGCGTCGGCGCCGCCGAGCGTGACCGGGCGGCGGCGTCCTCGGGGACCAGGGCGAGCGCCGCGTCGAGCGCCGCCTCGGCCTCCGCGCGGGCGACCGGGCCGGCGGTCGCGGGGTCGCCCTTGCCGACGGGGTCGGCGACGGCCCCCGGGGCGAGCGGGGTGGCCAGCAGCACGGCAGCCAGCACCGTGACGATCGGAGCGCGCAAGGGGAGTCCCGAGGGGGAGTCGTGACAGGACGTCACAGACGGTACGGGGCCGGGTGCCACCGCGCCACTCGAACGGCGGTTTGTGGCTCAGAGCCGGCTGGTGCCGTCGTACCCGCCCCGTGGCCCGCCGACGCCGAAGAACCGCGACAGGGTGGGGGCGACGTCCATCGTCCGCGCCCTGCCCCGCGAGCTTCCCCGCGGCACCCGCGGGTGCCCGCCGCTGAGGAAGAACGGGATGGGGCGGGTGACCGGGTGGCCGTGGTTGCCGGGGATGGGGTTGTTCTGCGGCGCCTCGCTGAACCGGCGGCCCGGCTCGCAGAACAGGACCACGTCGCCGGCCTCCGGGCCTAGCCGCAGCGAGCGGCGGGTCCGGGGGTGGGCCCGGAGCACGCCGTCGACCGACAGCGCGGCGCGCCGCATCCGCGTGACTGCCGCGTCGCGCTCGCTGTCGGGGCCGAGCCAGTAGAGGAGCTCCGCGCCGCCGTTCTCGGCGATGGCGACCTTGCCGGCCAGCAGCGGGTCGGCCTCGAGCGCGGGTCCGACCGCCACCCGGGCGTCGGGGAGGGACCAGTCCATCGAGTGGTCGGCGAGCACCACGACGAGGGAGTGCTCCCACCGGCCGCTGGACCGCAGCTCCTGGACCAGGCGCGCCACCTGCGCGTCGGTGTCGGCGAGGGCGGCGCGGCGGGCCGCCTGCACGGGGGTCGGGCCGGTCTCGTCGGAGTGGCCCATCCGGTCGATGTCGCCGAGGTTGACGAAGACCATGTTGGGGTCGTGGTCCTCGATCATCGACAGGGTGGCGTCCATGGTGGCCGCGTCCGGCACGTGGCCCGAGACGGGGATGTAGCCCTGGGGCACCCAGCGGTAGGTGGCGCGCTTCCCGAAGATGCCGACCAGGTAGTCCTTGCTGAGCACGGTCGCGGTGGTGAACCCCGCCTTGTTGAGTCGCTGGATCACCGTGCTGCTGCGCAGGTCACGCGGCTGGTCGAGGGTGCGGGTGTCGCCGAGCCTGCGGTCGTAGATCGCGTTGGCGGGGACGCCGGTGCGGTCCGGCCGCAGCCCGGTCATCATCATCACGTGGTTGGGGATCGTCTCCATCACCGGCAACGACGTGGCCCGCGGGAAGTTCATCCCGCCGTTGCGCAGCCCCGCCAGGGTGGGGGTGAGCACCGGGGTGATCTCGTCGGGTCGGCAGCCGTCGACCACCAGCACGTAGGCGCGCTTCGGGCCGCGGGGGCCGGGCGTGGCGGCGTACCCGTCGGGCAGGGCGGCGGTCGCGAACACCGCTCCCGCGCTGGTGGTGACGAAGGCGCGGCGGCTCAGCCGGGCGTTCACGCGCCACCCCCGAGCGGCTCGTCGACCTGCTCGAGCCGGTTGCTGCCGGCCAGGCTGCGGTACGACGTCTCCCAGGCGATGCCGGCGGCGGGGTCGTTCCGCTCGCCGGTGAGGATGAACCAGTCCATCTGTGCCCTCTCGGCGGTCAGGTCGAGCACGGAGAACCCGTGGTCGTCGAAGTTCAGGTAGCGGACGTGCCGGTTGTTGGCCTTGATCGACTCCTCGATGCCCTCGCTCGTCGCGCCCGAGGGGTCACCGGTGATGTCCTTGAGGTTGTTGGAGGTCACCGAGCTGCACACCAGCTCGACACCCGCGGTCTGCCGGTCGGGGTCCTCGTAGGCGTAGGTGCCGGCGTCCAGGGGCAGCTCGCACGCCCAGCCGGAGTGGATGTCGCCGGTCACGAAGAGCACGTCGGTGATGCCGTCGTCGCGGATGTAGCCGAAGACCCGGTCGCGGTCGGCGGTGTAGCCGTCCCACTGGTCGGTGTTGTAGGGGGCGCCGTCCTCGGGCAGCAGGCCGGTGACGTCGTTGACCTGGCCGGTCGCCTCGTCGGGCAGGTCCCCGAAGTCGACCGGCGCGATCATCACCGGGTTGCCGACGACCTTCCACTGCGCGCGCTTGCGGGACAGCGCGCCGAGCAGCCAGCGGCGCTGGGGCGCTCCGGTGATGGTCCGGTCGGGGTCGCTGACCTCGCCGTCCGGCTCGGGCGCCGGCGGGGCGGCCTGCTCGACCTGCTTGTCGCGGTAGGTCCGCAGGTCGAGCATCGAGATCTCGGCGAGCCGGCCGAAGGCGAGCCGCCGGAAGAGCCGGGTGCCGTCGCGCAGGTCGGCGGTGCCGTCCATCCGGACCGGCATCCACTCGTCGAAGGCGCGGTGGGCGCGGGCCCGGCGCCGCCGGTAGCTCCCCTCGCTGGCGTCGTGGTTCTCGGCGCCGTCGCGCCACTGGTCGTTGGTGACCTCGTGGTCGTCCCAGGTGATGATCCAGGGGTACTTCGCGTGCAGCCGCTGCGCGTCGGGGTCGGTCTTGTACTGGGCGTGGCGCCGCCGGTAGTCCGACAGCGAGACCATCTCGCGCGGCGGGTCGTGCGGCCGGACGTCCTCGTCGTCCTTGCCGTAGCCGTACTGGCCGGGCGCGTACTCGTAGAGGTAGTCGCCGAGGTGGAGCACGCCGTGCAGGTCGTCGCGGTCGGCGAGGTGGCGGTAGACGCTGAACCAGCCGGCCTGCAGGTTGGCGCACGAGACGACGCCGAAGCGCAGGTTGCCCGGCCTGGCGCGTCGCCCGGGCGCGGTCCGGGTGCGGCCGACCTGGCTGTGCACGCCGTCCCACGTGAAGCGGTAGTGGTACCAGCGAGCCGGCTTCAGGCCGGTGACGTCGACCTTGACGGTGTGGTCGCGGCCGGGGCCGGTGGCGAAGCTGCCGCGGCGTACGACGTTGGCGAAGGCCCGGTCGGTCGCCACCTCCCACAGCACCTGAACCCGGGGGCCGCGGCCGCTGCCGGGGCTGGCCTGGGCGGTCGGGGTGACTCGGGTCCAGATCACGACCGAGCGGGGCCGCGGGTCGCCGGAGGCGACGCCGTGGGCGAAGACGGTGTCGCGGCGGCGTTCGCTCGCGGCGGTGGCTCCGTGGGGGAGCCCGACGGCCGCGGCGCCCGCGGCGGTGGCTCCCGTGGCCAGGACGGTACGACGGGGCAGAACAGGCGTGCTCACGTGACGGGTCCCTCCGCTGACGTCACGACACCCGAGCCGGCCGCGGTGAACCACGAGGCGTCGTGGTGCACGCCGGTGTCGGGGTCAGTCTTGTCCTCGACGACGAAGTAGTCCATCTGTGCCCGCTCCGGGGTGACGTCGAGCACCGAGTAGCCGTGGTCGTCGAAGTTGACGTACTTGATGTGCCGGTTGTTGGCCATCAGCCCGGCCTCGATCGCGCGGGTGGCGGTCCGCGGGGGTGCGCCGGTGATGTCGTCGATGTTGTCGGAGGTCACCGAGGTGCAGACGAACTCCACGCCGGCGGTGCCGCCGAGCGGGTAGGCGCCGGGGTCCAGCGGCAGGTCGCTGGCCCAGCCCGAGTGGATGTCGCCGGTGAGGAAGACGGTGTCGGTGACCTCGTGGTCGGCGATGTGGGCGAAGAGCTCGCGGCGGTCGGCGGTGTAGCCGTCCCACTGGTCGGTGTTGAAGGGGGCCCCGTCGGAGGGGTGCTCGCCGGTCACCTGGTCGATCAGCCTCACGGTGTCCTCGGGCAGCTGCGCCATCGACAGCGGCGCGATCATCACCGAGTTGCCGATCAGCTTCCACTGGGCGCTGTCGCGGACGACGGAGTCCTTGAGCCAGGCCATCTGCTGCACCCCGGTGATGGTGCGGTCGGGGTCGTCGGCCTCGGCCTGCACCTGCGGCGCCGGGAACGGCGCTGCGGTCTCGACCATCTTGTCCCGGTAGGTCCGCAGGTCGAGCATGGAGATCTCCGCGAGGGCCCCCCAGCGCAGCCGGCGGAAGAGCCGGGACCCGTCGCGCAGGTCGGCGGTGCCGTTCATCCGCACCGGCATCCACTCGTCGTAGGCCCGGTGGGCCCGGGCGCGACGCCGCCGGTAGCCACCCTCGCCCTCGTCGTGGTTCTCGGCGCCGTCCTTCCAGCTGTCGTTGGTGACCTCGTGGTCGTCCCAGGTCACCACGAACGGCACCCGGGCGTGCAGGGCCGCGAGGTGCGGGTCGCTCTTGTGCAGCGCGTGGCGCTGCCGGTAGTCGCCGAGGCTGACGATCTCGTGGGCCGGGTGGTGCTGGCGCACGGCCGACTCGTCGGCGCCGTACTCGTAGAGGTAGTCGCCGAGGTGGAGCACCGCATCGAGGTCGTCTCGGTCGGCGAGGTGGCGGTACGCCGCGAAGTGGCCCGCCTCCCAGTGGGAGCACGAGACGACGCCGACCCGGAGCCGCTCGGCCGCGGCGCCGTCGGCCGGGGCGGTGCGGGTGCGGCCGACCGGGCTGCGCACGCCGTCCCAGGTGAACCGGTAGAAGTACCAGGTGTCGGGGTCGAGCCCGGTCACGTCGACCTTGACGGTGTGGTCGCGGCCCCGGCCAGTGGCGAACGTGCCGCTGCGGACGACGTCGCGGAACCTCGGGTCGGTGGCGACCTCCCAGCCGACCTCGATCCGCGGGCCGCGGCCGCTGCCGGGGGTGGCCTGCGCGGTCGGGGTGACGCGGGTCCAGATCAGGACGGCGTCGGGGAGCGGGTCGCCGGAGGCGACACCGTGGGCGAAGACGCGGTCGCGGCGGCCGCCGCGACGGGCCGCGGCGGTCGTGGGCAGGCCGACGGCCGAGACGCCGGCGGCGGTCGCGCCGGTCGCGAGGACGGTGCGGCGGGGCAGGGCGGGAGTGCTCACGTGAGGTTCCAACGACGGGCCGGCTGCCCGGTGACGCGTGACGCTGACGACGTCACCGACCGTTCACGGCGCATTCACGCGGGCGGCTACGTCGCGGGCCGCACCAGCCCGGACTCGTAGGCGAGCACGACCGCCTGCACGCGGTCGCGGACGCCGAGCTTCATCAGCACCCGGGCGACGTGGGTCTTCACGGTGTTCTCGGAGACGAACAGCTCGCCGGCGATCTCGGCGTTGGAACGGCCCCGGGCGACCAGCCGCAGCACCTCCTGCTCCCGCTCGGTCAGGGCGCCCAGGTCGACCGTGCTGCGCGGGGCCCGCTGGGAGAACTCCGCGATGAGGCGCCGGGTGACCGACGGCGCGAAGAGCGAGCCACCCTCGGCCACGACCCGGATCGCGGTCACGAGCCGCTCCTCGGGCGCGTCCTTGAGCAGGAAGCCGCTGGCACCGGCCCGCAGCGCGTCGTACACCACTTCGTCGAGGTCGAAGGTCGTCAGCACCAGGACCCGGGGCGGGTCGGGGAGCGCGGTGACGGCGCGGGTCGCCTCGATGCCGTCGACGCCGGGCATCCGGACGTCCATGAGGACGACGTCGGGGGCGAGCTCGGCACAGGCGTCGATCGCGGCCCGACCGTCGGCGGCCTCGCCGACCACCTCGAGGTCGGGCTCGGTGCCGAGGATCATCCGCAGGCCGGTGCGCACCAGCGGCTGGTCGTCGGCCAGCAGCACCCGGATCGTCGCGGGGTCGGTCACGTGAGCTCCAGTGCGTAGGGCAGGCGGGCCCGGATCCGGTACCCGCCGTCGGGTCCGGGCCCGGCCTCGACGGCGCCCCCGACCACCGAGACGCGCTCGCGGATCCCGATCAGGCCGTGGCCGCCGCGGGGGGCCCCGAGCGGGCCGGGGATGCCGTCGTCGGACACGGTGACGACCAGCTCGTCCGCGGAGTAGTCGAGCCGCACGGTGGCCCGCGCGTCGGCGGCGTGCTTGAGCACGTTGGTCAGCGCCTCCTGGACGATCCGGTAGGCCGAGAGGTCGACGCCGGGCGGCAGGTCGCGCCGGGTGCCGGTGACCTCGACGTCGACGGGTACGCCGCTGTCGCGGACGTGGTCGACGAGCCGGTCGAGGTGGGCCAGCGAGGGCTGCGGCGCCCGGTCGCCGTCGGCGGTGTGCAAGCCGTCGGGCTCGGTGTCGCGGAGGACGGCGAGCAGTCGGCGCATGTCGCCCAGCGCGGCGGCGTTGGTCTGCTCGATCGCGTCCAGGGCCCGGCGTACCGCTTCGGGGTCGGCGTCCATCGCCCGGCGTGCGCCGCGGGCCTGGAGCACGGTGACCGAGATGGCGTGGGCGACCACGTCGTGGAGCTCGCGGGCGATCCGCGCCCGCTCCTCGGCGACCGCCTGCTCCTGCTCCCGGCGGAGCGCCTCGTTCTCCGCGTTGAGCTGGGCCTCACGGTCCTGCCGCAGTCGCAGCGTGAAGCCGGCCGCCCACGGTGCCCCCACGAAGCCGAGCAGGAACGCGATGTCGCCGAGGTCGGTCTGCTGCCACCCACCCTCGCTCTGCACGAACCTCGCCATCACGACCAGCAGCGCCACGCCGCCGAGCCAGGCCTCGACCCCGCGGGCGTGCCGACCCAGTGAGTAGAGGGAGACGAAGAAGGCGATCACCAGGGCGGAGGAGTCGTTGTCGAAGCCCGGCTGCGCGACCGTCAGCAGGTTCAGACCCAGCATCACGAGCACGAACGACGCCAGCGGGCTGCGGCGGCGCAGGGCCAGCGGCAGCGTCATGACCAGCGCCCACAGCACGGCGGTGGCCAGGCCGGCCTCGACCCAGGCGACCACCTCCGCGACGGCGATCATCGCCAGGACCACGGCGAGGACGGCGTCGCCGTACCTCTCGCGGGCGGAGCGCAGGTCCATGACGCCACGGTAGGGCCAGCCGGGCCACCCGGGAGTCACTCCCGAGGATGACCTGCGGGTCACCCGGGCCGTGCCCGACAACCACTCCGCAGCGTGACGACCCGCTAGTGCCCGACGCCGAAGACTGCTGTGCAACCAGCTCCGGACGAGAGGACCCACCATGACCACCCTGACCCGCACCCCGAGCACCACCATCACGACCGGCACCGTCGCCGGAATCGGCGCCGCCACCTGTGCCGTCGCGCTCACCCTGACCACGCTCTTCGCCCACGACTGGGCCGAGGTCGCGACCGTCGCGCCTGTCATCGTCGTCGCCGGCGCGATCGTCTACGGCCTGGTCGTGCCGCGGGCGCTGCGACGGGACAGCCAGGGAGGAGCGGCGCTGGTGCTGGCCGTGCTCGCCGCGCTCGTGGTCGTTCCGGCGTTCTGGAGCGGCTTGCCGCTCGTGCTCGGTGTCGCGGCCATGGTGCTCGGGAACGCCGGCCGACGTTCCCGGGAGGGCGCGGGCACGGCGATCGCCGGGTTGGTGCTGAGCACGCTCGCGGTCCTCTTCTACGGCTGGATCTACGTCAGCGAGGGCCTGCAGGGGATGGCCGGGCTGCCCGGCTGAGAGACGCAGCGACGCCCGGTCCGACCATGGGGGAGCCGGACCGGGCGTCGAGGTGCGCTGCGTCAGACCCGGCGGAGCACCGCCGTGACCTTGCCGAGGATCGTGGCGTGGGTGCCGTCGATCGGCTCGTAGGCCTCGTTGTGGGGGAGCAGCCAGACCTGGCCGCCCTTCTTCTGGAACGTCTTGACGGTGGCCTCGCCGTCGATCATCGCGGCCACGATGTCGCCGTTGTCGGCGGTGGGCTGCTGACGGATCACGACGTAGTCGCCGTGGCAGATCGCGGCGTCGACCATCGAGTCACCGGAGACCTCGAGCAGGAACAGCTGGCCCTCGCCGACGAGCTGCTTGGGCAGCGGGAAGACGTCCTCGACGCGCTCCTCGGCCAGGATCGGGCCACCGGCCGCGATCCGGCCGACCACCGGCACGTTGGTGGCGGTCGGGGCGGCGTCGCCGATGCCGGTCTCGTCAACCGAGCTCTCCTCGAAGCCGCCGAGGCTGCGCCGGGCGGCCATCACCTCGGGCAGGAACACCTCGAGCGCGCGCGGCCGCTTGGGGTCGCGGCGGATGAAGCCCTTCTCCTCCAGCGTCTTGAGCTGGTGGGCGACGCTGCTGGAGCTGGTCAGCCCCACGGCCTCACCGATCTCGCGCATGCTGGGCGGGTAGCCCCGCTTCTCGATCGAGTCCTTGATGGTGGCCAGCACCTTCTGCTGCCGGGGGGTGAGCCCGGTGGCGTCGGGCGGGCCGTCGGGCAGCTCCGAGACCTTCTTCTGCGGCATGAGGGCAGCGTGCCACGCCGCCGCCCGGACTTCAAACACCTGTTCGAACGGCGTGTCGGCTCGGTCACTCCAGCCCGCGGGCGCGGAACGCCGCCTGCGTCCGGTCGCGCACCTGCAGCTTGCCGAGCACCGCCGACACGTGGTTCTGGACCGTCTTGAGGCTGACCCCGAGCTCGCGGGCGATCTCGCCGTTGCCGAGCCCGCGGCCGAGCAGGGCGAGCACCTCCGACTCGCGGGGCGTGAGGGTCTCGGCGAGGCCACCGCCGGTGGCCAACCGGGTGGCGACGCCGGGCCCGAGCACCGCGCCGCCGGCGGCCACGGTGCGGATCGCGGCCAGCACCTCGTCCTGACCGGCTTCCTTGCGCAGGTAGCCGCGGGCGCCGACCCGGAGCGCCGCGACCACGCTGGCGTCGTCGGCGACCATCGTCAGCACGAGCACCGCACACTCCGGCGCGGCCTCGCCGATGCGACGGGTCGCCTCCAGCCCCGGCGTACCCGGCAGGTTGAGGTCCATCAGCACCACGTCGGGCCGGAGCGCGACCGCCTGCGCGACGGCGGCGTCGCCGTCGGCCGCCTCGCCGACGACCTCGACGTCCGGCACGGTGGCGAGCAGGCCGGCGAGCCCGCTGCGGAACAGCGGGTGGTCGTCGACGACGAGGACCCCGATCACGGGCCCACCGCCTCGTGGACCGGGAAGCGGGCGACCACGGTCGTCCCGGCGGTGTCGCTGGTCACCTGCACGCTGCCTCCGATCTCCTGCGCCCGCTCGGCCATGCTGCCCAGCCCGACACCCCGGCCGGGCGCCGCCCCGCCGTGCCCGTCGTCGGCGACGGTGAGGACGAGCTCGGCCGCCTCGACGCACACGCGCACCCGGCAGTGCTCCGCGTGGGCGTGGCGGACCACGTTGGTGAGCGCCTCCTGGGCGACGCGGTACGCCGCGACCTCGACCGCGGCCGGCAGGGCGGGTCGGTCCTCGGGCAGCTCGAGCGCCAGGTCGAGCCCCGCGCCACCGGTGAGCTCGCGGCCCAGCTCCGCGATCGCCCCGGACAGTCCCAGGTCGTCGACCGCCGGCGGCCGGAGGCCCTCGACCACCCGGCGTACCTCCGCGACGGTGTGGCCCAGGCCCTCGCGCAGCAGCTGGAGCTGGGTGTCGGGCGATTGCCCGGCGGCGAGCAGGTTCGCGGCCGCGTCGACGTGCAGCCCGAGCCCGGCGAGGGAGGGGCCCAGCCCGTCGTGGAGGTCGCGGCGCAGCCGCCGGCGCTCCTGCTCGCGGCCGAGCACCAGCTGTTCGCGGGCGTGGCGCAGGGAGTCGACGAGGCCGGCGGTGTGGACGGTGGCGCCGACCTGGTGGGCCAGGTCGAGGAGCAGCGAGCGGTGCACCGGCCGCAGCGGCGACCCAGCCCAGCGGAGCGACCCCACGCCCTGGCCGTACGCCGTGAGCGGTACCGACCCGGTCGTGGCGACCGGCTGGCCGGACGCGGCGAGCACCCGCCCGGACGCGTCGTGGATCTCGGCGCGGGCCAGACCGAGCCCGGTCACGAGCTCGTCGGTGAGCGACCGCAGCAGCGTCGGCGCGTCGGCGGCGTCCGCGAGCCGGCGTCCGGTGTCCGCGAGCACCTCGGCCGGTGTCGACCACCGGCCGTAGGTCAGCCGGTTGACGCCCTGCTGCAGCCAGTCACGCACCGGCGCGAAGGCCACGGCGACGACGCCCGCCCCCGCCCAGGGAAGCCAGGTAGCCCCCCGGTCGTCGAGCACCACGCCGACGCCCGCGACCACGGCGGCGTACACCCCGGCGAGGACGACCGAGAGCGCGACGTAGGTGAGGGTGCGGTTGGCGGCGCGCTGCACGTCGTAGAGCCGGCGCTGGAACATCGCGACCCCGACCGCGACCGGGGTCGGGATCAACACCAGCGCGAACATCCACGGCGCCGCCCACGGCGTCGAGATCACGGGCAGCAGGAGCAGCGGCAGCGAGAACGCGGCGCCGAAGATCGCCACCTGCTGCCGCTCCAGCTCGGCGCCGGTGCGCCAGCGGACCACCAGCGACCGGACGACCACCACCAGCGCGACGAACGTCGCCAGGAGCGAGCCGATCGCGAGCAGGTCGGCGGCGACCCGGGCCGACTCCGGTACGCCGATGGGGTTGTCGACCCCGTCCAGCCGCGACTCCAGCGGCGTCGGGGCTACCAGCGTGGCGAGCGTGAAGGCGGCGATCGATCCTGCGACGAGCCCGACCGACCTGGGTCCCGGGGGCCGGCCGTCGGGGAACAGCAGCGGCAGCCCCAGGACGAGCAGCAGCCAGCCCGCTCCCCGGCAAGCCGTGCCGAGCACGCCCGCCAGGGCCGCGCCCGGGGCGCCGAGACCGGTCTCGAGACCGGCCAGGCCCAGGGCCAGCAGCCCCTCGCCGACGCCCCAGAGGAGGGCGCCGACGAGCACGAGCCGCCCGACCGGGTGTCCCGGCCGGGCGAGCTCGATGGCGACGGCGACGGCGGCGTACGCCGTCAGGGCGAGGACGATCGCGAGCCCGTCGTAGGCGCTGCGGGTGTCGGTGGCGGCGAGGGCGACGACGCCGCCCGCGACCGCGAGGGCGGCCAGCAGCACCACCGCCACGACCCGGATCCCGCGCATCGCCTCACCTCGGGTCAAGAGTGCCCGACGACGACGCCGGTGGGGGAGCGATCTGCGGCGGCGGTGGTGGCCGGCTCGCGGTGGCGGATCATCAGCACGCCGACGCCGGCGAACCAGACCATCCAGACCAGGGTCCCCCAGTCCTGGTGCCCCACCCCGGCCAGCGGGGTGGAGGCGACCAGGAGGGCGCCGGTCGCCAGGCCGAACCAGCCGATCCAGCGCGGGTGCACGCGCTCGGCGAGCGCGGCCGCGGCGAAGCCGAGGGTGCTGGCGCCGAGCAGCATCAGCGACAGGAAGTAGCCGAAGAGCCGGACGTTGTTGATCGCGAACGCGGCGTCGACGTCGAGCCCGTGCTGCACCCCGTACATGGCGGCGGCGCCGGCGGGGAAGCCGACCGCGAACGTGACGGCGACGTAGGCGAGGCCGCAGACGGTGCCGGTCTGCGCCGCCCAGCGGCCGCCGGCGGTGCTGCGGCCCAGCACCTGGCCGAGGAAGACCAGGACGGCCAGGAGGAGCACGAAGCCGACGGCCTCCAGCATGCCGCCGGTGAACGACCGGGTCAGGTCGCCCTCGGCGTACGAGTCGACGATGCCCTCACGGCCGTCGGCGAACAGCGGCCCGCCCTGGAGGGCGATGCCCACCGGGATCAGGGCCACGTGGACGAGGGCGAGCGCTCCGGCGATCTGCCACAGGCGGCGGGGTACGGCGGTCATGGGGTCCTCCTCGAGGTGCGGTGTGGTCGATGCCCCGAGCGTGCGGCGCCGGGCGCGCCGGCACATCGGGCCCGTTCCCGGACCGGCCGGGAAGATCTCCCGGTCGGCCCGGGAGCGGGGTCTGGTTGACTCGCGCCCCATGGACAGCAGCGTCGTGGTCACCGGCGGGGCCCGCGGGATCGGCCGCGCCATCGCCGAGCTCCTGGTGGCCCGTGGTCACCAGGTGGTCATCACCGACATCGACGGCGCCGCGGCGGCCGACACCGCGGCCGAGATCGGTGCCGAGGAGGGGCTGACCCACGACGTACGCAACCCCGCCGACCACGAGGCCGCGGCGCAGGCGGCCCTCCACCACGCGCCGTTGACGGCGTGGTTCAACAACGCGGGGGTCGGTGACGACGGCCGGCTGACGGAGCAGAGCGAGGAGCAGGTACGCCGCCTGGTCGAGGTCAACCTGCTCGGCACGATGTGGGGGATGCGCGCCGCGCTCGGCGCCTTCGGCAAGGGCGGCGGCGACATCGTCAACGTGGCCTCCCTCGCCGGGCTCGGACCGGTCCCCGGCTTCGGGGTCTACGCCGCCAGCAAGGCCGGCGTCGTCTCGCTGACCGCCTCGGTCGACGCCGAGACGCCACGCAACGTACGGGTGCACGCCGTGTGCCCCGACGTCGTCGACACCGCGATGCTCACCGAGGGGCACACCCACGACTCGCTGGGTTCCCGGATCGCCCACTCCGGCGTGGTCCTCACCGCCGACGAGGTCGCCCGCGACGCGGTCTCGCTGCTCGGTTCGCGTCGCGTGCTGCTCTCGGTGCCGCGCTGGCGCGGGGGAGTCGTGCGCACCGCGGCCGTCGCCCCGTCGCTGTCGCGGCACGCGATGAGGCTGGTGGCCGCGCAGGGCCGGCGCACCATCGCCCGCCGCGCCCGCTGACGCTGTCGAACACGCGTTCGTCTGGTCCTTGCTTTCGTTCGAACACCTGCTCTACTCTCGTACACGTGTTCGATCGAACGTCTGATCGAGACCCTCGGCCGGGGGGCTTGTCAGTGGTCTCGGTCAGGCTTCGACCCGAACACCGACCGACAGGCTGACCGCCGCTTCCCCAGGAGGTCCCGATGAGCACCATGACGATCACCCGCCCGATGCCCGTACGCCGCCCCACCCGGCCCGCCCGCCCCGCGCCCGTCCGGCTGACGCGCCGCGGCCGGCTGGTGGTCTTCGCGACCGGGCTGCTCGCGGTGCTGGTCCTCGGCATGGTGTGGGGTGCGGGCTCGGTCGCCTCCGAGCAGCGCGGCGAGCCGGCCACCCAGGTGGTCCAGGTCCAGCCGGGCGACACCCTCTTCGGCCTCGCCGCCGATGCGACCACCGACGGCGACGTCAATGCCACGATCCACCAGATCCAGCGCCTCAACGGCCTCGAGTCCGGCGTGATCCAGGTCGGCGACCGCCTCCGCGTGCCGGTCGGCTGAGCAGTCCCGACCAACCCAGACCCACAACTGAATACTTCGCCGCCCGACCTCGACCCCCGGGCGGCGAGCCGGGGAAGACGAGGGGTGGGCCACACGCTGGCCCGCCCCTCGCGGCGTCCCGGCACTCGAGAGGCAGGTGACGTGCCGCGCCACTCCGGTGGTTGAGGTGCGAGGGCCGCCAAGGCCCGAGCCTCGAAACCCCCGGAGCCCTCCCACGTCCTCCACAGGGCGCGCTGACCCAGGCTTCGGCCACGAGTCGGCGGGCAGACCCACCACATGGCCTGGACTTACATCCTCGAGTGCGCTGACGGCTCCTTCTACGTCGGGAGCACCATCGACCTCACGGCACGGCTAGCCCAGCACGAGTCAGGGGAGGGCTCGCGCTACACCTCACGACGTGACCGGCTCCCGGTCCGACTGGCGTGGTCCGGCTACTTCGAGCGGATCGACGACGCGTTCTGGTTCGAGAAGCAGGTCCAGGGCTGGAGCCGGGCCAAGCGAATCGCCCTCATCGAGGAGCGGTGGTCGGATCTTCCGGAGCTGGCCCGACGTCCGTCCGCGCGCCGAGGTGAGGACGGGGACGGGTCGGCGTAGACCTCCGGGGGTTTCGAGGCTCGTCGCTGGCGCTCCTCGCACCTCAACCACCGGAGGGTGCCGGCACGACGAGCTCGCGGCGGCGTACGAGGCGGCGGATGTCGTGGTCCCGCAGGCCGCAGTCGCGGGCCTGCCCGCGTGAGATCACCCCTGACTGCTGGTCCAGCAGGTCTCGGAGCTCGTCCATGGCCGGTCACCCTGCACCGGACCGTCACCCGTCGTAAGGGCCACCTCGCTGGTCTGTGGATCAACGCGGTCGATCGGTGTCACCTGGCGACCACGATCGACCGCACAAGCCCCTACCGAGCGGCCCGCCGGCCTCCGCCGCCGCCGCCGGAGGCCCGCCGCGGGGGTTCGGTCTCGGCCGGCGGGGCGGCCGCGGAGGACGGCTGGGTGATGCCGAGCACCCGCAGCAGGCGGGCGACCATGAGCAGGCCGATGAACAGGCAGGCGACCGCGCCGAGGCAGGCCAGTCCGAGGTAGAGCCAGGCGCCGGAGTCGCCGTTGCGGGCCTCGACGCCGAAGTCGATGGCGGCCTTGACGAGGTAGCCCCAGGCCACCACGCCGAGCGTGACGCCGAGGGCGAGCAGGAGCGGGGTCGGGCGGAACCTGGCCTTCTTCTTCGGCCCGACCCGTTTGCCCCGCTGTGCCACCGGGCCATTGTGTCCGATGCCCCGACACGCCGCCCCGGAACCCGCCAAGAGGCCGCTGACCTGCGCAGATGCAGACTTTGCGAAAACCTCTCGGCAATCTGCCGCGTTCTGCTTGCGCGCCCTCCGCCCGCGACGTACGGTTACCACTACATCTAGTAGTTACACCGTTGTGGTTCTCCACATCTAGTTCACAGGGGCCGGGTGTGTGACTCACAGCACAGCAGCCGTACTCCACAGGAAACACCCACACATCCACAGCCGTTACACCCTCATCGAGGGTGTCTCGAGCGACCCCGAAGGGAGGCCCGCGATGCACTGTCCGTACTGCCGGAACACCGACACCCGGGTCGTCGACTCGCGGGTCGCCGAGGACGGCAGCGCGATCCGCCGCCGGCGTACCTGCAACGCCGAGGACTGCGGCAAGCGCTTCACCACCGTGGAGCTGATGCAGCTGACGGTCCTCAAGCGTTCGGGTGCCACCGAGCCCTTCAACCGCGACAAGGCGGTGCGCGGGGTGCGCAAGGCCTGTCACGGCCGGCCGGTGACCGAGGACGAGCTGGCCTGCCTGGGCCAGCAGGTCGAGGACGCGCTCCGGCTGTCGGGTGCCGCCGAGATCCCCGCCCACGAGGTGGGGCTGGCGATCCTGGGCCCGCTGCGCGAGCTCGACGAGGTCGCCTACCTGCGCTTCGCGAGCGTCTACCGCGCCTTCGAGTCCGTCGACGACTTCGAGGCCGAGATCGCGATGCTCCGCATGGAGCGCGAGGCACAACCTCAGCCCTCGGGCTGACCAGAGACCGGGCCCGGCGTGCGTGGAGGGGAAGCCAGGTACGCCGGGCCCCACCAAAACACCAGCAGCACCAGCAGTGTCGGTGGATCGGGCCACCATCAAGAAGAGCACCAGCACACACAGCACCAGCGACAGGGGAGAAGTACATGACGGAGACCGTGAGCGGCGCGGGCACCAGCACCGGGGTGAAGATCGAGCGGGTCTTCTCGACCAAGGGTGTCCACCCGTACGACGAGATCACCTGGGAGCGCCGCGACGTCGTCCAGACCAACTGGAAGACCGGCGAGACGGTCTTCGAGCAGCGGGGCGTCGAGTTCCCCGACTTCTGGAGCGTCAACGCCTCCACCATCGTCACCACGAAGTACTTCCGCGGCGCGGTCGGCACCGACGCGCGAGAGTGGAGCCTCAAGCAGCTCATCGACCGGGTCGTGAAGACCTACCGCAAGGGCGGCGAGGACCACGGCTACTTCTCCTCCGAGGCCGACGCCGAGCTCTTCGAGCACGAGCTGACCTGGCTGCTGGTGCACCAGTACTTCTCGTTCAACTCCCCGGTCTGGTTCAACGTCGGCACCCAGTCTCCCCAGCAGGTGTCCGCGTGCTTCATCCTCTCCGTCGACGACTCCATGGACTCGATCCTCAACTGGTACAAGGAGGAGGGGTTCATCTTCAAGGGCGGCTCCGGTGCCGGCCTCAACCTGTCGCGGATCCGCTCGTCCAAGGAGCTGCTCTCCAGCGGCGGTACGGCCAGCGGCCCGGTCTCCTTCATGCGCGGTGCCGACGCCTCGGCCGGGACCATCAAGTCCGGCGGCGCGACGCGGCGGGCGGCCAAGATGGTCGTGCTCGACGTCGACCACCCCGACATCGAGGAGTTCGTCGAGACCAAGGCGCGCGAGGAGGACAAGATCCGCGCGCTGCGTGACGCCGGGTTCGACATGGACCTCGGCGGCGCCGACATCACCTCGGTCCAGTACCAGAACGCCAACAACTCGGTCCGCGTGAGCGACGAGTTCATGCGGGCGGTCGAGGAGGGCACCGAGTTCGGGCTGCGGGCCCGCAAGACCGGCGAGGTCATCGAGACCGTCGACGCCCGCGAGCTGTTCACGAAGATCAGCGAGGCCGCCTGGGCCTGCGCCGACCCGGGGCTGCAGTACGACGACACGATCAACGACTGGCACACCAACCCCGAGACCGGGCGGATCACCGCGTCCAACCCGTGCTCGGAGTACATGAGCCTCGACAACTCCTCGTGCAACCTGGCGAGCCTCAACCTGCTGAAGTTCCTCAAGGACGACGACACCTTCGACGCCGCCCTGTTCGAGAAGGCCGTCACGCTGATCATCACGGCGATGGACATCTCGATCTGCTTCGCGGACTTCCCGACCGAGCCGATCGGCGACACCACGCGTGACTACCGCCAGCTCGGCATCGGCTACGCCAACCTGGGCGCGCTGCTGATGGCGATGGGCCTGGGCTACGACTCCGACGGCGGCCGCGCGATGGCGGCGGCGATCACCTCGCTGATGACCGGCGCGTCCTACGCCCGCTCGGCGGAGATCGCCGGGGTCGTCGGCCCGTACGCCGGCTACGCCCGCAACGCCGAGGCCCACAAGCGGGTGATGCGCAAGCACCAGGCGGCCAACGACGCGGTCCGCACCCTCCACCTCGAGGACGAGCGGGTCCACAAGCTCGCCACGAAGGCCTGGGACAAGGTCGTCAAGCTCGGCGAGAAGAACGGCTACCGCAACGCGCAGGCCTCGGTGCTCGCGCCGACCGGGACCATCGGCTTCATGATGGACTGCGACACCACCGGGATCGAGCCCGACTTCAGCCTGGTGAAGTTCAAGAAGCTGGTCGGTGGCGGCTCGATGCAGATCGTCAACCAGACCATCCCGCGGGCCCTGAAGAAGCTGGGCTACGACGAGGAGAAGGTCGAGGCGATCGTCGACTACATCGCCGAGCACGGCCACGTCATCGACGCGCCGGGCCTGAAGACCGAGCACTACGAGGTCTTCGACACCGCGATGGGCGCCCGGGCGCTCAAGCCGATGGGTCACGTGCGGATGATGGCGGCGGCCCAGCCGTTCCTGTCCGGCGCGATCTCCAAGACGGTCAACCTGCCGGAGACGGCGACCGTGGAGGACATCGAGGACATCTACCTGCAGTCGTGGAAGCTCGGCCTCAAGGCGACGGCCGTCTACCGCGACAACTGCAAGGTGGGCCAGCCGCTGGCCGACGGTGGCGGCAAGGCGAAGAAGGACGCCGCCGACAAGGCCGCCGCGTCGGAGGTCGAGGAGGCCACCAAGGTCGTCGAGAAGGTCGTCTACGCCCCGACTCGCAAGCGGCTGCCGAAGTCGCGGGTGTCGCGGACCACGAGCTTCACGGTCGGCGGTGCGGAGGGCTACATGACCTCCGGCGCCCACGACGACGGCGAGCTGGGCGAGATCTTCCTCAAGCTGGGCAAGCAGGGCTCGACCCTGGCCGGCGTGATGGACGCCTTCTCGATCGCGGTCAGCATCGGGCTGCAGTACGGCGTCCCGCTGGAGACCTACGTCTCGAAGTTCACCAACCTGCGCTTCGAGCCGGCCGGTCTGACCGACGACCCGGACGTGCGGATGAGCCAGTCGATCATGGACTACATCTTCCGCCGCCTGGCGCTGGACTACCTGCCCTTCGAGAAGCGCTCGGCACTCGGCATCTACTCGGCCGACGAGCGCCAGCGCTACCTCGAGACCGGCTCGTACGAGCCCCTCCAGGAAGAGACCGGCTCGCCGTCGGAGCTGCTCTCACCGGAGTCCACGCCGGTCGAGCCTGTCGAGACCACCACGGAGGTCGAGCCTGTCGAGACCGCCCACACGGAGGTCGAGCCTGTCGAGACCAAGGAGGCCCACACCTCCGCCGAGCTCCTCGAGCAGATCACCGGCCACGCCGTCGACAGCCCGCTCTGCATGACCTGCGGCACCAAGATGCGCCCCGCCGGCTCCTGCTACGTGTGCGAGGGCTGCGGCAGCACCTCCGGCTGCAGCTGATCGACGTCGATTCGATGTGGCGCCGAGCGGTACACCGATCGGCGCCACATCGGTGTTGCGACACCTGTGGAGGGTGCGCGTGAGCGCGTCGGTAGCGGCGTAGGTTCTGGAGCGGAGGTTTGGGATGTCTGAGTTCGTGTATCTGGACTACAACGCGACGACACCCGTCGCACCAGAGGTGCTCGACCAGATGCTCCCGTGGATGCGGGATCGTTCCTGGAACGCCGCTTCGGCACACGCCGGTGGTCGCCTGGCCTCCGCTGCCATCGACCGGGCCCGCGAAAGCGTGGCCAACCTTGTGGGTGTTCGGCCCCGAGAGATCGTGTGGACCTCTGGCTCGACGGAGGCGAACAATCTCGCCCTTAAGGGCGTGATGAACGCCGCTCCTCCCGGGGCCCGCATCCTCGTTTCGGCCACCGAGCACAAGTCGGTCCTTGATACCGCTGAGGCCATCGCGGCAAAGGGGTTCAAGCTCGAGGTGCTTCCGGTCGACTCCGATGGCCTTCTGGATCTGGATCACTATGAGCGGGCTCTTGGTCGGGACGTGGCTTTGGTGTCCGTCATGCTCGCTAACAACGAGACCGGCGTCGTGCAGCCCCTCGAGCGAATTGCCGCCATGGCGGGGGCGGTCGACGCTGTCGTCCACACGGATGCAACCCAGGCTCCTGGACGCCTTGAGATCGATCTGGAAATGCTTGGTGTGGATCTAGCCTCGTTCTCCGCGCACAAGTTTTGCGGCCCCAAGGGGACCGGAGCATTGTTCGTCCGTCGAGGGCTCCAGGTGACGCCGCAGATCCACGGCGGAGGCCACGAAGGCGGCCTGAGAAGCGGGACCAGCAACGTCCCCGGGATCGTCGGGATGGGCGCCGCAGCAGACTTGGCCGTGCAGCGGCTGGTGGAGGATCGCCGCTGCTATGCGGAGCTCATGCGTATCTTCCTAGGCGAGCTCGACCGGCTCCTCGACGATTGGCAGGTTGTAGGGAGCGGCGCTACTCGGATTCCCAACACGGTCAACCTCCGCATGGTCGGTGCTGACGGTGAGGCTGTTCTGGTGAACGCGCCGCAGATCCTCATCTCCACAGGGTCGGCGTGTACCGCACGCGTGCCCGACGCTTCTCACGTCCTGCAAGCCATGGGCATGACCCAGGAGACGGCCTATGAGTGCGTGCGGATCAGCATGGGCCGAGAGACAACCCCCAATGACGTCACGACAGCGGCGGCCGCCATTGCTGCGGCCGCAACAAGGGTCAGAGAGCTGACAAGAGAAGGAGCAGGCGCGTGAGGTTGGACGAGTCGTGCGAGCGGGTTTTCGCTCGACACGAGACGTTTCACCCCCGGTACGGCTGGGTGAAGAAGGGGTACGACGCGTCGGCTGATCCCAACATCTTCAACAAGGCCGCGGCCGTCGTGTCGATGGGCGTGGGCAAGAACATGGTCAAGTCGATTCGCCACTGGAGCCTGGCCTTCAAGGTTTTGGAGGCCGTCAAGGTCGAAGGATCTCGCATGCCGACTTTGCGGCGGACGGACATCGGACGGGCCTGGTTCGACGACCAAGAGGGCGTCGACCCCTTCATGGAGCTGCCCGGGACCGATTGGCTTCTGCACTGGTGGCTCCTCGCTCCGCCGTCGCAGGCCCCGGTGTGGTGGGTGACCTTTAACGAGTTCCCTGCCATTGAATTCACCGAGGAAGAGCTGCTCGCGTTCGTCACCGACCGTCTCGAGGGCTTCGGTCGGCCCAACGCCACATCCCTCAAGAAGGATGTGAGTGTCCTTCTGAGGATGTACGCCTCCGGCCATGCAACCCGCGCGACCTTCGAGGACAAGATTGACTGCCCATTCCGCGAGCTAGGTCTTGTCCAGCCCAGCAGCGCGCAGAAGGGCGCGTACCGATTCATGGTCGGACCCAAGGTGACGCTCCCGCCCATGGTGTTCGCCGCGACAGTGATCGACTTCATGCTTCGCGCAGGCGGCGAGGACCGTGTCGTCAGCATGAGTCGTGCCCTGGCTGAGCCAGGCTCGCCCGGTCGAGCGTTTCGGCTGACCGAAGGCGCGGCGCTGGACCTATTAGAGCGCGCGGCTGAGTCTTCCGAGGCCGTCAACGTGCAGCTCTCGAACGGCCTTCCTCAGCTAGTGCTCCCGACAGACCCGTACACGGCCATGCAGAAGTTGCTTATCGACCACTACGCGCAGTTCGGAGCCGAGCTCCGGCCTACGACCATGAGGGGCAATGCCGCGTGAGGCGACTGATTGACCTGAAGGCGCCGCGCGACCGGTTCGCGCGGTCCATCAATGTGGAGCGCGACGCCGGGACGCACGCCATCGACGGCTACTTGCCGGTGGGGCGCGCGATCGACAGCGTCGAACGGCTCGCTAATGCGATGCTCAGCGAGGGTGAAGTCGCTCTCTCCGTAACGGGCCCCTATGGGACTGGGAAGTCGTCGCTGGCGCTGCTTCTTGACTGCCTCTATGCACCCAAGGCCGACGGCTCGCGTCAGACGGCCGACAGCATTCTGTTCGAGGCGGCGCCCGAGGTGCTCGCAGTTGTTACTGAGGCGCGCAAGCGCGCTAACGCGGATCGCTCTGGATTCGTTCGTGCCGTGGTGACCGCGCAACGGGAACCGGTTTCGAAGACAGTTCTCCGAGCGCTCGGACATGGGCTCGCCCGATTCCAGCCGCCGGCGAAGCATACGGGCGTCGTGCGGGACCTCTCCCGGCGTATCGAGGTTCTGGCTGAGGGATTCACCACTGGTGACTTCGCCGTACAGACCCGAGAGATCCGAGAGCTCGTTCACGGCATCAGCGAGGTCGCACCCTTGCTGATTCTCATCGACGAGTTCGGCAAGAATCTCGAGGCCTTCGCCGAGAGCCCAGGAGAGAGTGACCTCTTCCTCCTCCAGGAACTCGCGGAGTGGACACGATCCAGTCAGCGGCATCCGATCGCCCTTGTGACGCTTCAGCACATGGCTTTCGGTGACTACGCAACCGGTGCCTCCGGAGTCCAACGGCGTGAGTGGATGAAGATCCAAGGCCGTTTCGAAGACGTGCCGTTCATCGACACGCCGAGCCAGACCCGGGCACTCATCGCGGCCGCATTCGGAGATGCGGACGAGGAGCTGACTGCCCCCCTCACGAGTTGGGTACAGGGACACCTCGAGCGTCTCAAGGTCCTCGGGCTCGCTGACCTCGCGGACGACGGCGACATCATCCGTCGCAGCTGGCCCCTGCATCCTCTCGCCCTAGCGGTCCTCCCGGACCTCTGTCACCGGTACGGCCAAAACGAGCGGACCATGTTCTCGTTCCTGGCGAGCCGTGAGCCCCAGAGCGTTGGCCGGTTCCTTCACGACTCCCGCTGGGAGGGCGCACAGCCGTTGCCAGCGGTGCGCCTCAACCGGCTCTACGACTACTTCATCGAGTCGGCATCCAACATGGTTGGAGTCTCCGCGGATGCCTCCCGCTGGATCGAGATCGACACGAGAATCAGGGACGCGCGTGGGCTCAGTGACGCCGCCTTGGAGCTGCTCAAGTCGATCGGCCTGCTGAATCTGACTTCCAGTGGTGGCGTCCTTCGTGCCAGCGCACAGGTTCTGCGGTATGCCATGGGTGAGGAGCCGGGGCCGGGCCAGGGGCAGTTCGAGTCCGCCCTCACGGAACTTCAGGAACGCGCACTCGTCACCTACCGCGACTTTGCCGACGAGTACCGGGTCTGGCAGGGTAGCGACTTCGACGTCCAGGGTGCGCTCGAGCAGGCGCGTAGGCGTATCAGAGATGTCCGAGCTGATGAAGCGCTCAGCGAGGTACTGCATCTCGCGCCGGTTGTCGCCGCCCGTCACTCACACCAGTCGGGAACGCTTCGCGCGTTCGAACGGGTGTGGGTGGACAACCGCGCCAACCTGACGCCGCTGACCAGCAGTGACCGAGGGGATGGCCTCGTCGCGTACGTCGTCGGAGGTGAGTTCTGCGGCGACGTTCTGGCACGCGAGACAGACAAGCCCGTCGTGATTGGACAGGCGGATTCCTCGCGGCTGGTCGACGCGGCACGCGAAGTTCTCGCCCTGCAGGACCTACTCGGCGACGATGCTCTGGTCCAGGACGACTGGGTCGTACGCAAGGAGCTGAGCGAGCGACGGGTCGCTGCGATCGTGGACGCGAAGCGGGAGTTCGAGTCGGCCTTCGGTCCGCTTGCGCCGGTCGAATGGATCTGGGCGAGCTCCCAGAACGACGACCGTCGCAGTTTCACGGGCTCCTTGGCCGCAGTCGTGTCGGAGGTGGCAGACGCCTGTTACACCCACGCCATCCCGATTCGAAACGACCTCATCAACCGTCATGAGCTCTCGTCGCAAGCGGCCAAGGCTCGCCGGGAAGTCACCGAGATCATGCAGGCGAGGCAGCAGCATGCGGAGCTCGGTCTCGACGGCTTCGGTCCGGATCGGACCCTCTATCGATCGATCTTCGCCGCGTTCGGCATCCACCGCCGGGTTGGTGAGAGCTGGGCGTTCGTTCCGCCCGAGCGGGGGAGCGAGGCCTCTCACGTGTGGGACGCGTTCGTTACCGAGATCCGATCGACCACAGGTTCTCGCCTCAACGTCGCCGGGCTCTTCGAGCAGCTAGCGCTGCCGCCGTTCGGCCTGCGGGCTGGGGTCGCTCCGATCCTGCTGCTGGCGGTCTTGTGCGCCCACTCCGACGAGTTCGCGATGTACGAGCACGGCACTTTCAGACCGCGGCTGACGGGGGATGTCGTTGAGCGGCTGCTGCGCAACCCCGGGAACTTCGAGCTCAAGTGCTTCGGAACGCGAAGCCGCGCGCGCCACGAGTTCGTTCGCGCGATGGCGGTCGAGCTGGGGCTGTCCGGTGATCCGCAGAAGGCCAGCGTGGTGACAGTGGTGTCTTCAATGGTCGCGCGCCTCAACATGCTGACCCAGTACGCCAAGAAGACGCGCATCGTGGGCGAAGACGCGGCTGCGGTCCGTGCTGCGCTCCTGTCGGCTACGGAGCCAGATGAGTTGCTCTTCGCTTTGTTGCCGACCGCCGTGGGACAGGAGCCGATCTCGATCAGGGATCGCCGTCCAAAGGACGAGTACGAGCAGGTGGCCGCCCGAGTGGGCGCCGCCCTCCATGAGCTGCAGGCCGCCAGAGGGGTTCTCGCCTCCCGCATCGAGAAGGTTCTCGGAGACCAGCTCAAGGTCCAGGGCGACGTGCAAGCCTCGTTGAGGCACCGCAGCCTCGAGGTCAAGGACAAGATCCTGGACTCCCGCCTTAGGGCGTTGTCTGTAGCCCTACAGGGTGAGATGGACCGTGACGAGTGGCTGGACTACGTCGCGATGCAGGTCGTGGGGGCACCGCCAAGCAGCTGGACCGACGAGGATGCTGACCGGTTCGAGCTGACAATGCATGACCTGGGCGCGGCATTCCTGCGGGTTGAAGCGCTGGCCGCCGATATGCGCGCCCTCGACGGGAACTTCGAGGCAATGCGTATCTCCGTTAACTCCTCTCGAGGCGGAGATCTTGTCCGTCTTGTCCAGTTGGACGAGAGTCGCAGCGCAGCGGTTGGCCGCGCTCTTGAGTCGACGCTGGCCAGCCTTCTGGAGCATGGCGTCGACGCGCGTGAAGCCCGCGAGTGGATTCTGGCCCACCTCCTCCACGTAGAGCTTGAAAGCACGGCAAGCCGGATCGATGTCGGTGGTCGCGCCTACGGTGACAATGACTCGTCCAGAAAGGAGAACCTCGCATGAGCAGCGGCAAGGTAAGGCACGTCTGCGGGATTTCGGGAGGCAAGGACTCGAGCGCCCTCGCGATCTACCTTCGCGACCAGGTCCCCGATATGGAGTACTTCTTCTGTGACACCGGCGCTGAGCTTCCGGAAACCTACGAGTACCTGAACAAGCTCGAGGTGGTTCTTGGGAAGCCGATCGCGCGACTGAATGCGGACAAGGGCTTCGACCACTGGTTCGAGGTCTACCGAGGCACGCTGCCCTCCCCCCAGATGCGCTGGTGCACCAAGTTGGTGAAGATCAAGCCGCTTGAGGCATGGCTCGGCGACGATGAGGCGATCAGCTACGTAGCGATCCGCGCCGACGAGAAGAATCGCAAGGGATACGTCTCGACCAAGCCGAACATCTCGGCAATCTTCCCCTTCGTCGAGAACGACATCGACCATGAGGGAGTGCTGCGAATCCTGGACGAGGCGGGCGTTGGCCTTCCGGATTACTACCAGTGGCGGACTCGTAGCGGCTGCTACTTCTGCTTCTACCAGCGCAAGGCCGAGTGGATCGGACTCGCTGACCGTCACCCCGAACTTTTCGAGCGGGCCGTGGCCATCGAGAGCAAGGTACTCAAGGATGCCGGAGCTTCGGGGGACGCGAGCTACCAGGGGCTCGCGATGCAGGGACGCGATTACACCTGGTCGAATGGCGAGACCCTGCCTGAGCTGCTTGAGCGCCGGGAGGAGATCCTCAAGAAGCACGCGGACGCCATGGCGCGAGCAGCCAAGAGCCGCCGCAATCTGCCGCTGATCGAGGTGTTGTCAGGCGCTCTTGACGAGGACGATGACAGTGAAGCCTGCGCCGTTTGCGCCCTTTAGCTAGTCAATCCCGCGGTGACCACCAAGGGATGACCGCAGGACATCATCGTAGTGATCAGCAATCTGGGCGATGGAGGTGAAAGCGGCCATGAGCTCCGGCTCTTGAAGGTGATCGCCGAGCATGTCGTACTCCAGGGTGAGCAGGGCCTCGTCTGCGTAGTAGACCCATCGCCCGAAGACCTCTTCGCAATTCAGCTCATTGACCGTGCGCAGGACGTCTTCGCTAGTAGCTGAGATGCCACGCAGCACTTTAGAACGCAACTCGACCAGCGACTGCGAGCCCCACTCTCGAAAGGAAATGGTTACCAGGGCGCTGGCGAAGCGGAGCACGAGATCGTCCCCTGTCTCGTGCCATGTCATTCCGTTGCTCTCCAGAATCGAGCGGACGTTGCTGCGGGACTTGGTCAGGTTCACACTCGCTCCTCGCGGGACGGTCTCCGCTGAATCACCTCGGACCAGCGCGCGGTGGTCACTGTATAGCGAGCGGGTAGGAACTCGAGTAGCCAACGCATCAGTGTCTGCCACGCCAGATCGGCCTCCTCGCGATCCAGCTCAAACCGCGCAGCAAGAAAGTCCCGAACGGCCCCGAAGCGCTGACTGGAGACTAAGAAGTCGTCCAGCTCTGTGAGGAACGGATGTTGCATGAGCCGGCCGGCGACCACACGTTTGAAGGCTGGCTCGTCGAAGCCGCCCGGAAGCTCGAGCCAGGCGAGATCCTGCGCTGCCGCTGACCTGCCCGGGAGACTAAGCGTCTCCTGTTCACCGCGGTAGGCCAGCCATAGGTCGGCCGGGTGCCTAAAAGACGGCAGCCAGGGGCGTTGCACCGCGGGGGGGCTGTGTAGCTCATCCGGCGGGGCCACGGTGGCCCGAATAGGCAACTGGTTGGCGATCTCCCGAAGCTCGTGGGCCAACGTTGCGGTGGCACGGATCGATTCGGAGCGCAACTGGTCTTCGAGCTTCGTGACCACTCCCAACGGACTGGGAATGAGCAGTTCCAGGTTGCGTGGCGCGCTCCAGCCAAGCGCGGCCCCCGTTAGGTTCGCGGACCCGAGCAGGACTTCACTTTCGCTGCGAAAGTACTTCGCGTGGAGTCGGTCGTGTAGCAGCACGTCCCCTCCACGCGCAGCCACCTGTTCCAGTACCTCGAGGTCTGAGACCCCCGACGCAATCTCTTCCGCTCGCCATCTGGTGATGACCACTAGCCGGACCTGGGTACCCAGATGTTCTAGAAGCCGCGACATGACGTGTGTCTTCGCGAAGGGAGCGCAGAGGACCAGTTCGCGACGCGCCCGAGAGCACAGCTGTAGCAAGTCGTCGCCGAGGGGCACGTCTCACTCCCGAAGGATTTCGATGGCCCTGCGCCCCCAGAAGAGCCTGTCATCGACGAGCTGTCGACGCGCCGACGGTGTGCTGGCACCGTCCTCGTGGAGCGCCCAGGCCGAAAGCAGGGTCTCGACCAGCTCTCTGTAGGGCGAGTGATCGCTGTCGTCGTCGTCGTAGGGGATGGGGAGATAATCAAAGATCTCGTGGGTCGAGTTAAGCGTGAGCTCGATGGTGTTGCCACTCGACTTGACGGCGAAGAAGGCATCCGTGTCCAACGCACGACGACGGAACTGGATAGTCAGGCCATTAGAAAGCGTGCGGGCGCCAAGGTCTTTAGCGGGTTTGGCCGCTAACAGCTCCGACTTGGAGTCGACGACCTCAACCTTGGCGCTATCGACCGAACCAGGGCGTCGTTTCGAGGACTTAAGGCCCCACTTGTGGCCGGGCTGCCACACGAAAGATTGCGGAGACCCCCACAGGAGGGCGTCGACCTCTCGCTCCGCGAGTCCAGTCGCTGCGGCGAGCTGAGGGACCGTCATGGGCCCCTCAGCTCGCCCAAGCTCGTCGACGACCTTTCGTTTAGGCGAATCAGCGGTCACTGAGCCCCCAAGAAGCCCTCGGCCATCCGACCCCAGTCATGGCGGACGTTCTGTGCCGAACGGCGCTGCTCTACGGACGTCTGCTCATCTTCGTAACGCGCCCAGGCGAAAAGCATCATCTCGAGGCCGGACTGCGCAGCCTGCAGCTTCTCCTTGAGGGCCTCGGGATCCCCCGGCAACGAAGCCGGGTCTTGTGCTCCCAGCAGGAGCTCATAGGCGGGGTGGTCAGTATTCAGCGTGACGAGTAGGACGCCGCCGCGCGGCTGCACCGAGAAGAACGCGCCGCCTTCGAGGGAGGCGACGTCCATGCGGTACTTGAGACCCTTATCGATCGTCTCCGCGGCGAGAGCCTGGGCAGCCTCGGGCGAGTGACCCGAGGCTTCGAGCTGCTCGGCGAGTTCGCTCGCACGCTCTTCCAGCGGACGCTGCTCGTCATCGTCGCTGCGGCCGCGATGGCCGGCCTCTTGGCGCTTGCGGACTGCCTCAGTCGCCTGGACCTCGACACTCTTGTCTTGATGCCTCTTTCGTCTGCGACCCTCGGCTTGGACACCAATCAACTTGCGCATCTCGCGGATGTTGGTCTGGATCCGATGCACGAGCTCTAGCAGCGGCTCGAGGGGGTCTTCCTCGTCCGCCAACGCCTGACGCGCTCGACTGATTGACCCGCCGTGCTCCTTTATCAAGGCGGCCGTGTCGATCTTGGCTGCCTCAGCGAAGTTGCGGGCGGACTGCTTATTATTGGAGACACCAAACAGTTCATCGAGTCCAGGCTCGAACCGCACCTCGACTCCCCACCAACGCTCGCGCGGGTCGTATGCGGTGGTCCAGGCCGGGTCGAGTTCGAGCTCACGGCCAGCCCGGACAACCGATACACCTACATTGCGAGCCGCGTGTCGACCGTGGGGCTTGCTGCCGGCGTTGTCGCCCGATCGCGCCGCCTCAGAAGCGATCGCGAGCCGGGTGACGACCTCATGATCCTCACCCTGGAAACGGATCGTGGTGCGAATCTCGTACGCCTCTTCAGAGGGGAAGGGCTGGAACATCGGCTTGTCGTCGAACGGCGCCGGACAAGTTGTGCGCGTCATGAGGTACAGCGGGTCGTTCGGCTTCGCCGTCTTGTCGATAACCGGCTTTCGAGGGTCGTACTCAAGAAAGCTCCGAAGGCGGATGGCCACGTCGCCGCGATGAATCCATTCGCGGTACATCCGGCCAATGAGTTCTTCGGAGTTGTCGATGAGCGCCTTCGACGTCCGCCAGAGCGCTCGATCGATCTGACTCCAGACCACTAGAGTTCCGGATTCGCCGAACCCTTCACCGCTCTTGGCGTCTAGCCACGTGTCCGGAATCGCCAGCGGCTGGGGCGCAGGGACGACCTTGAGCGACCCAGCCTCGATCTCGTTGAGATCGATGTAACTGTGCATGGCAGACGATGCGCCTTTCTGCCAGCTCCACACATCGACCCTCCGGCACTGCGAGATGGATGCACTTGGCAACCCCATGCCGAATCGGCCCATCCCCTTGGCGGCGTTCTCCGGCGAAAGACGAGTTCCGTTGCCGAACTGCAGTGCGATCTGGAGGGTGTCGAAGTCCATTCCGCTGCCGTTGTCTAGTACGGCTACCGAGCTGAGTCGACGACGCGTCCGCTGGTCGACCATGGTCTCCTGATCTGCACACAACAGATCGACACGGGTTGCCCCCGCCTGAATGGAGTTGTCCATCAGCTCGGCGAGTGCGTAGGCCGCGTTCTTGTATCCGTTGTCCCGCATCGCCTTCACCGCGAGCGAGGTCGGCACAATGTCGTACTCGGTCATCGCGCTGTCTCCCACACGTCCTCCCAGTTCTCGAAAGCATCTGAAGGGGAGGCGAACCCCTCGAGCCCCGGATCCACGACAGTGGCAATCACAGCTCGCGCGTTGCCGCCCGCCCGGGGGCCTCGAATGGCGCGACCCACCATCTGGGAGTAGAGGACCAGGCTCGCCGTCGGACGGGCAATGATCGCTGCTCCAGTGGCGGGGGCGTCGAACCCCGTTGTCAGCACACCGTAGTTCACCAAGACTCGAGGTTCGGGAGAGTCGTCTCGAAACTCGCCGATGGATTGCGCTCGTTCCGAGGAAGGAGTCTTCCCCGTGACAGCACGGGCCCAGAGGCCACGGGAACGGAGCACTGCAGCCAACACGACTGCGTGCTCGACTGTTGCAGCGAAGATGATCAGTCTTGCCGTCGTTCGTGTTATCTGCTCGGCCCGATTAACGATGAGCAGGTTTCGCTTCTCATCGTCGGCGAGTTGCTCTAGCACTCTGGCAGGCAGATCGAGACCGTCAGCGAGGTTGTCGTAGTCGGTCTGAGTCAGTTCGACGCCGATCTTCGAGTGCAGACTCTCGAACTGCGCCGCAGCTAGATAGCCTTCATCCACGAGGTAGTCCACGGGATTGTCGTAGCCCCCAACGCGAAGTGTGACCTTACGGCGATAGAAGAAGTCCGCGAGCTTCTGGTCCTCGTCAACGTCGTTCCAGGTCCTACCCGGCGTTGCGCTGAGACCGAGGAGTGGGGCAGGGCTACCCGCCTGAGACAGAAGGTCGAGTACAAGCTGGTAGCTGGGCGCGATCGCCTGGTGGGCCTCGTCCATGACGACGAGTCCAACTTGGCCGGAGAGCTGACCGAGCTGACGAAAGTCGCGCTTCACCGAGGCGTACGCCTTGGGCAGCCCGGCGACCAGGAGCCCGTCCCTCATGGACATTGCATCGAGCTCGTGGTCACCCCACCATCGCGCCACGGGGACGTCCCGGTTACCTAGGCTTTGCCAGGCAGACGAAAACTCCTCCACGGCCTGCTCGCAGAGCTCCTCGGAGTGCGCCAGCCAGACCGCCAGGAATGGCTCGCTCCGGTTCATGAGCTCGCAAATGGCGTTCATGGCCGTACGGGTCTTACCGGATCCAGTCGGCATGTGGAGCAGTGCACGCTGCGGCTCAGCCTCCAACAGGCTTAGGACTTGTCGGGCCGCATTGCGCTGATGCGGGAAAAGTCCGTGACCCACCGTGACCGTTGTGCTCGTCGGAGCATCCCTCACCGGCGGCGACTCGTCTTGGACGTAGAAGAACTCCAAGAGCCGTCTTGCGCGCTCTGACCCACGCCGTATCGACACGCTCGAGAGCTCGCGGAAGGGATCATCCCCCGGCAGGTCCAGCGCCGTTGCAAGATCACGAGCCTGGGAAGGGGGCAGCAGGGACGCGAGCTCGGCCCTTGAGTCTCGATTCAGTAGGAGCTCCGAAGGGGCCCTTAGGTCTTGCAGGACCTCGCGCAGCCGATCTGGATGAGCAAGGTCTTCTTGCAGCTTGGCGAGAAGTCGGACAACCTTCCGACCCACGAGCTCCTGGAGGGTTGGATCGCTCGCCCTGGACAGCAGCTCCTCGAAGGTCAACATTGAATTAGGCACCTCTACATGTGGTGGTTGCATTCAAGAAGCTCTGCGTTCCTGCCTCACCCAAGGTGCGAACGCTTTGTCCAGGCGCTTGGGGGCGCCCGCTTGATGGAGAGCTCGGTCCCCGCGCCTGTGGCGCACCCAGTTCGCCGAGCATGTGACTAGGTGGATAGCCATCCGTCGAGAACGGTCCAAGCTCTCTCTAGGAGGTTTCTGGTGCGTTGATCGATGAAATCTCTGTCCCACTCTCCTTCGTAATTGGCGATTGCCTGCAGGACAGGGAGGTGGAGCCGCCGACCAACTAGGAAATCGATCTTCTCCGGACTGAGAGAGACGCCTTCCTTGACAGCTGCCTCCAGTAGAGCACGGGCGGCGTCTGGCGACTCGGCCGATAGAGCCGAATATAGGCGACGCTTCTCGTTCCAAGGCCGGTTGCTGATGAATGAGTTGTCGTCCAAGGGCAAGAGGGTCAGATTTCCAAGGACTGGGATCGCGGAGGGGGACGCGTATAGGTCAATTGCCCAATCGTCTGGTGTCGGATTCTGTGGTGCGACGTGTTCAACCGTGGCGAGCCGATCGTCGGTTGTGTAGCGATCGGGCTTAAGCATGTCGGTGTGGTCAGCCTTGGCGCCGTCCTTGGTTAGCCCTGAGGTCTCTTCTGGGACGGCGTGATGGGCGGCGAGCAGCAGGAGGAACCTGGACAACTCGAACTGCTCATCATAGATCGGACGTCCGGCCACGTGAGCTAACCAGTCAGACTTGCTGGAGAAGCTATAGCCGTTGGCGCCTGCCAGGTGGTGTCGGTACGCGGCAGCGAGAGCGCTCACGTCGGGAAGCTCCCGCTCGTCATGGCTAGAACCTGCGGTGCGGGCAAGGGGGGCGCAAATCCCGTCGACGCCGCTTGACATGATCTTCCGGTAGATACCATCGATGCCATCGGTCCCGCCATGAGCCGCACGCCAAAGGACGGAGAATGCCGTGGAGGACTTAATGGCCGCCTGTAGGGCAGAAACCGTCTGTACTGACGGGTCCTTGCGCCATGCGGCGAAGTATCGGGCAAGCGGGGCGAGGACGACAGTGTGGTTGATTTGGTTAAGGAAACGAAGCGCAAAAAGTGACTGATCGTCGAGGTGCCCTTCGACCCCGGTCGCTCCAGTCGACAGTTCCAACTCTTGCCACATGTGGAAGTACGTCAGGCTGCAGTCTGCCAAGTATCGCGTCATCGCTCGCTGCTGGTCCGCGTTCTCGGCGCTCTTGTACCGCTTGTTAAGCTCACGCCGTTGATCATTGTGCTTGTTTGGAACTTTTAATCCCGCGTCCGACAGCAAGAACATGGTCACCAGACGTTCGGCCTGCCGCTGAACGTTATCGTCGTCGCCAAGCAGCCTACTGGTCAGCGACATGTGCTCGAAGCTAGGTGACGTTGGATATTTCTCCACCCCTTCCGCCTCAACCACCAACGGCAAAAAGGTTTCCAGTGCTGTGAGAGGCTCGCCCGTGGTGTTCAGCGAGTCGAACAAGTCGAATGCATACGCTTCGTCTTTAGCGTTGATCTGAGTTAATGCCACTCTTTCGAGGAGGAATCGACTCAGAAGCAGCAGCCTCAAGGCCTCGCTGAGCTGCGTGGATGTAAGGGCGGCCGTTCGGAGGGACGGAGCCAAAGTGTCGGTTACGTTCTCGAAGAGTGCGGGGAGCGCTTTGGAAGATGGGCCCAGTAATACATCCAAATCAATCGCGTCCGCTAGATCGCCTTCTCGCCCTCGAGCCAGGTCTCTAACGAGCTCTTTAATCGATTGGTATCTGCGATTAACCGTCTCGAAGTCGGCGAGAGAGCTCCCTGGCGCCTCGGGCATAACTATCGAAGATGGGAGGGTTGGCGAGTAGGTGTTGGTCCCATCGTGTTGAATGTATCCAATGAGAAGTCGAGAGATCGGAGATCGATACTGTGCTTTCGACTGCTTGGCGCTCCAAATGTCTGAGACATCTCTGACCAGCTTGGGTAAATTACGGAAAGCCGCGTCTCCCGACTGCCGTACTTGGCCGAGGCAGGCAAAGAGGCCGCCACGGGTCTCCGCGATCTGTTCAGTGCACCAATCCCGTACCTCTTCAGGTAGAGAACTTGTGTCAACTGACCCCTGCTGCTGCCCAAGACGCTCATGAAGAGCGACTGCCAACATAAGGATCGTGGTTAGTCTCTGCTGGCCATCAATAACCTGCCGCGCGTCGGATGGCTTGGTGTCATGTAGATCGCTAATCCCGCTGACCGTAATGATGGCGCCAATGAATGAGACAGCCGATTCGTCGCTGCTGAGCCGCTGAAGGCCAGCAATCAAATCTTCGCAAAGCCGTCGCAGGTCGGCTGGTTTCCACCTGTATGGCCGCTGATAGGAAGGAATGCAGAACCCGCCGACGAGGTCTGAGAGAAGCTGCCGTATGGACGCCGAGGTGGGTTTGAAGAGCGCGTCTACCTCAGTGGTGCCCATACTGGCGCTGTCCTTTCAGGGATCAGGAACTAGTTCGTCGAGCGTCGATGAGACACTAGTCGATCCCCTTAGGGCTTCATCAGCTCATTGACCTACTTCCTGTGGGCCTTCCCCCGGGCCGGTGCCACAGTGGGAGGCAATCACGTCCTGTAGGCGGGGTCATTGACCTGTGCCCAGCGTTGGCAGGACGGACTCGTGCCGTTCACTGGGGATCTCGTGTATGTAGGGAACGTGCAGCTACTCGGAAGCCGACTTTTATGGAGCGCCACCGACCTGACAGCCGCTGCGAGCTGCGAGTACGGCTTGTTGTCTGAGGTGGACCGCCGGCTGGGGCGCGTCGCCGTCGCGCAGCAGGCCGAAGACCCCCTTATAGAGCAGATCGCGGAGCTGGGTATCCGACACGAGAAACGTGAGCTAGAGCGGCTTCGCGAGTTGCACGGACCCTACGATGCCGTCACCGGGTCTGGCGTACGTGAGTTTCAGCTGCCGCGCGGGGGAGACGCGACCGTCTTGGATGGCGCCGCTGAGCTCACAGCCGGAGCGCTCAAGTCCGGGGCCGATGTCCTCTACCAACCGGCGTTCTTTGATGAGTCGTTCTTCGGGCTGGCCGACTTCGTGCGTCGCAGCGATGCGGGCTGGGTTGTCTGCGATGCGAAGCTGGCCCGTCACGCGAAGGCTGCCGCGCTACTGCAGTTGGCCGCGTACGCGGATCAGCTCGCCGCTCTTGGTGCCTCTGTGGCGCCCACGGTCGAGCTGCTTCTCGGCAATGGCGTGCGTGAGACGTTTCGACGGTCCGACATCGAGCCGGTGTTTCGGGAGCGCCGCGCCCGCCTGGTGCCGCTCCTAAACGAACACGCCGCACAGGATCAGCCTGTCGGGTGGCCGGCGCCTGAGTTGCTTGTGTGTGGCAGCTGTGTGGACTGCCAGGCAGCTGCGAAGAAGGCCGACGATCTGATCCTCGTGGCGGGGATGCGGATGGAGCAGCGCCGCAAGCTGAACGCGGCCGGGACATACACGCTCCAGGATCTAGCCGCGCGCGAGACAGCGCCGGAGGGGATGGCGGCGACCACCTTCCAGCGACTGCGCGCCCAGGCGGAGATGCAGATCCTGCAGGAGGAGACCCCAGTCGGGGAGGTGCCGAGCGTTCACTTCCGAGTGTTTGACGAGGAGGCTCTGCTCGCGATGCCGGCCAAGTCACCGGGGGATCTCTTCTTCGACTTCGAGGGCGACCCGCTTCACAACGAGGGCGACCCCAGCGACTGGGGGTTGGAGTATCTCTGGGGGGTCCTCACGAGCCCCGCGCATCCAACACAGCAGCGCGAGTTCCTCCCGCTCTGGGCGGACAGCCATGCCGAGGAGCGCGCTCAGTTGATCGCATTCCTCGACGACGTCGCCGTCCGACTGACGGAGCATCCCGATCTGCACATCTATCACTACGCGCCCTACGAGGTGTCCGCACTCAAGCGACTGACCGCCAAGCACAAGACCCATGAGGCGATCCTGGACGAGCTGCTGCGCAACAACGTATTCGTCGACCTGTACGCCGTGGTTCGCGCCTCGATTCGCATCTCGCAGCGGTCGTACAGCATCAAGATGCTCGAGCCCCTCTACATAGAGAACCCGCGAACCGGAGACGTGACAAAGGGGGACGTCTCCATCGCGGAGTATCACGCCTATCGCCTCTTCCTCGAGCAGGGAAAGTCCGAGGACGCGATGAAGTCTCGAGGGGCGTTGCTCGACTACAACCGCTACGACTGCGAGAGCACGCTGGAGCTCCGCGATTGGCTGTACGCGCTTGTTGAGCGATCTTCTTCCCCCTCCTCTGTGCCGGCTGCGAGTGAGAGCGGGGAGAAGGATGAGGAGCACGACGAGCTTGCGATGTCGCTGCTTAGCCGCAGTGGCTCCGCCGAGCGCATCGAGCGCTCTCCCGAGGAGCAGGCGTGGGCGATGTTCGCCTCGGCCCTTGGCTATCACCGTCGCGAGCGCCTTCCCTCGGCTTGGGAGCACTTCCATCGACTCTTTAACCCCGTTGCGGAGTGGGAGAGCAGCTCGGACGTTCTGGTGTTCAGTGACTCGCCGGCGATCGTGCAGGACTGGGAGAAGCTGCCAGGCAAGCAGACTTATAGTCGGGTCTTGGAGTGCATCGCTCACGTGGGGCCTGGCAACCGGGTGAGCCGCGGCGAACTGAGCGCCCTATACGCCGCGCCGTACCCGTCGTGCAGTGAACCGCACGACGGCGCGCGCCACGCGATCGGATGCGGTGCCACCATCACCGAGCTGACTCATGTCAACGACGAACAAGTCAAGGTCCGTTTCGAGGAGCGGCTCAAGAGGGGTCAGACGGGGTTTCCGCAGACGCCCTTAGCCCTGGTGCCGGGGTACGGCGTTAACGACAAGCCCCTCGAAGCCGCTGTGCGCGAGGTCGCCGAGGGGGCCGATCAGCTCGGAATCCTGCCTCAAAGTGCGATTGCCGATGTGCTGCGTCGGCGCCCCCCGCGCCTGCGGTCTCTGGCCGCGCTGCCAAGGACTGGCGACGTCCGACGCGACATCGTCGCGGCCTTGCGCGACCTCGACAGTTCGTACCTAGCCATCCAAGGACCGCCAGGCACTGGCAAGACCTACACCGGCTCTCATGTGATCAGAGAGCTTGTAGAACGGCACGGCTGGAAAGTGGGCGTCGTGGCCCAGTCCCACGACGTTGTCGAGAATTTCCTGGCCAGCGTGGTCGGGTCGGGGCTAGATGCGCAGCTGATCGGCAAGAAGGCCACCAAGACTCCTGCCGCGCCATGGCAGACGGTGGGCGACCCTGCCGCCTTCGTCGCGAACCACCCCGAGGGATGTGTCGTCGGGGGGACCGCCTGGAACTTCTCGGCGTCCAGCTTCGAACGCGCATGCCTAGACCTGCTGGTCATCGACGAGGCCGGACAGTTCTCGCTTGCCAACACCATGGCTGTCTCGGTGGCGGCGCGGCGACTGCTGCTGCTCGGAGATCCCCAGCAGCTCCCACAGGTGAGCCAGGGGACACACGGTGAGCCGGTCAATGAGTCCGCCCTCGGCTGGCTCATGGGCGAGGACGCAGCCCTGCCTCCGGAATTGGGCTACTTCCTCGATCGGAGCTTCCGAATGCATCCGGCCGTCTGTGAACTGGTTTCGACCCTGTCCTACGACGGCGAGCTCAAGGCCACCGAGGTTCCAGCTGCTCGCACGCTGCATGGGGTCCACCCGGGCGTGCTGGTGGTCAGGGTGCCGCACGTGGGCAACAGCGTGGCGAGCGCTGAAGAGGCGGAGGAGATCGTCGCCCGCATACAGGCGCTGATGGGGACGCCGTGGACGGATCCGCAGGCCCTGCCCGTGACTCGGCCTCTCGATCAGCGCGACTTCCTCGTTGTGGCGCCGTACAACGCCCAGCGCCAGCTCATCAGCCGCAAGATGAAGGCAGCCGGTCTCAACGAGGTCCAGGTCGGGACCGTGGACAAATTCCAGGGCAAGCAGGCGCCGGTGGTCCTGACCTCCATGACCGCGTCCTCGCAGGCCGAGGTTCCGCGCGGGATCGGGTTTTTGCTCAACCGCAACCGAGTGAACGTGGCGGTCTCTCGCGCACAGTGGCTCGCCATCCTCGTGCGCTCGGAGACGCTGACGGCCTACATGCCAGCCACGGTGCCGGGACTGCTAGAGCTCGGCGCCTTCGCCGGCCTCTGCGAGGCCTCACTCACCGGGGCCTAGGCGCTGAGAAACTCGGCGTACCGCTCATCGAGTCGAACGGGATCGGGCCGCGCTGGCAAGCTTGCGGGCACGACCTCAAGTGACTTGTTGTGGACGTTCTGGATGCCGCCCTTGAGCATCCACCCGTCAACCTCGTCGAGCACGTCCTGACGGACGTGCACTGACAGGTCGGGTCTGATGCCCAGGATTCCGTTGTCGAAGGCTGCGTGGTGAATTCTGCACAGCGACAAGCCGTTCGGGACAACGGGCTCACCGTGGGGCTGACCGTCAGCGATGATGTGAGCTGCGTCAAGCAGTTCGCTATGTCGGAGACGGCAGATCGCGCACTTCCCGTCGTACGCCAGGAGCACTTGGGAGCGGAAGATGCGTTGGTGAAGACGCATCTTGGTCAGTCGCTCCGCGTATCGCCGCATGTCATCGTCGAATGAAGACGTATCCAAGTACCGCTGCGCTTGGTCTACGGCGAGCGTGAACTCCAGTAGATCGGGAGCGTCGCCGATGATCCATACCGGATAGATGGGCTCATAGAGACCCTTGTAAACGCCCACAAACCAAATGAGCGGCAGCTTGGCGTTCATGGCGTTACGGAGAGCCACGTTCTCGGGGTGCATCGGATCGTCGCCGCGATATTTGTAGCGCTGCAGCCCGTCGACGCCGATGGCGTCGGCATAAGGCGGAGTCTTGCCGGGCTCAGTGAAGGCTGTTCGTATGGCCAGCGCCGCATCCATCCCGAGCGGCTTCCGGATCCCGCGTTGTCGGTCCATCAAGGGCAGCTGCTGCCCTTGATACTCGAAGCCCCGCAGCCAGGAGTAGTCGACCCGTGGCTCTCGTCTCTGGTCGAGCCATGCCATCGCTGCCTCTCGGACTGCCCGTTCGCGCTCGACATCCACTCTCCTGGTCCTACCAGACATCCGCCCGAACTGGGAGGTCCGCGTAAGCCTCGCGGCGCTACATGTGATCCCGTCTAGCCACAGAACGTTGTAGCCAAACGGAGCCGCTGATTCGTCGCGGCCCCGTGCAAGTCCATGAGGAGACCCGCGTCGTCAAAGACTCCACACGGTCATCCGTCTTCTGAATGGTGGGACGGCGAGGAGTCGAGTCCCCCGGAGGATGTGGGTGCAGCCGACTGTGCAGGTGACCAATCTGGTTACGGTTGCGACGAGGTCCCACGTACCCAGGAGCCGAGATTCAGAGGCTCTGGCAGCGACGGGCGAACTCCCGACCCCAGCGCGTTAACGTGACGAGGGCATCTGCCAATTGATCAGTGGTGGTCGACGGATCCACCTTGCGGTAGCGGTAGACGAAGTCGGGTGCGAAGTGCTTCCAACCGCCGGCGCTGCCCACGACGGGTAGAAGCCGGGGCCCCAATACGCGCTCAGCCGCCGACAGGTCGAAGTAGTCGGGGCACAACTCGTCGGCCAGCTCAGCGCGAGTCGTGGCCGCCTTATCACCGCGACCGTACGTGGGGTGTCGCTTGCCGACGACCAGCTGCTGACGCAGCTGACCACCCTGGAGCTGCCAGCCGATGCGCGTCTGGTCGGTCAACGCCGTCGTCCACTCGACCAGACCCGTGCCCTTGGAGAAACCGGTGCCGATGGTCTCGGTGTGGTTCAGCCTCTGCTGGACGAGGTCGGCGAGTCCGCTGAAGCGCATGCGCTGCAGCGGCCCACCGAACTTGGTCCCCACCAAGTGCTGCATCACGTCAGTGACCTCGAAGGCGGAGTCAAGAGCAGCCGCCGGTTGGAGGAGCACCTCGAGATCGACCAGACGACGTACCAAGCGGCGGTACCGCTCGAAGAGCTCGCGCGCGGGGGCGCTGGTGCCGGACCAACCCCCGTCGTCGTCGAGTGTGGCAGCGTCGACCGAGTCCAACGCCCTGACCAGGTCGGCGTACCTCACGACCTGCCACGTGTATGGCATGGGGAACGTCGGTGCCATGAGGGTGAGTAGCGTCCACTCCGCATCCTGGGGCTGTGGCTGCTTCTGCCAAGGCAGCTTCTTCGACTCGTAGTAGTTCTCTAGCTGTGCAGACGCAGGGATGGAGTACGTCTTGTTCTCGACGACGATGCGGACGCTCTCGCCAGTGTTCAGCGCCGACTCGATAACCAGGTCGAGGTTGGCGTGCTCGCGCCACACAGTGCTGTGGTCGACTGGGGCCAAACGGCGTCCGCACAACAATTCGACGAGCGGCTGCATTGCCCTCGGGCGGTGCTCGATCAGCCAGCCCAGCGTGTTCGAGTGGAACAGCTCCTGAGCCGCCTGCGACATGCTCCACAACAGGTCACCGGACAACGCGTCAAAGAGAGGCGCTACCTGCTCGAGGAGGCTCGGCTCCTCACCATCGGCGCTGTCGATGAGCTCCCGCACCCTCGACGGGGCCTGAGCATCAGCCTCGAGCCCGGTGAAGTCGCGGTACGACAGGTAGCGCACCGGGTTGGCAGAGCCCGGCTTGAAGAGGTGGGAGACGTCGAGGCCTGCCCAACGCTGTCGTTGGGCATCGATCTCGCCGGAGAAGCCGACCCGGTGCTCCCAACCTGGCTCGTGGCAGGACTCCCAGGCGGTGGGCCGGTACGCCTCCCGGACCTCTCCGCCCGCGACGGCGAGGACGAGGCTGATGCCGGGGAGGCGTTCCCGGTTGAGCACCCACCAGTGGCGCGTTGCGTCGTACAGCTCCTCGGGGGTGATCGCGGGGTGCCACGCCTGGCTGATGCGGAGCACGAGGATGGTCTCGCCGGAGGTGTGTAGTGACGGTGGCGAAGCTGTCGCGGGTGTACGCACCTCGTCCACTGTCGCGTAGCGGACCGGGTTGGCAGCGCCAGGCTTGAAGAGGTGTCGGACGTCGTACCCGAGCCAGTCGGCCGCGTCAGGAGCGACCTTTCCCTCGAAGCCGTAGCGGTACGGCTCGCCCGCTGGCCACCGGTCCCAGGCGTAAGGCTCGAACGCGGCGACGACTCGTCCGTGCGCGACGGCTAGAACGCGCTCGACCTGCTCTGCCTTCTCCAACTTCGTCCGCCACCAGTGGCGGGTGACGGCGTAAACCTCGTCGTCGGTCATGCTCGGAGACCACGACTGTGAGATGCGGAGCAGGAGAACGGACTGATCGGCCGGCATGGCGACTCCTTCGGCGGGGTGGGCGCTGTGCACACGCTAGGACAACCTGGCCACGCCCAGAGGTGAGTCGACTTACCCTGCGACGGTGATCAACGATGTCTTGGGCCACGTCTGGCTGAACACCCAGGATGGGCCCGCGGGCAAGTGGCGACTGCCCACCGCGGAACCGGCGTCAGTCGGCCGCGCACCTGGTCATGGCCTGGTGATTCCGAACTCGTGGGTGCCGAGGAACCTGTGCCGGTTCGTCCCGGCCCCCATGGGATGGATCGTGCAGCTCGGCTCTCGCGCGCGGGTCCGCGTGGTCAACGAGTTCGTCGGCGACCACGTCTTCGGCTGCCACGCGCTGATCGCGTTGCAGGAGGGCAAGTCGACGCTGACCTTCCCCGAGCTTGACGAGCTCATCCAGCTTGGTGTGGTCATCCAGTCGCTCCCGCTGGTCGATCCTCACACCGAGGAGCTCGCGTGGGACGTGCCGGAGCTGCAGGACGCGCGCGACCCCGGGGAGGTGAGCAGCACCAGATACGGCGCCCACCGCCTGAACCTGACGACGACCCAGCGGCAGCGGATTGCGGCCACGTTCCGGTGGCTCCTGGTCGGCGAGCCCGCCCCGGCCAATCTGCTGTCCGCGGCCGCCTCTGCCCTCGGCATCGGGCAGCCGGCGTTGACGAAAACGGTGCTTGCGGTCCGTGACCGGGTCAACGAAGAGCGGTGGCTGAACCTCGAAAGCTTGGACCAGCTCGGTCACTACCTGTGCCACCTCACCCGAACTATCACCATCGACGACCTCCCCGCTGACCTCGCGCCCCGGTGGAGGTAAGTCGAGTCACCCTCCCAATGACGGTCCACTTGTCACAGTCCTCCCGCCGGACACAACGCCGGCGAATGGGAGGCAACGATGAACACACTGCACGTAGGTCGCGGGATCACCCGGGGCGCGATGACGGTCTTCCCGCTGTGGGCGGACCGAGCCGGCTGGAGCCGGTACACGACGAGCGCGAAGACGCTCGACATCAGCGAGGCCGACAACGGGCCCGACGTCGGTCAGCTCATGGTGGGCAACCACGGTGACCGGCCGGTGCTGGTGCTCGAAGGCCAGCTGTTCGAGGGTGGCTGGCAGCACCGGATGGCTACCCTGTCGGTCATGGTCGGTGTCCACCAGCGGATGCCGGTCGACGTCGCGTGCGTCGAGCAGGGCCGCTGGGCGGGGTCGACCCGACAGACCAGCCGGGGGCGGCGCGCGACGCCGTACCTTCGGGACGCCGTCCGCGGGGGAGGCGACGTCCAGCGCACGGTCTGGAGCCGGGTCGCCGAGCACACCGCCGGCACCACCAACGACACCGACTCGTTCGTGCGTCACCTGGACGGGACGACGGTCGACACCTCCGCCTTCCGGGCGCTGCCCGGCCAGGTCGGGGTGCTGATCGGGCTCGGCGGTCAGCCCTACGTCGCCGAGGTGTTCGACTCCACGATCACGCTGCGCCGAGAGTTCCGGGCGATCATCGACGCCGCCGCCCTCGACGCGCGGTTCGCACCCGAGGTCGCGACGCCGGGTCGGCGGGCCCGTCGCTTCCTCGGAAGGGCTGAGCTGGTCCACGACCGCTACGTGCAGGGTGCCGGGGTCGCCCAGCGCGGGGTCGGCGCGACCGAGCACGTCGACCGGGTCCGGCTCGAGTGGCAGGGCCGCGACGTGCACACCCGGCTGAGCAACGTGCGCCACCCGATGCTGGCAGGTGTGCGATGAGGCTGACCTCGGCACAGATCGACCGGGCCTGCGGGGTGCTGCTGGCCTCGGCCGCGGGTGACGCACTGGGCGCCGGCTACGAGTTCGGGGCAGCGCCGTACGACGGGACGCCGGCGATGATCGGCGGCGGGCTCGGTGGCTTCGCCCCCGGCGAGTGGACCGACGACACCGCTCAGGCGGTGGCGATCGCCCGGGTGGCCGCGACCGGCGCGGACCTGCGCAGCGCAGAGGCGCTCGACGCTGTCGCGGACGGGTTCGCCGAGTGGTACGCCGGGGGGCCGGCCGACGTCGGTATCCAGACCAGCCAGGTGCTGCGCTTGGCGGGCCGATCGGCCACCGGCGCCGAGATGGCCGAGGCAGCGCGCCGGGTGCACGAGCAGAGCGGACGCTCCGCCGGCAACGGGTCGCTGATGCGGACCGGGCCGGTGGCGCTCGCCCACCTCGACGACCCCGCCGCGCTGGTAGAGGCCGCCAAGGCCGTCAGCGCGCTCACCCACCACGACCCGCTGGCGCAGGAGGGAGCCGCGCTGTGGTGCCTGATGATCCGGCACGCGGTGCTGACGGGTGAGCTCCCGACGGCGGCGCAGGCCCTGGCCGAGCTCGAGGATGCCGGGGGTTTCGAGGCTCGCTCCGCTCGCACCTCAACCACCGGCGACATCGACTGGGCGGCGCTGCTCGCGGAGGCGGAGGCCAACCCGCCCTCGGCGTTCGCGCAGAACGGATGGGTCGTGGGCGCGCTGCAGGCGGCGTGGTCGGCGATCGTCCACACACCGGTGCCCGAGGTGATGCCGTGCCGGCAGCTCCAGGACGCGCTCGCCACCGCAATCGGCATCGGCCACGACACTGACACGGTCGCCGCGATCGCCGGTGCGCTGCTCGGGGCCCGGTGGGGTGCCAGCGCCGTACCGCTGGCGTGGGTGTCGATGCTGCACGGCTGGGGTGCCCCTAGCGGGCAGGCGCTGGTCGAGCTCGCGACGCGCACCGTGGCGCCTCGCCCGGGTCACTGGCCTGACGTCGACCGGATGGACTACGCGGACTACGACTACCACCGGGCGTTCGTGCCCCACCCGACTGTCGAGCACGTGTGGATCGGCGGGGCGACGGCGCTCGACGACCTGCCCGACACCATCGATGTCGTCGTGAGCCTGTGCCGGGTCGGGCGGACCCAGGTGGTCGGTCGCGAGCACGTGCAGGTGCGCCTCATCGACACCGAGCCCGCCGACAACCCGAACGTCGACTGGGTCATCGACGACGCCGCGCGGACCGTGCTGCGGCTGCGCGACGAGGGCAAGCGGGTCTACCTGCACTGCGCGGCTGCCCAGAGCCGCACGCCCACGGTGGCCGCGCGTGTGGCGGTGCTGGAGGGGGCGTCGCTCGAGGACGCCCTGACTCAGGTGACGGCGGCGCTGCCTGCTGCCTCGCCGCGGCGGTTCTTCGTCGAGGCGCTCGAGAGCCTCGCGAGTGCGCGCCGTACGTCCTAGGAGCGGAACTCGTAAGTGGTCTCGGCGGTCGGGGCGATGCTGGTGATCAGCTGGTCGTAGAACACCGCGGTCTGCTCCTCGAGCAGGTCCTGGTTCGACTCGATGTAGGTGTCACGGGCGTCGTCGTTCAGGATCTCGTTGACCATCTCGACCTTGTCGACGTCCGGGGTGACCCAGCTCAGGGGCCCGTCCTCCTCGACGGCCACCCTGAAGGTCGGCTCGTCGTACCCGATGAAGATGAACTCGGGGACGGAGACCTGGTACTTGTCCTCACCGGTCCGGGTCACCGTGACCTCAGCGCCGTCGATGCCGAGCTTGGCGTCGAAGTTGTACTGGAGGAAGACCGTCTCGGCGCTGCCCGGGATGGACTGCCCGAACACCTCACGGCTCTCGGTCTTGTCGGTGATTCCCTGGATCCCGAGGCTCAGCAGGGAGACTTCCTGCGTCCGCTCGATGGCGCGGATCACCTGCGAGTCGTTGGTCTCGGACTGGATCCCGAAGGGTGAGAGCCATCCGAGGCTCTTCGCCACGGAGAAGACGCCGAGTGAGACGACGAATGTCAGGAGGAGGGGCAGGAGGCGCAGTGCCGACCTGGTCAGCCGTCGTGTCATGAGAAGTCCCGAGCCTTGTGGTGTCGTGATGCAGAGTATGGCGGGCGGTTGATCACCGCCGGGGTGAACGCTACTTGCCGATGTCTCGAGCCGGGGGCCTTTCGGCACAGTGCATCGACGCGCGCCAGATCGCGCCGGTGGGCTCGCACCGACTCCCCCCGTGTTGTCAGCCCCGTCGACTACTGTCACGCAAGGATCGACTCTCGGGAGGAAACATGAGCGACTTCGAGATCCGCTATGACCGCCGTGTCTCGGACGATCTGCTGGCTCACTTTCGCCCCAAGGGCGTGGCCGCCTCGCTGACCCGCATGGTCACCAAGCGCGCGCTCTATCCTCTCGACCTGCAGTTCCGCAGGTCACCCAAGTCCGGCGCAGAGCACGCCACGCTCTACACGGGGCTCACGGCGGTGCTCAACCTCCACCGCACCAAGGACGGACTGAAGCTGAGCGGCCACCAGACCTGGACCGGCAAGGGTCACGGCTTCGACCAAGACTGGCGCAAGACTGCGCCGGTCGACACCTGGCGTGAGCGCTGGCACGACGTCGAGCTCTACCTCGAGCGCGTCATCCCGGTCGCCACGAAGAACCACGGCGTCACCGAGGGAGCTGTGCAGGCGGCCGTCAGCTCGGGCACGAGTCGCAAGCGCGTCATGCTCGACCGCGAGGTGGTGCCCCACTTCCGCGACAAGAAGACGAAGGAGCGGATGCTCAGGGACTGCCGGCGCCCCATCCTGGACGTCCTGCACCGACACGACTTCGGGCCGGGGAAGGTTCCCACGAACTTCGGAGCGGAGTGCGACCTCCTCGCGCTCGAGGCCAGCGGCGAAGTGCTCGCCATCGAGGTCAAGCCGCTCGCGGGCGGTGGGGTCCCGTGGGTGGCCGCTCAAGCGACCATGTATGCCCGGGTGCTCCAGACGTGGATCGACGAGGACGGTCACGCGCTCGCGCGGGAAGTCCTGGGCGACACACTCCGTCAACGCCGCGAGCTCGGGCTCTGCCCCAAGACTGACGTGACGCTGCCCGGTCGACTGTCGGTGCGGCCCGTCGTGGCTCTCCAGCGTGGCGCCACCCAGAAGCTGAAGGACCGCATGCTTGCGGTGCGCGATGCCTTGAACGCCGCCGACCTCGGGGTCCCGGACGTGCGCGTCTACGAGGTCTCGATCACCGGGGACTTGAAGGAGCTTGCCGGATGACCGGCGCCTTCGTGCTGGCCGAGCGAGCAAGAGCAGCGCGATGGAAGAACTCGACAACATCGCTCCCCGACGAGGCCCGGCTCCCGGCGCCGTACGTCGGGTAGGACGGTCTCAGCGGCACCACTGACCATGACTTCTGCCTCCCGCCTGAGCATGCCGCCCTCACGTTGTTGCCCGACGTTCGCAGCACAGCGCTCCGCGTCTTCGAGGAGCTGGGTATTCCCTGGCACGCGGGAGTCGGGAACGGACCCAGCAACCACCTTCTGTCGTCGCAGGTCCAGTGCGTCAACGCACTCGCTCGCATGGTCGACGACCCCACGAGGATCGCCAGGGCCTTCGCGTCCGTGATCGAGGTCGGCGAGGTCCTCGAGATCGAACCCGGACGCTTCCTGACCTTCGAGTACATCGGGCCCACCGACTTCTTCGGCGAGTCCGTCACCGGCTCGAGGACTCGAGGTGCGAGGTGCACGAGCGTGGACGCAGCGTTCCTCCACCGAACCCCTGACGGGGTCGTCGAGCTTGTCCTGGTGGAGTGGAAGTACACGGAGTCGTACGGGCAGCGGAAGCCCGACAGGCGAAGGGACGAGGTCCGTGCCGGACGCTACAAGCCATTCGTCGAGGACCCGTCGGGGCCGGTTCGGAGCGACGTGCTGCCGTTCGAGCTGCTCCTGGACGAGCCCTTCTACCAGCTGGTCCGCCAGCAGCTGCTCGCCCACGAGCTGGAGCGGGCGGGCGCCGAGGGCGCCCAACGCGTGCGCGTGGTCCACGTGCTACCTCGTGGCAACGACGCGTATCAAGCCTCGTTGACCCGGCCCGAGCACCGAGCACTGGGCGCGTCCGTCAGCGAGGTCTGGCAGCGGCTCATCCGGGTGCCCGACAGGTTCGCAAGCTTGGACGCGTCCGCCTTCCACGACCCGGCGGTCACGTCACGGGAGTACGCGCTGCGCTACGGGAACCGCGCAGCCCATGATCGCCGGGGACTCCTCGAGGCGATGGGCGCCGACGACGACTCGGGGGTGGAGGACCGCCTCTACGTCGATGTGGACTTCGACGGCGACGTGCAGCTGCATCAGGACGGCGTGGAGCTCATCGTGGGTCGGGCCGGCACCTTCGTCGCGTACCCGTTCCTGATCGAGGAGCTGTTCGAGCTGGCACCTCAGCTCGCAGCCGAGGCGGAGCAGCTCGCGCGCGACGACTGATCGGCCCTGAACCGCACCGTTGTCGCCCAGGAGAGGCACGGGCAGCTCCTCCCGGTTGTCGGTGGCCGTCTGTAGCGTCGTCACGTCGGGCCGCACGGGTCCGCGGAACGGGGAGTCATGGCGCGCTGGGAGTGCGACTACTGCGGCAGTGAAGGGACGTCCTCCGACGACGAGTGTGTCGAGATGAACCCGTGCCCCAACTGTGGCGAGCCGGTCATGGAGGTGCGGTGACCTGATCGGCCATGTTGCCGGCGAAGAAGCGGGTCTGGCGAATGATTGGTTGCATGGCCACCCTGTATCCATGGCAGCGAACTGGCGTGCGTTGGCCAGGCACCTCAGCACACAGGGCGAGCGCGTCGAGCTGAGCTGGCCCGAGTTCGACGCCCTCGTGGGGGGTGTACCGGAGTCAGCGTTGAATCACGTGCCCTGGTGGAGCGGGGACCGTCCGCACACGCGCGCATGGCGGGCCGCCGGCTTCGAGCTGGAGTCCCGGGAACCCGGCGTCTCCGTCACCTTTGTGCGGACCGGCGGCGGGGGTGTCCCGGACAGTCGACCGATGCAGACCCTTGTCGCACACGGTGCGGCAACTGCAGTCACGGCTGACCGGCTAGCGGATCGAGGTCGGGTGGTCCTGGTGTCCTGCTCCAAGACCAAGCGTGACAAGCCGAGTGCCGCGAAGGACCTCTACTCCTCAACGCGGTTCTCGAAAGCGCGGAGGTACGCCGAGGGCGCAGGAGTTCCCTGGTTCATCCTCTCCGCCGAGCACGGTCTCGTGAGCCCAGATGAGTGGTTGGCGCCGTACGACCGCTATCTACCGGACACGCCTCGTGCCTACCGTCGCGTGTGGGGTGAGTGGGTCGTTGCCCGGTTGAGCTTGCTGCTCAACGGTCTGGGCGGGCGCACCATCGAGATCCACGCCGGGCGGCAGTACGTCGGGCCGCTTCACGGGCCGCTGCGAGCTGCGGGCGCCACGATCCAGCTCCCATTGGCCGGATTGTCACTGGGTTCGCAGCTGCAGTGGTATGGCCGCGTCGGGTCCACGGACCGCTCGCACTTGTTCGCCGGGGACGTGGAACCGGTGTGGCGCCGACTGGCGGACGAGTCGGTGGCGACGTCCGCAAGCAATGGGCGCCTACTGTCAAGGACGGAGCTGGCCGGACCGGGCCTGTACGCCTGGTTCGTGGACGACTCCGGCGCGGCGGACTTGGCGCGAGGACTCGGTGAGCCGGTGGCGCCCGGTCTCATCTATGTCGGACAGACAGGCGCTACCAAGTGGCCAACGGGTACACGGAGCGCGAGCACGCTCCGCACGCGGATTCTTGGGCAGCACCTGGGACGTCGCCGGTCGGCGTCGACACTTCGCCGGACCCTCGGTGCCGTGCTCGACGAGACGCGCGGCCGGATCCTGGGCCCACCAGAACTCACCGACTGGATGCGCGAGCACCTCAGCGTGGTTCTGTTGAGGCTCGATGACGGGGACGTGATAGGGGATCTCGAGCGTCGCGTGGTTCATCGTCTCGACCCTCCGCTGAACCTCGACCACGTCAGCACGTCGCCACTACGTGTACGACTGAAGGCTCTCCGCGCTGGCGCCGCGGGCCGGGAGTAAACCGCCGCGTGCAGCCGGACTGTCAGTGGTCGCCCCTAACGTGTGATCTGCACGACGAGAACGGGGGTCGAGATGACGGATGAGCTGGAGCGTCGGTGGGACGACGCAGTGGAGAAGGCCTGGAGCGAGTTCAGGCAGCGGCTGGGAGACCGGCTGGCGGAGCTGGGCGCCGACGAGTCGGTCGTCGTGGAACTGCCCCAGGACGACGAGCTCGAGGGTGCGACGCCCTACTGCCAGGCGCTGGCCTACGGTGACCAGCTGCGCGTCGAGGCAGTCAGCAACGAGTTCCTCGACCGGGCCCACGCGCTGGACGAGACGGGCGAGCAGGCGATGCGCGAGCTCGGGTTCGCCCTGCCGCAGCCGGACGCCTCGCCGAACTACTGGACGGACCTCGAGCAGCGAGAGGCCGACCTCGCAGCCGTGATGATGGTCCGCGCCCTGCGTGAGGTCTACGGGGTGCTCCACCCGATCTACCTCGACGCCGGGGGGCTCGAGCCGCAGCCGAGGGAGCCCGAGTCCGACCCAGGGGAGGCAGCGGACGCCGACCGGACCACCTTCGCGGAGAACGCGGACGAGGTCAGGGCAGCCCTCGACGCCGCGCTCGCCCCCGTCCTGGGCCACGCCCCCCACTGGGACGAGGACGGCGACCTCCCGATCATGACCGAGCGGTCGGTGCTCTACCTCACCATCGCCCAGTCGGCGCCCCGCATCCTCATGCACGCGACCCTGGTCGTCGACGTGGTGGACGAGCAGCGGGCCCTGAGCGAGGTCAACCTCCTCAACCAGGCCGAGTTCGGGCTCACCTTCGTCCTCGCCGAGCGACGGATCACCGTCCGGCGAGAGCTGCCGGTGGCCGCCTTCGTGCCGGAGGTCCTCCGCGCAGAGATCAAGCGTGTCGGGGACAGCATGGACCGATGGGTGAGCGAGCTCGTCACCCGAGTGGGAGGACGGGACGTTTTCTCTGACGAGGCCGCCCAGTCGCCCCAGGCAGCCACGCCTCCGAGCCGGGAAGCGGACGGGCCGCACGACGAGCGGCTCCAGCAGGCGCTGCGTGTCCTGCGCGAGCTCGAGAGCGAGGAGCGCGGGTCGGTCGACCCGAGCACCATGCTCCGGATCTTCCACGGCGACCGCGACCTGCTGCTCGCCGCGATCCGGCACTCCCTCGCGCGGGCCAACAAGTGGGGTGTGCGCCTGCGTGAGGCCGAGAAGGAGGGCCGGACGGCCACGGCCAAGCTGTCCCGAGCGCGGCAGCGCTACTACCACGGGCTGCGGGCGCGTCAGCGGAGCGCGCTGCGACTGGCCGTGCAGGCCCCGGCGAAGCCGGACCGGCAGGAGCAGCTGACGCTGTTCCCCGAGGACGAGGCGATCTCGTGACCCGGCTGCTCCCGGAGCGGCCGCAGTTCGCCAGCGAGGCCGAGAAACAGGTGTGGGAGCGACTGCGTGACACGCTCCCCGGCGACGCCTTCCTCATCGCCAACCAGCGGCTCGTCGACCACAACCTCGACCACGAGGCCGACCTGATGGTCCTCCTGCCCGACGCGGGGGTCGTGGTGGTGGAGGTGAAGGGCGGATCCGTCTCCTACGACGGCGGGCGATGGACCCAGCGCGGCGGCGGCGAGCGCGAGATCCGCCCGGTCGACCAGGCGATCCGGGTCAAGTACGCCTTCCGCGACTACGTCGAGGCCGACCCCCGGTGGGGCGGGCGCGGCCACGTGGTGTGGGCCCACGCGGTCGTGACGCCGTACTCCGCCTTCCCCGCCGACTTCGCGGCGCCCGACTGTCCGCGGTGGGCGCTCCACGACCGCGACGACGTCCACGACCTCGCCGGCCGGCTCGCGGAGAACGCCCGCTGCGCGTCGCAGTCCCACAGGGCGCCGTCCCACGCCGACGTCGAGCTCATCAGCGAGATCCTCCGGGGGCGCGGCTTCACCGGCCACGACCGCAACGCCGAGGCGCTCGAGCGGCAGGCCGAGGCCGACCGGCTCACCGCGGAGCAGGCCGCACTGCTCCAGGTGACTCGGCTGCTCAACCGGATCGAGGTACGGGGCGGGGCGGGGAGCGGCAAGACGGTGCTCGCCCTCGCGCAGGCCAAGGAGCTGACGCGGGGCCGACACGACGCCCCACCCCAGCGGGTCGCGGTGCTCTGCTACTCCATCGGCCTCGGGCAGTTCCTGCGGCGCGAGGTCGAGTCGTGGCCGAAGGGCACCCGCCCGGCGTACGTCGGCACCTTCCACGAGTCGGGCGACGGTGGGGCGCCCCCGAGGGCGACCGCGAGGACAGCGAGTTCTGGGAGGAACGGCTGCCCGAGCTGATGGCCGACCTCGCCGCCGACCTGGCCGACCACGACAAGTACGACGCGATCATCGTCGACGAGGCGCAGGACTTCGCCGACAGCTGGTGGGTGCCGTTGCTGCGGGCGCTCAAGGACCCCGAGCACGGCGGGGTCTACGTCTACTCCGACGAGAACCAGCGGATCTTCGCCCGGTTCGGTCAGCCGCCCGTGCCGCTCGTGCCGCTCGTGCTCGACCACAACCTGCGCAACACGCGTCAGATCCACGAGTCGTTCAAGCCGCTGGCGCCCACCCGCATGACGTCGCGGGGCGGCGAGGGTGCCGCGGTCCACTTCATCCCCACGGCCGACGACCCGGTGGGTGCGGCCGACGACGCGATCGACATCCTCCTCGACGCTGGCTGGGCGCCCGGCAACATCGCGCTGCTCACGACCGGCAAGCGCCACAACGTCCAGGTCGAGCTCGCCGAGTCGCGCGGCCAGGTCGGCTATTGGCGCACCTACTGGGACGACGAGGTCTTCTACGGCCACGTCCTCGGCTGCAAAGGCCTCGAGCGACCGGCCGTCGTGCTCTGCGTCAACGAGTCGGCCGCCCACGACCGCTCGCGGGAGAAGCTGTACGTCGGCATGTCGCGTGCCACCGACCAGCTGATCGTCGTCGGCGACCCGGCGCTGGTGCGGGACATCGGCGGACCGGCGGTGGCCGAGCAGCTCGGGATCTGAGGTCGCTTCGTTGGTGCGGCATTCGACCAGTGCTTCCGAGGTGGCGTGCGGCGCAAACCGGCGAGCCAAGCGACTGCAAGGCTAAGGTCGACCTCGACCCGAAGGCGGAGTGCAGGGATTGCATACCGCTCTACGGAGGCGCGCATACAAACGGCGCCACCTTCTAGACACCCACACCGGGGTTCGTCGTGCTACGGCTGGAGCCCGAGCAGGTCGTCCGCAGTCCATCCCGGTTCCAGCACCGTCTTGTCGCGTGCGACCTCGCCCACGAGATCGAAGAACCCCTCGTGGACTCCACTGGCGGGATCCTCCACGGTTCCGGCTGCGAAAAGAAGCACGAAGCGAACGGGTCGCCCGTCGGATTTCCTGCGGATAACGCGTCCGAGGCGTTGCACCATCTGGCGGCGCGAGCGGCTAGCCGTCATCACGACACCGAGGTCCACCGTGGGCACGTCGATGCCTTCGTCGAGCAGCTTGGGAGCAGCCAGCGCCTGCAGCCGCCCGGAGGCCAGTCCATCCACGCTCTGCTTGCGCTCGCCGTCGGGCATCCCTCCATGCAGCGCGGAGGCCTTGATGCCCCACTCCCGCAGCCGCAGAGCAGCGTCCTCCGCCACCTCTTTCGACTGGGTGAAGATGACCGTGCCCTGGCTCTGCTCGACGAGCTCGCTGAGTTCCTCGATTGCGTCGAGCTTGCCTGTGAGTCCCGCGAGCAGGCGCCGACGTGCTCGCATGCCCGACTCGGCTGAGCGAGCGGCGGCGCCGATCTGTCCACTGGCACCTCTGAGGCGGCCGAGTTGGCGGACGACGTCTCCGCCGCCTGACTTCAGTGCGCCGCTGTTGCGGAGCACCTTGAGCCCGTTCGAGATCTGGCGGCTGACAGCGTCGTACTGCTCTTGCTCTTCGCCGTCGAGGCTGATCGGAGCCATGACTAGTTTGAAGGGGGCGACCACGTTCTCGCGCAGCGCGCGATCAAAGTCGACAGTGAGGATCGATCCTCCGAAGTAGGGGAGCAGTACCTCTTCCACCGCGTCGTCGCCTGATCGTTCGAGAGTGGCCGTGAGACCCAGTCGCCGGGCATACCGGGCCCGCAGGGCGTACTGGAACTGTTCGGCGCCGTAGCGGTGCACCTCGTCGGCCACCACCAGGGAGTCGTCGGACAGATCGCTCAGGTCGTGAGTCAGCGCTGAGTGAACGACCGCGACCGTTACGTCGGCCCGGTGAGGGTCGCCGGCCTTGTGGCCGCCCACTCTTGCGAGTCGCAAATGGGGCAGGAAGGTCGCGAACCTCTCCACCCACTGCTGCTGGAGGTCTACCGACGGTACGAGCACCGTGGTCCGCTGCCCCGCAGTCGCGGCATGGGCCGCAGCCTCTAACCCGAGGTGGGTCTTGCCTGTGCCGGTGACTGCCTCGACGATGCCGTGACAGCCGTGCGCGTACCAGGCGGCCATGGCTTCCTGCTGCCAGGTAAGGAGGCCGAGCACTTGGTCGGGGAGTGGCCTTGGCTCGACCGGGCGTCGAGCCACCGGCTGGACAGGCGAGGTCCGCGCCGGGGTGGCCATGGCGACGAGATCGGCGTACGCCGTCCCCTCGTCATGGTCCCGGCGGTGCAGCTTGGCAACCGTCTCGCCGCGCGTCGGTCCGCCAGCCACGGTAGCGGCGCTGCCGTCGGCGTGCACGAGACTCCACCTTGGTACACGCGAGTCGTCCTTACAGAACACTTGAAGGTCTCGGTACAGGGCCGAGTTGACGTCACCCCGCGCCACCGACGGGAAGTCGCCGCGGCTGAGAGCAAACGCGATCTCGCGAGCGGTGGAGTCCGGGACCTCCGACAGGTACCGGATGATCGCCGAGCGCAGGCTGTTGTCCGACGGCAGCTCCAGGTTCGAGGCTCCGCCGACGATCTGACCCAGGAAGACGTGGCGGCCATGCGCCAGGGTCACTGCGTTCCCCTCCTGGTCGACCCAGACGCGACCGCCCTCGGGCCGCACAGCGAGGAACTGACTGACCAACCGGTTCGCGACATCCTTCCCGACGACTCCGGCCAAGCCTTGATGATCACTGAGCCGGGTCATGCTCCGCGTCGCCGCACTAAGGCGCCAGCGCTCGCGGCCGGGTTCGTTGTCCCAGGGGGTCCCCGGGCTCGGAACGAAGCGTCGCTCCAGCGTTGGTCTACGCGTCACGTGCGGGGTCGTACTGGCGGATGGAGTGCTCGGCTGAGCGTCCTGCGGGCCCGGCACGTTCTCGAGCTGTGCCTGGCGCTCACGTGCTCTCTCGTCCAGCTTCTCGATGGACTCGAGCAGCCTGGGTAGCTGTTCACTGAGGGCATCGACCTGGGACTCGAGCTGCTCCACACGGGCGCCGTCAGCAGACCGCGAATGAAGATCCGAAAGCTCCTGTTCAGCCCGTGCGAGCTCTGCCTTCTTCGACACGAGCTCGTCGCGAGCCGCGTCTGCTTCCCGATGTGCCTCGGCGGCCTTCTCTTCGGCAGCCATGCGCGCTTCTTTCTCCGCAAGCCGCGCCTCCTCGGCCTCGTGCATGAGCGCTTGTGCCTCGTCGTCCTTGCCACGGCTCTCGTACGCGGCCAACACATCCTCCGGCGGCGACTCGAGGCACTCGACCAGCCGCATAGTGAGGTTCTCTCCAAGCTGCTCCACGAGCTCCCAGACATCTCCCTCGTGGCGGCAGGCCCGAAGTGACGCGAAATGGCTTTCACTGACACCGAGCCGCTGCAGGAACTGGTCGCTGAGGTGATGGAGTACTCCGTCGGCGGATCGCGGCTCCTCGACGCTGTCGTGGCCGACGGCGATTGCCTGCTCGATCGCCACAGGATTGCCCGCCCGTGCGTGCGCCCGGTAGACGTCGTCGTGCTCGCCCACCCTCAGCAGATGGACCTGCGTCCCCTCCGGCCGAACAAGGACGCGACGACCTTCGCCCAGGTAGACGGTCCATGCGTCACCGACGCGATGGATTTCCTTGCACGCGCGCGTTCCCTCGCGGCTCAGCAGTGCCTCGAGCCGAGTCAGATCCTTGAGAACGCGAGGATTGTCGATCAGCTCCCTACGATCCTGTAGGTACTGAGGAGACGGGACGATCTGATAGTGCTCAGCCACAACTACCTCCCGAGAGGCTAGGTGCCCACCTTGGCACTACAGACCTTCGCTGGGAAGGCACTCGGTGCGGAGAGAGTTGTCGTGGTTCGCGAGTCGGTGGTGTCTGCCGAGCAGACCGACGCGCTGTCGGCGATCATTCTTCTGCTGCGAGGAACCGCCATCTCGAGGAAACTCCGCTTCGCTCAGCTCCGGTGGATCGGCGTCTCGAAACCAACGGTCGCCTGACCCCGATGGCCTAGGCTGACGACGACGACGTGACGGGGGACGACCATGGATGACGTGGACGACCTGGACGACGGGGTGGACCCGATGGTGCTCGGGACCGGCTACGCGCTCTACCGGCACGGTCAGGACCGGCTAGCTGCGCAGATCACGGACGGCGTACGTGCCGCCCTGAGCGAGTGGGACCCCGGAATCCCCGAGGGCGGGTCGCCGGGTGCGTCCGAGATCCGGTGGGGTGTTGCGCCGGTCGACCTCACGGCGACGCGCTTCACTCGGGACTGGTCGAGTCTCATCGGGCAGGACCACCTGCGGGAGCGATTCGGCGTGCGGGTTGAGTCCGCGCTCGCGCGGCACGGACGGTTGCCCCACACCTTGCTGGAATCCCAGGAGTACGGGATGGGCAAGCGCCACTTCGCCCGGGTGCTCGCGAGCCTGGTCGACGTGAAGCTGGTCGAGCTCATCGCTCCCTTTCCGGCGAGGGCCTTGTACGACGCCCTGGCGCTGCTGGACTACCGCGACATCCTGTTCATCGACGAGATCGACCGCATCGACGGGTTCGGGGCGGCAGCGCTGACGACGCTGCTGGAGGCACGGACGGTCCAGTTCGAGGGCGAGGAGGTCCTCGCGTCGGAGATCACCGTCATCGCCGGGACCGTCATGCCGGACGCGCTACCGGCGGCCGTCATCGACGGCTTCCCGGTCACCGACCAGCTCGTCCCGTACACGTGGGAGGAGATGGCGAAGATCGCCATCGAGCTGATCTTCGAGCATCGGTGCGAGGAGCTGATCGACAACACCCTCGCCAGTCGGATCGCCGGTCGGGTGACCACGCCGGCGCACTGCCGGCGACTCGTCGTCGCGGCTCGTGACCTGATCATGGCCCGCGGCGAATGCACCATCGACGACGTGATGGCGATGGTCGTGAGTGTCGCCGCCCCAGGGTGAGGCCACCGGCCTCCTGCCGGGCTGACGGACGAGGCGTGCACCGGCGCGTTGGCAGGGTCCGCACCTGAGGACCGGTAGCGTCCACGCGACGTCGATGACGAACGGGGAGCACATGAGTCAGCTTGTCGCCTACTACGAGGACAAGCCCATCGAGGTGAAGGGGCAGGTCGAGCTCCACCAGGTGCCGATCGCGGCGGCGGCGGACCGCAGGTCGGTCGAAGGTGCCGTGCGAACCTCCGTCGTGTACGTCGAGAGGGCCAGTGAGGCCGGGCCCTTCCTGATCCCTTTCGCCGACTACGACGACTGGTCACTGCGCGACCGCTACAACGAGGCGATCCGGATCATGAACACCCTCGGCGCCTCGACGATCACCTGCGAGACGTTCCGGGAGGTTGCCACGCGGCGCGGGCTCCGCGCCCGGGTCAAGCGACGGGGCGCCGAGCTGCAGCAGCAGCGGCTCGAGAACAGCGGTTTCGACTTCCGCCACAACGGTGCGGGGAGCGCGCCCCGCGATCCTCGTCCGCTCCGGTGGCCCGACGAGCCGGGCTTCGCCGCGGCCGTGAGCAGCGTCCTCGAGAACGCCGCCACCGAGGTCGTCATCAACATCAAGAGCAACCGCACCCATGCCGTCGACGGCGAGCTCGGCATCCGCTTGAAGCAGCTCGGGTTCGAGCTGGGCGGCGGTGTCGAACGCTCCGCCGCCACGAGCCTCCACATCCGGGCTGGCTTCCCGCAGGCGAGGAGGCTCTGGAGGTAGCGCCCTCGGCCGCCTCGGCAAATGTGCCGATACCGGCCCCATCTCTCCCGCTGCCATGCTGGAGGATCGCGGGGGGCGAGGTGACGGGGGATGGTCGCGAGCGGACGCCGGCGGTTGACCGGCTTGGCTGCGGTAGTGACAACCCTCGTCCTCACAGCGACAGCGGGACCGGCGGACTCGGCGGCACCGGCCGCCGGTCCCGGCGCCGGTTCGGCGTGGCACCAGCCCCTCAAGCAGGCACCGGCACGCGTCGGCGTGTTCGACCACGACGTCGCGATGGGCGACCGCGTCGCCGCCATCGCCTGGGCCGGCACGCGAGGAGTACGCGTCCGGCTGCGCGTGCCCGGCACGGACTGGCACCAGAAGGTCCGCCTCGACGGTCGGGGCTCGCGTTCGCCCAGCGTCGCGGTCAACGACCGCGGTGACGTCGCCGTGGCCTGGACCCGGGAGGGCCGCAACCACACGCGGCTCCGGGTGAGTCGTCGGACGGCAGGCGGGCAGTGGAACGGCCCCACCACGCTGGCGGTGGGCACCCCGGCGTTCGGCACTGACGGGCCCGAGGTCTCGGTCGGCCCGCGGGGCAAGGTCTCGGTCGGCCTGTCCTACGCGCGGCGGGGCGGGTGGCAGCCGCGACCGCGCGTCTTCACCTTCCTCGACGGACGCTGGGGAGGCCCGGCAACCCTGGCACGCCGCGGTGGCAACGGGCTCCGCCTCGTCACCGGGCCGCGCGGACGCGTCACGGCTGCCTGGGTCAACGACTCCGGCGCGCGGTGCGTCGCCAACGGTGCCAACCGGACCTGGAGTCCAGCCCGCTGCTGGGCCAGGCCCTGGGCCGGCGTACCCCTGGACCTCGCCGTCGACGACCAGGGCCGCGTCTACCTGATGAGCTACCACGGTGTCTGGTCCCGCGCGCCCGGCGGTGAGATGCGGCGCGAGCCGGTGCCCTACGGCAGGCACGACGCGTTCGGCGGTGACAACTCCTTCTCGCTCGACGCCTCCGCGCCGGGCCGGGCCGCGGTCGTCTGGAGCTCTGGCCGCCAGACGGGCCGAGCCTCCGTCGCGTGGCGCACGTTCGCCTCCGTGCGCAGCCCGGACGGCAGCTGGAGTCCACGGGCGCAGCTGTCCCGGGAGCCGGCTGCCTCCGTCGCCGTCAGCGACGTGGGCACGACGACGGTGGCCTGGCCCGCACGCGACGGCATCCAGGTCGTGCGCAAGCTGGACGGGCAGCCCTGGAGCGACCGCCGGACCGTCGTCGGGAAGCCGATGTCCTCGGCGCCGTACCTCGACGTCAACGCGTCCGACGACGTGATGCTGCTGTTCACCCGTCGGTTCGACACCAGCCACGCCAGCCTGTGGACCGCCTGGCGGCCTTGAGCCTTTCTCACTTGGGCGGCAGCGAGCTCACGTGGTCGTGGGCCCGGCGGATCAGGGGAGCCAGCTGCTCGGCGTCCGCCACGATCGGCTCGGGCACGATCGCGAAGTCCTTCATCACTGAGCCGTAGGACACCGGGCGCTCCGTGCCGTGCTCGGAGAGGAACGCCTCGAGGTCGTCCGTGCCCAGCCGGATCGCGACCTCGCCCTCCTTGCCGAGGTACGTCGCCATCCACCCGTTCCCCGAGGTGTAGGGGTTCGCCGCGCCCTTGCGGGTGACGCCGTCGACCAGCGCGATCGCGGCGTCGTACTTGTCGAAGGCCTCCGCGGGGCCGCGGTAGTCCTTCCTCGTGCCCATCTCCCGAGCCTAGCCAGCCGTGCGCGTCGCGGCGCCGGTCCGGGACCTGGGACATGCCTGTCGCCCGAGGTGGGTACAGGGCAGTCTTCAGAGTGGGGAGCTGGGGAGGGGACCTGATGGGGCATCGGACGCCGAAGGTGCTGGTGGGGGTGGCGGCGATCGTCGCGATGGTCGCCTCCGCCTGCGGCGCCGTCACGAGCAAACCGCGGACGTCGGGACCCGTGCCGCCACCGTTGCTGGTGCTCGGCGAGCGCGGAGCGGACGCCGATCCCGCTGCCGGGTTCTGCGCCGGCGTCCTCATCGGACCCAAGCAGGTCCTCACCGCCACACGCTGCCTGCGCAAGCGCAAGGCGCGGTCGGTCAACGTGCGGGTCCTCAAGGCCGAGGGGTGCCTGGTGCGGATGCGGCGGCGCGGTGTCGACGCGACGCGCGCGTCGCTCGGGACCGCGAGCGTGGTGAAGCTGCAGGCGAAGGTGCCGCCGAAGGCGGCCGCGCCGCTGCCCCGCGGTGATGTCCCGACCGGGGGTGACATCGTCGTGGCGTGGGGCTGGGGCCCCGGTCGGCCCGGAGGTGGGTGCGTGCCACGGCCCGAACGGCTCACCGTCGTCTCCGAGGAGGAGTGCGCCGACGTCGTGGGGGAGGACCGGCTGTCCGTCTACTTCTGCGCGGTTCCCGAGGGGGACTTCAACGCCTGCCCGGGTGACCTCGGGGGTCCCGTCCTCGACGAGGAACGGCGGCTGGTCGGGCTCACCGTGAACGAGAAGAAGTGCGGCACCGACAAGGCGGTGCGGTTCTGGTCGACGTCGAACCTGGTGAAGCGGGCCAGCTGAGCGGCTTTCCGGCGTACGGCGGTGGGGGTCTCGACAGGCTCGACCTCCGTGGGGTCGGGTTGGCCTTGGTGGGCCGGGGGTTTCGTGGCTCGGGCGTTGCACGCCCTCGCACCTCAACCTCCGGCGGCCTCAACCTCCGGCTTCGGCGGGGGTGGGATTTCCACAAGCCACGTAGCATGGACGGCACACTCACGAGTGGGTGGAAGCATGTGGTGGTTGGTCTGGCTGTTCCTGGCCGTGGTGCTCGGCGTGGCTGAGTTCTTCACGCTGACGCTGGCGCTCGGCCTGCTGGCCGGTGCCGCCCTGACGGCCTCGATCGCTGCGGGGCTCGGCGCTCCCGTCGCCATCCAGTTCCTCACCTTCGCCGCCACCGGCGGCATCGGCCTCGTGGCTGTCCGTCCCATCGCGAAGCGGCACCTCAAGCTGATGCCCGCCTCGCGCGACGGCAGCGACGCGCTGGTCGGTCGTTCCGGGCTGGTGACCCGCGAGATCACCGCCTCGAGCGGACTGGTGAACCTCTCCGGGGAGGACTGGACGGCCCGGCCCTACCAGGAGGACCTCGTCATCCCGGCGGGCGTCAAGGTCGACGTCCTCCAGATCGAGGGCGCCACGGCGCTCGTGCACCCGCGCGACCCGCTTCCCGACCCGCTCCCTGGAGAAGGGTGAGCACATGGAAGCGATGGTGCCGATCATCGTCCTGGCGGCATTCGTCGCCTTCGTGGTGGGCGCGGCGATCCGGATCGTCCCGCAGGCCCGGCGCTACAACATCGAGCGGTTCGGGCGCTACCAACGGACCCTGCAGCCGGGACTCAACCTGATCATCCCGCTGGTCGACCGGGTCAACACCAAGCTCGACATCCGCGAGCAGGTCTACTCCTCCGACCCCAAGCCGGTCATCACCGAGGACAACCTGGTCGTCGCGATCGACACCGTCCTCTACTACCAGATCACCGACCCGCGGGCCGCGGCGTACGAGGTCGCCGACTACCTCAAGGCGATCGACCAGCTCACCGTGACCACGCTGCGCAACCTGATCGGCTCGATGGACCTCGAGAGCACGCTCACCTCCCGGGAGACCATCAACACCCGCCTGCGCGAGGTGCTCGACTCCGCCACCGGCAAGTGGGGGATCCGGGTCAACCGCGTCGAGATCAAGGCCATCGACCCGCCCAAGACGATCAAGGAGGCGATGGAGAAGCAGATGCGCGCCGAGCGCGACAAGCGCGCCGCGATCCTCCACGCCGAGGGCGAGCGGGCCTCGCTGATCCTCACCGCCGAGGGCACTCGCAACAAGCAGATCCTCGAGGCCGAGGGCAAGCAGCAGGCGATGGTGCTCGAGGCCGACGGCGAGGCCAAGGCGCTCGAGCGGGTCTTCCAGGCCGTGCACGCCAACGACGCCGACGCCAAGGTGCTGGCCTACAAGTACCTCGAGATGCTCCCGCGGCTGACCGAGAACGGGAACGGCTACCTGCTGATCCCCGGCGAGTTCACCGAGGCCGTCAAGACGGTGACCTCGGCCTTCGCCGAAGGAGGGGGTACGTCGGCTCGTGCTGTCAACGACACCAACCGGATCATCGGGCCCGTCGCCCGGCCGCAGGCGGTCGAGGCTGCCACCCAGGCTGCGGACGACGCCAAGGCGCTCGTGGACGAGGCCAAGGCGCAGGCCGAGGACGCCAAGCGGTCGATCATCGGCTGACGACGCTCAGGCCATCTGGTCCCACACCCGCGCCGTCGCCTCCCCGGCGCCGGGCAGCCCGATGCGCTGGAAGTTGCGGCCGCCGCGGGAGAACGCGTAGCCCACCTGCTCGGGCACCAGCAGCGGGTCCACCGGCTCGGCCAGCC